>CAJTXF010000004.1:0-81504 GCA_910580045.1 uncultured Eubacteriales bacterium
AAAGTGCAAGCGAGATGCGTGCCAAGCCGCCAGGCGTGATTTAATCAGTGGTTCCCTAAGACAGCCTGGCTGATTCTGCGGGAGGACTGGCTCCGGCAGCAAGAAAAACAGATTGGATACAGAAAGGACTTTGGCTATGCCCGCGAAGAAACTGAAATTTGAAGACGCTATGGTGAGATTACAGGAGATTGTGGCCCGGCTGGATTCCGGCGAGGCCCCCTTGGAGGAGGCTATGGCCCTGTTTGAGGAGGGCGCCAAGCTCTCTGCCCTCTGCTATAACACCCTGGACCGGGCTGAGCTTAAAATCAGCGAGCTCTCCTCCCTTCAGCCCGAGGAGGCCTCCCATGACTGAATACGTCGCCACCATTGAGTCTGCCCTGGAACAGGCTTTGCCCCGGTTCAGCGGTCCGCTGGCTGTCACTGAGGCCATGCGCTACAGCCTTCTTGCTGGGGGAAAGCGCATCCGCCCAGTGCTGGCCTTAGCCTTTGCCCGGCTCTGCGGGGGGATTTGGCAGGAGGCTCTCCCCTTTGCCTGCGCTGTAGAGATGGTCCACACCTACTCTCTGATTCACGACGATTTGCCCTGTATGGATGACGATGAACTCCGCCGGGGACGGCCCACCTGCCACAAGGTGTATGGGGAGGCCATGGCCCTGCTGGCCGGGGACGGGCTTCTGACCCAGGCCTTCTCTGTAATATTCACCCATCCGGATTCAGCAAAGGCCGCCAAGGCTGCCGGATGCCTGGCCGGGTTGGCGGGATATCAGGGTATGGTGGGCGGACAGTGTATTGATTTAAGCGCGGACGGCAAGGACGTGGACCTGCCTCTGCTGCGGACCATGGATGAGGGCAAAACCGTGGCGCTGATTCAGGCGGCCTGCCAGATGGGCTGCATTGCCGCCGGAGCAGGAGAGGAAGCCCTCTCCGCCGCCAAGCGTTTTGCCGCTGGAGTCGGGATGGCCTTCCAGATTCGGGACGACATTCTGGATGTGCTGGGGGACGCCCAGAAGCTGGGCAAGAACACCGGCATGGACTCTGCCCATGACAAGCGGAATTATGTGAGCCTGCTGGGGGTGGACGCAGCCCAGCAGCTGGTGGAGCAGTACACGGCGGAGGCCCTGGCCGCGCTGGACAGCTTCCCTGGGGATGGCGCTTTTCTTCGGGACTTGGCCCAAAAGCTGGCTGGGCGGGACAGCTGATGCGGGAGCTGTCCTACCAGGTGCCGAACGGCTGGGAGGGGAAGCCTGTCAGCGCCTATGCGCGCCGGGAGCTGGGCCTCTCTGCCCGGAGCTGGGCAGCTGTGAAGTTTCAGGGCTCTGTGCTTCTGAACGGAGAACCGGTGCGGGCCAGCCGGATTCTGGCCCGGGGGGATTTGCTCACCCTTCGGCTCCATGAGCAGACCCGCCCAATCACTGCCCCGCCTGCCGGATATCAGCTCTCCTTCCCGATTCTTTACGAGGATGAAGACTTCCTCATCGCTGCCAAGCCTCCTGTCATGCCTGTACATCCCTCCCCCGGCCATGATAGGGACGATTTGGTCACAGCTCTGCGGGAGTATTACCGGCTCACTGGGCAGGACTGCCCGGCGCGGCCCATGTACCGGCTGGATAAGGACACCAGCGGGGTGCTCCCCTTAGCCAAGCACAAAATCGCAGCAGGCGCTCAGACAGCAAAGCAGTACCTGGCGGTGTGCGAAGGGGCGCTGTTTGGAAGCGGCTCGGTTAAGGCAGCCATCGGCCTGGAGGAGGAGAGCAAAATCCGCCGGGTCTGCGGGGCGGGCCCTGGGTTTCTGCCTGCGCTGACCCACTGGCGGGCTTTGGAGCGCCGGGAGGGGCACACTTTGCTGGCGGTGCAGATTGTCACTGGGCGTACCCACCAAATCCGGGTGCATATGGCCCAGATAGGCCATCCCTTGGCTGGGGACGATTTGTATGGGGGCAGCCTGGAGCGGATTCCCCGGCAGGCCCTGCACTGCCGCTCGTTGGAGCTGGCCTGTAAGCCATTGGGGTTCCGCCGGGTGATTGTGGCCCCTCTGCCCCGGGATTTGCTGCTGGCCTTTCCCTGGATACAGGAGGCGCTTTCTGCGCCGGAAGGAGACTGCTATGGTGGATTCGCTGACTATCGTCCCGCTGAGCCGGGAGAATTTCCGGGATGTGAACCGGGCAAACCAGGCCTTTGACGTAATTGGCAGGCTAATCCCATGCCTGCGTCACGGACAGTGGAGCTTTACGGAGGAGCTGTTCCCAGAGCCCTATCCCAAAACCTATGAAGATGACAGTGAAGATTTCTTCACCCAGCACATGGATGTGCTGGACAAAGCAGCCTATTTGGCCTATCTGGACGGCCAATGCGTGGGACAGCTGGTCTTGAAAGCGGACTGGAACGGCTACTGCTTTATTGAGGACATCTGTGTGGCCCGGGACTGCCGGGGCCGGGGCGTGGGCTCCGCTCTCATAGAAAAGGCCAAAGACTGGGCCAAGGAGCGGGAGCTCTCCGGCCTGGCATTGGAGACCCAGGACAACAACCTGCTGGCCTGCCGGTTTTATCAACGGCAGGGGTTCCAGCTGGGAGGAGTCAATACCCTGTTTTACCGGAACTTCCACAACCCGGAGACCGCCCTGTTCTGGTACTTACTATTTTAGAAGGAGGCCGTGCTATGCCCGCCTGTTTGACTCATTACCAGTTCGCGCAAGAGGTGCGGGAACGTTTGCATTTGACTGAGCTGGAGCCTGCAGCCTACGCCTGGGGCGCCCAGGGCCCGGATTTCCTGTTCTGCCACCGGTATATCCAGGCAGCGGTCAAGAAGGAGACGGACAATTTACAGAAATTCGGCTCTGCCCTGCACAGGACCCAGCCCTCCCTGACCCTGGCCGCCATGCGGGACTTTTTGGCCCAGCACCAGGATAATACTTACCGCTCTTATGTGCTGGGTTTTTTGTGCCACTACGCTTTGGACTCCACGGTTCACCCCTATGTGAACGCCCGGGCAAAAGCGCTGGCGGAGGAGCGGCCCTGGGAGAACACCAGCACCATGCACTGCGGCATTGAGGCCAGCTTAGACACCATTGTCCTGCGGTGGAAGACCGGCCAGCTGCCCTCCGAGGTGAAGCTGGTGAGCTGCTTCCCTAAGAACGAGGGGGTACAGCGGAAGATTGCCTGCCTGTACCGGGAGGTGCTGTTCAGCATATATGGGACAGACGTGGCAGAGGAGGAGCTGTTCCGGGCCACGAAAAACGCCCGGTTTATCTTCTCTGCCACCACGGACCGCTCTGGGCTGAAACGGATGCTCTTTGAGCGGCTGGAGCGGGGCAGGCCAGGGTATGTGACCTCCCATCTGGTTCCCATCACTGAGGATTCGGAACCGGACTATGCCAACGATTCCCACTCCGCCTGGACAACCGAGTCAGGAGACGTTCGGGAGGAGAGCGCTTTTGAGCTGTATGGGCAGGCCCTGGAGCGGGCGGAGAGGCTGTTCAAAGGCTTTGACACAGCGGATTTGAAGGAGCTGACTGGGGACAGGCCCTTCGGCTGAGCCCGCTGTTTCCCTCTTTGGCACGGGGCCTGTTACCCGAAAAAATCCTTGACACCCGCACCAATCAGTGGTATAATTCGGAAAACCAACAAACCAGAGGAGCTTTGCGTTATGCTTATCTTCGCCGCAAAACAGTATACTGCCTATGTATGGCCTACCGTATGGACTTCCGGTAGGTCTGCGTTGCTGTATAGACTTTTAGGCGGATAAGCGTTCCCCACAGAAAGCAGAGCAGTGCAGACTGGGTCTTCCCGGTTGGCACTGCTTTTTTGTTGGCTCAATTTTGATTGGAGGGATAAATATGGAGACAAAGGAGATTTTAGCCCAGCATTACGGCAGCTACGATGAAGACAGCCGCCTGCTCTCCCAGCACGGTCAGGTGGAGTTTCTCACCACCATGGGGTATGTGGAGAAGTATCTCCGCCCAGGAATGCGGGTGCTGGAAATTGGCGCTGGCACAGGCCGGTACAGCCATACCCTGGCCCGGCAGGGATATCAAGTAGACGCGGTAGAGCTGATTGAGAGCAACATTGAAATCTTTCGGCAGAACACCCAGCCTGGGGAGGATATCCAGGTCACCCAGGGGGACGCCCGGAACTTGGAGGGCTTCTCCGGGTATGACATCACCCTGCTGCTGGGCCCTATGTACCATCTGTTCACCCAGGAGGACAAGGAGCAGGCTCTCAGCGAGGCAGTTCGGGTGACAAAGTCCGGGGGCGTTATCTTCGCCGCCTACTGCATGGCTGACCCCAGCATTCTCTGCTATGGCTTTATCAGAGGATATATCCACAGCCTGATGGAAAAGAAAATGCTGGACCCTGTCACCTTCGCGGCCTTCTCTGAGCCCAGCGACCTGTTCGCCCTGCACCGCAAGGAGGATATTGACGCCCTCCGGGCCAAGCTGCCGGTGAGCCAGCTGCACTTTGTGGCTGCGGACGGCTTCACCAACTATATGCGGGACACGGTTGACGCTATGGACAAGGAGACCTTCGATATCTACCTAAAGTACCATCAGGCTGTATGTGAGCGCCCGGAGCTGGTGGGATATTCTCACCATACCCTGGACATTTTCCGCAAGGACACCCTGTAGACTGGCACAGGGAGCCAGTCGTTCCAATGGTTCCCGGCACTTGACAAATCAGCCCCCTGGTGATATACTGAAAAAACAGACCGCTGCTTTACATTGCCAAAGTTTTTGAATTATCCCAGCCTTGAAATTGCACCCTTCAAATTGTTTGATGGGTGCATGATTCTTATTTGTGTAGATACGCCGGGAGTTTTTCAGATTGGGGAAAACCATATGCTTACTATCGACAAAATTTTTCACGCCTCGGTGGTTCTTAAAAATATCATCCGCCCCACCTCCATTGTCCACACTGAGGGCATCACGGAGGACTGCTCCCTCTACTTAAAGCCTGAATGCCTGCAGAAGACAGGCTCCTTTAAGCTGCGGGGCTCAGGATATAAAATCTCCATGCTGTCCCCTGAGGAGAAGGCAAGGGGCGTGATTGCCTGCTCAGCGGGCAACCACGCCCAGGGCGTCGCGCTGGCCGCTGCCCGCGCTGGGGTGGAATCTGTGATTTGCCTGCCGGACAGCGCGCCTATCTCCAAGATAGAGGCCACGAAAAAATACGGCGCCAAGGTGTGTCTTGTGGATGGGGTCTATGACGACGCCTATAACCGGGCCCTGCAGCTGCGGGAGGAAAAGGGATATACCTTTGTGCATCCCTTTGACGATGAAGATGTCATTGCCGGCCAGGGCACCATTGGCCTGGAAATCGTCCAGGAAATCAATGATATTGACGCTGTGATTGTCCCCATTGGCGGGGGCGGGCTGATTTCCGGCGTGGCCTGCGCCATTAAGTCCATGAACCCCTCTATCAAGGTATACGGGGTCCAGGCAGCGGGAGCGCCCAGCATGTTCAACTCTGTCCGGGCGGGCTCTGTGGGGTGCCTGGACAATGTCTCTACCATTGCAGACGGCATTGCTGTCAAACAGCCTGGGG
The DNA here is from genome assembly GCA_910580045.1 of uncultured Eubacteriales bacterium. GTDB lineage: Bacteria > Bacillota > Clostridia > Oscillospirales > Acutalibacteraceae > Acutalibacter. The sequence goes on from CAJTXF010000004.1 coordinate 5,539, forward strand.
AGCACACCTTTGAACTGGTCCAGCGGTATGTGGACGACATTGCCCTGGTCACGGAGGACGAAATTTCCTCTGCCATTCTGGCCCTTATCGAAAAGCAGAAGATGATTGCAGAGGGCGCGGGCGCTGTATCCGTGGCGGCGGCCATGTTCAGCAAGTTCCCTGTGGCAGGCAAGCGGGTGGTCAGCCTGGTCTCCGGCGGCAATATTGACGTGACCATCCTCTCCCGGGTGATTGAGCGGGGCCTGATGAAGTCCGGCCGCTCCAGCTCTCTGGTCATTGAGCTGATTGACAAGCCCGGCCAGCTCCAGACGGTTTCCCGCATTATCGCCGAACAGGGCGGCAATGTGACCAGCGTCCAGTACGAGCGGGCCGGGGAGATTGAGAGCATCAACGGGTGCTATCTGAAAATCGGCATGGAGACAAAGAATTACCAGCACGTACAGGAGATTGCCAATGCCCTTACCCAGAACGGCTTCAAGCTGGTATAAGAAAGGGCGCTGCAATGGGGCTGATGGGTAATTTCAGAATGTGGACAGGGTGCGGAGCTGGATGCCATGTGGTTTTTGTCACGGACAGGGCCCAGAGAGGGTTGGCAGACGCCATTATGTCCGGCGGAGGCTTCCAGGCAGAGGTAATCCAGTACCAGGAGGATTTTGCGGCGGACTTAGAGCGGCTTCGGGCCCTGGGCGCTGAGGATTTGGTTGTGGCTGCCCTGTCACTGGACAGCTTTATCACCCAAAGAGCCAACCGCTTCTTCTCCCCCTTTGGGAAGCCTGAGGGTGTTGCGGCCAAGTATGTTTTCCTCCGCTTGGACATTACCGCCGCTTCCCTGGCCCCAGGGGCTGGCCACCCCGCCGGAGCTGGTGTATGGCAAGATTGCGGAGATGGCCCAATATGAGGACAACGCGGCCCTGAGGGTGCGCAGTGCTGCTGGTGTGGAGCTGGGCCAAGGCCTCTCAAATATGGATTCAACAGGGCTGATTGGCGTGGACGAGAGCATTCTGTCCAGCTGCCACTTTGGGTTTGGAGACGGCGGTACCTGCGGAACACACCTGGACATGGTGCTGACAGGGCCAAAAATAGAGCGGATTGGAGAAAAGTGAGAAGCTGTATTCATAGTAAGTGATAGCGCAGGAGCGAGGGATTTTTCGTCAGAGGGCAGGAAAATCACCGTCTATCCACTGTGAATACAGGTTCTAAGGCAACGAGGCGGTATGGAAAAGCCCTATCTTTTTATTGTGACAGGCAGGCCCGAATCTGGAAAGAGCACCTTTGCCAGGGTATTTGCCCGGGCGGCCCCCAAATAGCTTTGGAGCGCTTTTTGCAGCGAGGGCTGGCAGATTCCAGGCGGGAGTACTTCCATGGGGACAAGGGCGTTGACATGGCCCGCCGGGGAGAGACACCAGTGGTGTCTCCCTATGAAGAGCCCCGGCTGGACGCGCCTGCTTATCATATTGACACCACCCAGGGCTATGAGCCAAGCATAGAGCAGCTGCTCCGGCTTATATGGGGCACAGAGCCGGATTCGTTTCTCAACCATCACAATAGACTAGAAGGAGGACTGTATCATGAATAAACTGGCACGCAGCCTGGCCTGGATTGCCGCAGGCGCTTTGAGCGGAGTGATTTTGTCCAAGCTGGGCAGGAAAAAAGAGGCGGCAGCTGACCAGGGACCGCTGAAAAACTCCGGGACCATGGTTCTGGAAACCGGCCGGCTGATGCTTCGGCCCTTTACCCTGGACGACGCTGTGGATATGTATGAGAACTGGGCCAAGGATTCGGAGGTCACCCGCTTCCTCACATGGCCGCCTCATAAGGACGAGCAGGTGACCCTGGGCATCCTGGAGAACTGGGTCAGCCAGTATGAGAATGGCAACTACTACAACTGGGCTATTGAGCTCAAGGAGCTGGAGGAGCCCATCGGCAGCATCAGCGTGGTGCAGCAGAACGACCGGGCCCGGCAGGCCCATATCGGCTACTGCCTGGGCAGGGAGTGGTGGCATCAGGGCATTATGAGCGAGGCCCTTGCCGCTGTGATTGATTACCTGTTCAGCGAGGGATACCTGCGCATTGACTCCCGGCACAATGTGGCCAATCCCCACTCCGGGGACGTGATGAAAAAATGCGGGATGCAGTATGAGGCCACCCTGCGCCAGAGGGGCTGGGACAACTCCGGCATCCATGACGAGGCCCTTTACTCTATTCTGGCGGAAGACTATACAGGAGGTGAACGCCCATGAGGCTTTGCGGCGCGGATATTATTGTGAGGACCATCATCGAGCAGGGTGTGGACGTGGTGTTCGGCTACCCTGGCGGACAGATTATCAATGTGTACGACTCCCTTTATAAGTACCGGGACGAGCTGCGGCATGTGCTCACTGCCCACGAGCAGGGCGCGGCCCACGCCGCTGACGGCTATGCCCGGGCCAGCGGCAAGCCGGGGGTAGTGATTGCCACCAGCGGCCCAGGGGCCACCAACCTGGTCACGGGCATTGCCACCGCCTATCTGGACTCTGTGCCCCTGGTTGCCATTACTGGCAATGTGCCCGGCCCTCAGCTGGGTACGGACAGCTTCCAGGAAATTGATATTACAGGCATTACTTTGCCCATTACCAAGCATAACTACATTGTGGGCTCTGTGGAGGAGCTGGCGGATACCATCCGGGAGGCCTTTCGGCTGGCTGTCTCAGACCGGCCGGGCCCAGTGCTGGTGGATGTGCCCAAGAACATCCAGATTGCCGAATGTGAGTATGAGCCCCAGCCCCCTGTGCAGGCGGAGGAGAGATTTCCTGCCAAGGAAGTACGCATCCGGGAGGCGGCTGCCTGCATCAATGCTGCCCACAAGCCCTATATCTACTTTGGGGGCGGCCTGATTGCTTCTGGAGCGGAAGAGGAGCTGCTTGCCCTCTCTGACAAAATCAACGCCCCCATGGGCTGCTCCTTTATGGGTATCTCCGGCGTGCCCAGCCAGCACTCCCGGTTTTTGGGAATGCAGGGCATGCACGGCCACTTCGCCTCTTCCATGGCCATGCACCACGCGGACTGCATCATTGCCCTGGGTGTGCGTTTTAACGACCGGGTCACAGGTGATAGGGAGAAGTTTGCCACCAAGGCCAAAATTATTCACATTGATATTGACGGAGCAGAGCTCTCCAAGAATATTCCAGCCACCCACTCCCTGCGGGGGGACATGAAGGAGACTCTGCGGAAGCTCCTCCCCTTTGTTGAGCCCCACGAGCACGCTGCCTGGAACCTGGCAGTGGACCAGCTGCGCAATGACGAGCACTGGTCCCTGGACCATCGGGAGGGCATGACCCCCCGCAACGCCATCCAGATTCTGAACCGCTTTACCGGCGGCACCCTGCCAGTGGCCACAGATGTGGGCCAGCACCAGATGTGGGCTGCCCAGAACCTGGAGTTCAAGGAGGCGCGGCGGTTTATTTCCAGCGGCGGCCTGGGCACCATGGGCTTTGGCCTGGGGGCTGCCATTGGGGCTCAGATTGCCACTGGGAAGCACGGGGTGCTTATCACTGGGGACGGCAGCTTTGGCATGTGTCTGAACGAGCTGGCCACCGCGGTCCATGAGCATATCCCCCTGGTGATTCTGCTGATGAACAACGGGGTTCTGGGTATGGTCCGCCAGTGGCAGACCCTGTTCTTCAACAAGCACTATTCCAACACTATTTTGGACAGGCAGACAGACTTTGTGGCCCTGAGCAGGGCTTTCGGCGCGGACGGCCAGCGGGTCACCACCTTGGAAGAGCTGGAAGCGGCTTTGCAGACCGCTTTTGCCTGTGAGGGTGTGTATCTGGTAGAGTGCCTTATTGATAAGGACGAATTCGTCCTGCCCATGCTGCCCCCTGGCGGAAGCATGGATGACATGATTGTAAAGGTAGGTGATTGAGATGACTGGTTTTACTTTGGCGATTCTGGTGAAAAACGAGTTCGGCGTGCTGAACCGGGTGACCAGCATGTTCCGGCGGCGGCGGTTCAACATCAAGAGCCTGAGCGTCAGCGTCACAGAGTCCACGGACAAGTCTCGAATCACCATTGCCTCAGAGGGCGGCGGCCGGGAAAAGAACCAGCTGATTGACCAGCTCTACAAGCTGCCGGTGGTCATCTCCATTTTGGAGCTGGACGAGGCGGAGTCCATTACTTGCGAACTGCTGCTGCTGAAGGTCCGCAACCTGCCGGAGTTCCGCAGTGACGTCCATGCCGCGGCCGAGGCCTTTGGGGCCAAAATCGTGGACTATACCAGGGAGTCAGTCGTCATGCAGATGGTGGGCGGCTCCCGGCATATTGATGCCTTTATTGATGTGATGCAGGACTACACTGTGCTGGAAATCTGCCGGACAGGCATTATCTCCCTGGAAAAGGGCAGCACCCCCATGGAGAGGCGCACGGAAATCTATTGATTCGGTTTCACGATTTACGGCACACCTTTGCAACTATCATCTTCACATAGAAGGGACGGGTACCTATGATAAAATTAACCTGGCTGGGCCACTCCTGCTTCCGGGCAGAATGCGCCACGAGCAAAATCATAATTGATTCCTTTGCGCCTGGCAGTGTGCCCGGGCTGCGGGATATTCACGAGCAGGCCCAGATGGCTCTCTGCAGCCACGAGCACCACGACCACAACTATCGGGAGGGCGTCACCCTCACTGGCGGAGAGAGCGAAATAGACGTTCAGAGCTATCCCTCTTTCCACGATGACTGCCAAGGAGAGAAGCGAGGGCCCAACAGCATCCATGTGCTCAGCGATGGCAGCGTACGAATCGCCCATATGGGGGACATTGGCTGTATGCCTTCGCCGGAGGTCATAGAAGCCCTCCGGGGCGTGGACGCTATGCTCATTCCTGTAGGCGGATATTACACTGTAGGGCCCAAGGAGGCCATGGAGATTGTAGAGGCCACGGCGCCCAGGGTGGTGATTCCCATGCACTACCGCTCCCCGGACTTTGGCTTTGACGTGCTGGGGCCTGTGGAGGATTTCCTGGCCCTGTGCGGGAACTGGCGGAAGGCGGAGGGGAACTCCATTGACATCACCCCTGACACGGAGCCCGGCACGGTGGTGCTCCAATACAGCTAGTACCATGCCCTCTCTGTGTTTGGAGCTTTTGACAGAGGAAAACCTCCCCCAGGCACAGGCCGTCCGGCGGGAGGATATCAGCGAGGATTTTGTGGATTCGGCGGACGCCATCTGGGAATTGACCCAGTGGGGCCTGGAGCATGGCTGTCTGGGCCACACCTTCCTGATTCTGTGGGAGGGCAAGTGCGTGGGCTTCCTTTTGCTGGGGGAGGCCATCCCCTGGGAGACCGACCCGCCGGAAATGGCAGAAGAGCCTTTTTACCGGCTGATGGGCTTTGTGCTGGACAACCGGTACCGGGGCCGGGGAATCGGCGGCCAGGCCTTGGATATGGCCATTGCCCGCTGTTATCAGGACTTTGGGCCCCGGCCCATTGCCCTGGGGGTGCATAAGGACAACATTGGTGCCCAGCGGTTCTACCTGCGGCATGGGTTTGTGAAAACCCGGTATATGGAGGGGAACGACTATTACTTTTTGCGGTACCCCCCGCGCTGGAGAAGCGAGAACGACAGGAGGTCAGGATGAACGCCGAACTGGAAAAGATATTGACGGACTATATGGTCCTGGCTCAAAAGGAGTCGGCCATTCTGGGGGCCTGGAAATTTGGCTCCATCAGCAGGGGACTGGACGACGCGCTCTCGGATGTCGACCTGGTGCTACTGATAGACGGCAGCTGTTTTTCCCATGCAGATGATTTGGCTGAGAGTATTTTGAAAAAAGTCTGTGCGGGTATAGTCCTGCGCTGGGAGGAAGATTTCAACAGCGGGGCGATCCATAATAACGGATATCTCATCCGAACGCCCAGCAGCCTCTCTCATTTTGATTTGTTTTTGCTGAATCAGGAGCAGACTGACGACCCCATGTGCCGCATCCACTATACAGGACTGAAAGAGGAACATATTCTTTTTGACCGGCGCGAAGCTGTGAAAAGTCTTTGTTATAACAGTCCTGCCGGGGAGCTCTGGCGGGCGGACCGGGACCGGCTGGCGCGCACCTATCTGTATCATTTCGCAATGAGCGCCAAATATCTGCTGCGGCAGGATTATTTTAAGCTATATCCTGTTCTGCATACTTTATACGAAACCCACGCTTCCTTACTTCTCACAGAATACGACGCAATCCCCTGGGGCGGACCTCAGAATAAGCTCCAATATATCCCTTTGGAAAAGCAGGCGCACTTGAAGCGATATGTCTGCCTGGAGGATTTAACCCAGGTTCGGGAAAACTTACGCCAATCTCTGGCTTGGTTCCAGGAGGACGCCACAGAGCTGGGCGAATCTGCGGAACCAATAAATGCTGTCAGTGTTTTTTGGAGTTCTTTGTTACAATAATCGTTATTTGCTGGCATACCGAAAGGTATCACATAAATTTTTGAAAAGAGGGTTTTATCATGGCAAGAATTTTCTATCAGCAGGATTGTGACCTTCAGCGGCTCAGCGGCAAGACAGTGGCTATCATCGGCTACGGCTCCCAGGGCCATGCCCATGCCCTGAACCTGAAGGACAGCGGCGTCAGCGTGATTGTGGGCCTGTATGAGGGCAGCAAGAGCTGGCATAAGGCTGAGAGCCAGGGCCTGAAGGTCATGACCTCCGCTGAGGCCGCCAAGGCCGCGGACATCATCATGATTTTGATTAACGACGAGAAGCAGGCCAAGCTCTACAAGGAGAGCATCGAGCCCAACCTGACTGAGGGCAAGACCCTGGCCTTTGCCCATGGCTTCAACATCCACTTTGGGTGCATCAAGCCCCCCAAGAACGTGAACGTGATTATGATTGCCCCCAAGGGCCCTGGCCACACGGTGCGCAGCGAGTACCAGGCCAGCAAGGGCGTGCCCTGCCTGATTGCCGTGGAGCAGGACGCCACCGGCGACGCCTGGGACATCGGACTGGCCTATGCTCTGGGCATTGGAGGCGCTCGCGCTGGTGTTCTGGAGACCACCTTCCGCACCGAGACTGAAACTGACCTGTTCGGCGAGCAGGCCGTGCTGTGCGGCGGCGTGTGCGCCCTGATGCAGGCGGGCTATGAGACTCTGGTGGAGGCGGGCTATGACCCCCGCAACGCCTATTTTGAGTGCATCCACGAGATGAAGCTGATTGTGGACCTGATTTATCAGAGCGGCTTTGCCGGAATGCGCTATTCCATCTCCAATACCGCTGAGTACGGCGACTACATCACCGGGCCGAAGATTATCACCGAAGACACCAAGAAGGCCATGAAGCAGATTCTCAAGAACATCCAGGACGGCACCTTTGCCAAGGACTTCCTGCTGGATATGTCTGACGCGGGCAGCCAGGTGCACTTTAACGCCATGCGCAAGCTGGCCTCTGAGCACCCCTCCGAGGTGGTGGGCGAGGACATCCGCAAGCTGTACAGCTGGAGCGATGAGGATAAGCTGATTAACAACTAAGGGGGCTCTGGCATGACAGAACAAGAGGCTCTTGAAACCCATCGCCAGCTGTTTGACATCTACAGCGGCATTCTCTTTAACAACCAGGCATTCAGCTCTGGGAAGCAGGAGAGCATCTCCTATGTTTTTGACTGCCCGGAGTACAAAACCCTGATGGAGAAATACCATATTGAGCAAATCGCCGGGGAGGGCACTGCTTTCCAGCGGGCGGAACGTCTTCTGCATTGGATGTCGCCCAGGCTGAAGCATAAGTCCGATTATGACAACCATGTGCCCATGAACTCTCTGGCGCTGCTGGACTACAGTCTCGACAGACCTGAAAACGGCATCAACTGCCGGAACAAATCCATTATCCTCACCGAATGCTGCCTGGCCCTGGGCATCTATGCCCGGCGGGTATCCATTATGCCCTACTCCCCCTATGACATGGACAACCATGTGGTGGCGGAAATCTATGATTCGGAGCTGGAAAAATGGGTGATGATGGACCCCACCACGGACGGCATCTTCTTTGATGAACAGGGCACACCCCTCTCCCTGCTGGAACTGCGGGAGAGGTTCGCCGCTCACAAGCCTGCCCCTTTCACTGGAAGCGAAAACGCAGAGGAGATAAACGCCTACATCGCCAAGAACCTGTTCCGCTTTATGATGGACGGGGACAACGGCTTCGGGCTGGCAGACAAGCGGACCCTGTATTTTACGCCTGCTGGCTACCAGGTCAAGGAGAACCAGCTGGCCTCTATTGAGTACCGGCTGGGAGAGATTCCTCCGGACGCCATGCGGCTGCAAAAGCTGTTTTCCAACATGTTGGAAAGGACCCAGGAGAAGCCGGAACCGGAGACCTGGGACATCAGCCTGATGGAGAAGAAGCCATGAAAAGATTTTTGAGCCTGGCCCTTGCCCTGTGCCTGGTGCTGGGTCTGGGCGGGTGCCAGTTCATAACCAAAGAGATTATCGAAAGGGACGCCGCTTCCCCGGAAAGCAGAGTGCTGAGGGACAACGTCGATAAGCACGCCGCCCTGGACGGCGCGGCGCTCTATGAGCACAGCCTGGAGCTGGCGGGGCTGCTGGAGGAAATGCTCCGCTCACCGGAGTATTTTGAGCTGATGGGCGGCTCTGACCACCTGGGCGAGGTGATAATTCCCCTGATGCGCTCGAACCTATCGGAGCCGGAGAGCGCCTACCTGATTACCCTCTCAGAGGACGCGCTGCCGCTGCTGATGGACACAGCGGAGGTGGACATGGAGGATTTCTCCCCCAGGCTGCGGAAGTTCTTGGAGCGCAGGATGTTCCAGTCCATGCCCACCATTCTGAACTCCCAGCAGGGGGCCGAGACCCTGGCCGCGTCCAGCATTCTTACCGTGTCCCAAGCCTGGGCCGGGGAAAGCCTGGAGGAGAGCTGCTATCTGGTACTCCACTACCCGGACGCCTGCCCGGTGATAGTGTCCTTCTGGGGCGGGGACGGGCTTATGGAGAGCACAGCCACCCTGCTTATCGGCACAGCCCTGGAGGAGGATTCCATACCGGACGTGGCAAAGCTGTTCCAGCAGCTGGGCATTGCAGGTATGCACGTGCAGGAACTGGAAATAGACGAAGATTGAGCAATCCGGGCAGGGCCCCTGCCCTGCCCGGTACTTTTTACCCAAGGAGAATGATTATGGTAAGCGACAACATCAAGCTGACCCCCCAGAACGCCCCCCACCGGGCCCTGTACCATGCCCTGGGGCTGACCGAGGAGGAGATTGCCCGGCCCCTGGTGGGCGTGGTCAGCTCCTATAACGAGATTGTGCCCGGGCACATGAACATCGACAAAATTGTGGACGCGGTAAAGCTGGGCGTGGCCATGGCCGGGGGGACCCCCATTGTGTTCCCCGCGATTGCTGTCTGCGACGGCATTGCCATGGGCCATGTGGGCATGAAGTACTCCCTGGTGACCCGGGATTTGATTGCGGACTCTACAGAGGCCATGGCCCTGGCCCACGGCTTTGACGCCCTGGTGATGGTGCCCAACTGCGACAAGAACGTCCCCGGCCTGCTGATGGCCGCCGCACGGCTCAACCTGCCCACGGTATTTGTCAGCGGCGGACCTATGCTTGCCGGTCATGTGGACGGGCAGAAGACCAGCTTCTCCTCTATCTCAGAGGCAGTGGGCGCTTATAATGCCGGAAAAATTTCCGAGGAAAAGCTGCGGGAGTATGAGTGCAAAACCTGTCCCAGCTGCGGCTCCTGCTCCGGCATGTACACTGCCAACTCCATGAACTGCCTCACGGAGGTGCTGGGCATGGGCCTGCGGGGCAACGGCACCATCCCTGCCGTGTACTCCGCCCGCGTCGAGCTGGCCAAGCACGCTGGCATGGCGGTGATGGAGATGCTGAAAAAGGACATCCGGCCCCGGGATATTATGAGCCGGGAGGCCTTCCTGAACGCCCTGACTGTGGACATGGCCCTGGGCTGCTCCACCAACTCCATGCTGCATCTGCCCGCCATTGCCCATGAGTGCGGCATTGACATTGACCTGGACATCGCCAACGCCATGAGCGAGAAGACCCCCAACCTGTGCCATCTGGCCCCTGCCGGGCGTACTTATGTGGAGGACTTGGACGAGGCAGGCGGGGTTTACGCCATTATGCACGAGCTGAACAAGAAGGGTCTGCTCCATACCCAGTGCGTGACCGTCACCGGGAAAACCGTGGGAGAAAATATCGCCAGCACACCCAACCTGAACCCAGAGGTCATTCGGCCCATTGAGAACCCCTACAGCCAGACTGGCGGCATTGCCGTGCTCAAGGGCAACCTGGCCCCAGAGGGCAGCGTGGTCAAGCGCTCTGCCGTGGCGGAGGAAATGCTGGTGCATGAGGGCCCAGCCCGGGTGTTCGAGTGCGAGGAGGACGCCCAGGCCGCTATCAACGCCGGGAAAATCAACCCAGGCGACGTGGTGGTTATCCGCTATGAGGGACCCAAGGGCGGCCCCGGAATGCGGGAGATGCTGAACCCCACCTCCGCCATTATGGGCATGGGGCTGGGCAATTCTGTGGCGCTGATTACAGACGGGCGGTTCAGCGGGGCCACCCGGGGTGCCTGCGTGGGTCATATCTCCCCAGAGGCGGCCAGCGGCGGGCCTATCGGCGTGGTGCAGGAGGGGGACCCCATCCGCATTGATATCCCCAGCAACAGCATTACGCTGAACATTCCCCAGGAGGAGCTGGACGCCCGGATGGCGGGCTTTACACCCAAACAAAAAGAGCTGAGCGGGTACCTGCGGCGGTATGCAGCCCTGGTATCCAGCGGCGCGAAGGGGGCGGTGTTGAACTAATGGGAAAAAAATTGCCGAAACTGGCCCTGCATCTCCGGGCCATGACTGTGTTCCGCCCCCTGCTGGACGACCCGGTGCTCCGGGCCCTGACCCGTTGCCTGGAAAACGCCGGGAGCGGCGCAGAACGCTTTGTGCCCCTATATGGGGAGTTCCTCTCCCGGCTGTACAAGGCGGGGTATGTCAGCCTCAGCGAATACACCCGGGATTTGGTGTTTGACAGCGACAACCCCTATATCCGGGCCATGTGCTCTGGCCGGACGCCGGACAAGCTGCTGCTGGACGGGGCCATGCTGGACCTGGAGACCCTCAGCGCCGTGGCCGCTTTGGACGCGGACCGGCTGCTGAGCGAAGCCAATGTAAACATGCAGATGGCCAAGTATGAGGTGCGGAAAATCAACCTGACCAACGAGTACGCTGAGCGGGCCAAGAAGGTGAGCCAATACGGCTATGGCATTTTCGCCCGGTGCCCCATGTTCTGCCTGAGCCCGGAGGGAAAAATCACCCCGGTGCGCAGCCCGGATACTATCCGCCTGTCGGATTTGGTGGACTATGAGCGGGAAAAAGAGCTGATTCTGGGCAACACCCGGGCTCTGCTGGAGGGCAAGCCCGCGGCCAATATGCTCCTGACCGGGGACGCGGGAACCGGCAAGTCCTCTACCGTGAAGGCTGTGGTCAACGAGCTGTGGCAGGAGGGCCTGCGCATTCTGGAGGTGCGCAAGGAGCAGCTCCACCTGCTGCCCGGGGTGCTGGACGAGCTGAACCGGAACCCCCTGAAATTCATCATCTTTATCGATGATTTGAGCTTCCAGAAGGACGACGATGATTTCAGCGCGCTGAAGGCCATGCTGGAGGGCTCGGTCTCGGCCAAGAGCCGGAATGTGGTCATCTACGCCACCAGCAACCGCCGCCATCTGGTGAAGGAGAAGTTCTCGGACCGGGAGGGGGACGAAATCCACCGGCGGGACGCCATGCAGGAAATCGTGTCCCTGTCTGAGCGGTTCGGCCTGCGGGTGACCTTCTCCCGGCCGGACAAGGCCACGTACCTGAACATTGTCCGGCGGCTGGCGGCGGAGAGCGGCCTGAAACTGCCGGAGGAGGAGCTGTGCGCCGGGGCAGAGCGCTTTGCCCTCTCCCGCAGCAGCCGCTCTGCCCGGGCGGCCAGGCAGTATATTGACGGGCTTTTGGCAAGGGAATAAGGAAAAGCGGCGGCGGGATGGAAAAAATTCCCACCGCCGCTTTCTGTTGTTGGGTTGACTTTCCTGTCCGTGTGGGATATAATGGATTCATCTATTACTGCAGAATGGAAGGGGACCCAAAATGTTCAAAAAAATATTGAGTCTTATTCTAAGCGTAAGCCTGGTGCTCTCTGTGGCCGTGCCGGGGGTGGCAGGAGCTCCTCCAAGTACTACGCCTACGCCTACGCCTACGCCGGTGCCGACAGTGAAACTTATATTGGAGCCTAACGGCGGTAATTTTGATGTCAACAAATGCCAAACTTTATATCAAAGTATTGAAGATGATAAGAAAGCTATATACGCGAATAAAATCACCCTCACACTTTCTCTTGACAATGGCAGCGACACCTCCTGCGGAACACTGCCAAAAGTAACAGACTCAGAAGAACATATTGTCCGTGATGGCTATATCTTTATGGGATGGTATTCCAACGCAAGTGCAAATGGAACCCCAATAAAAGATAATTCTGCCATTAGTACAAACACTACCCTATATGCTGGTTGGAAGCCGATTGAGTACACCCTGACGCTTGATGCCGATAATGGAACTTTCTCTGATGGGAAGAACACCGCTGAGGTAAAACTCGCCCACGGCGCAGCATATAACACAATTTCACAGCCTAAACGGGATGGATATACTTTCAGCGGGTGGTTGGATATAAACCATGATGATGCTGCCATTGATAAAGATACAACTGCTGGCAAGGATTCCCCCACAAAACTAAAGGCCAAATGGGAGCCCATCACATACACCATTAGTTTTGACTACAACTATCCTCAGAATGATAAAGATACCATTGTGATAACGCCCAGCCCAGCCCCGGCAGCGCCAGGAACAAAAACGGTCACCTTTGGAGAAAACTATGGTGATGCCGCTACCACTCCCTCAAAAGATGAGGTATGGCCAGTTGGCTACACCTTTGATGGTTGGGCCACTGCCAAAACTGCGACAAGCGCAAATAAAGTGAGCTCCGGAACACCCGTAGCTACCGCCAGCAACCACACCCTCTACGCCCAATGGAAAAAGAACGAAGATGTCTTTATTGTGGCTCTCAACTACGGCAGTGAGCTTACCACGCCCAAGGACGCGGTGAAATATGTGCTGTATGATAAGCCCAAAGGCGGGGGGACTACTTCCTCCGGCTCGGACACGTCCTCTGCCCCCACCACCCGGAGTGCCTCTGCTACGCCCACGCCTACTCCCAGCCCTGAGCCGGGCAAGGCGTACTATGGCCAGGCGAAGCTCCCGGCCCCGGAAATAGACGGCTATGTCTTTTTGGGCTGGGCCAAGAACGCCACAAAAGATAATGAGGGCAACATGGTGGTTCCCTCTGCCGAGCCCACTGTGAACTCCTGGGATTCTGTGATTAAGGACCACACTTTGTACGCCAAATGGCAGCCTGCCAAGCATACCCTTACCTTTAACCTGAACTATACCCCTGCCCCCTCCCCCAATCCCTATCCCCCCAAGGAGGCGGAGCACAACGCCAAAGTCATCAACCTGCTGCCCACCACCAATCCCACCCGCAGCGGTTACCGGTTTGCGGGATGGACTGCCGGCGGGAATCCTGTGGACAAATACACTTTACTTGACCAGGACATGACTGTATACGCCAGTTGGGTGCCTGCCAACTCTGTAAAGCTGAATGTGAACGGCGGCAAGCTGCCTGCCAACGCCTCGGACACCATTTTGGTCAGCAGCACCGGCGAGAACAATAAATGGCCCATCCTGCCTCAGCCCACCAGAGACGGATATGACTTTTTGGGCTGGTATACCGAAACCACTGGCGGCAACAAGATAATCGCAGGCTCGGAAGTGGTTGGTGAGCCGCCCCTGCAGCTGTACGCTCAGTGGGCTGCCAAGCAGTATACTGTCAGCTTTGACTATAACGGCACCACCGGCAGCAGTGAGCCCAAGAAGTTCACCTATGGCGAGAAATACATGAACCTGCCCACCAACGCCACCTGGCCCGGCCACACCTTTATGGGCTGGTATACAGCGGCCTCCGGGGGCGAGCGGGTCGTGGCCGGTGAGACCACGGTGCAGACTGCCGCTGACCACACCCTGTACGCCCGCTGGGGCTTTAAGATTAGCTTTGAGCCTGGGGCGGGCTTCGGCAAAATGGAAGATGACCTTGCGCCTTTAGGTGAGGACTATGCCCTGCCGGAGTGCCAGTTCGAAGCCCCGGACGGCAAGAGCTTCTACCGCTGGGCTGTGGGCACGGCCCGGGGTGAGCAGCTCTCTGCCGGGACCAGGGTGCCTATCAGCCGCAACACCGCGCTGTACGCGATTTGGAAGGAATCCCCCATTGAGATTGAGGTCTCCAGCACCAGCGGCGGCTCACTGGTATCCAGTGAGGGCAACAGCGGAATCATTACCATGGAGCGGGGCAGCAGCATTACCTTCACTGCCCGGCCCAGCAGAGGCTATCAGGTGGCTGAGCTGATTATTGACGGCGACCACTGCCCCAAGCTGACCCGCTTTACCTTCACCGATTTGCAGGAGAACCACTCCATCCACGCCGTGTTTGAAGTGATTCCCAACCCTGGCTATTCAAGCTGCGACCACAACTATGACTGTCCCCTGCGGCGGTTCCAGGACCTGAACCCCAACGCCTGGTACCATGACGCTGTGCATTACTGCCTGGACGAGGTCTTTATGAACGGCATGTCCTCTGAGCGGTACTCCCCCAACACCCGGGCCACCCGGGCCATGCTGGTCACAGTGCTTTGGCAGGCGGCGGGATGCCCCTATACGCCCACCAGCGGCGCGCCGGGCAAGCCCTTCAATGATGTGTCGCCTCAGTCCTGGTATTACAAACAGATTTGCTGGGCCAAGGCAGAGGGCATTGTCGCCGGTTACTCCAGCGGTAATTTTGGGCCGGATAACCCCATTACCCGGGAACAGCTGGTGACCATCCTTTGGCAGTACGCAGGTAAGCCCGGCCACAGCGAAAACCGCCTGCCCTATTATGACAGCTGGGCTGTGAGCAACTATGCCTGGGATGCCATGCTCTGGGCCACGGAGAACGGCATTATCAGCGGCACAGGGAACAACACGCTGAACCCCAAGGGCTACGCCACCCGCGCGCAGATTGCCCAGTTCACCATGGCGTTCATGCGCTATACCGGCAGGCTGTAAGCCTTACGTACAAAAGCAAAAACCCCGCAGCTGTTTTAGCTGCGGGGGTTTCATTTTCCTGGGCGTGTTCACTCCGGGAAATAGGCTGTCAGCACCAGGCGCTGCTCTTTCAGCGCGGCTGTGAGCTCACCTCCCATGCGCTCAGCCAGGGCCCGGGCAATGGACAGGCCCAGGCCAGTGGATTTTCTGGCCGCCTCCACAGTGTAGAACCTATCAAAGAGCTTTTCCGCCTCCAGGCCTGTCAGACTGCGGCAGCGGTTGGCAAAGGTGATTCGGCCCTCTGGAGTCAGCTCCACCTCTAAATCACCATCACTGTATTTTACAGCATTGCTCAGCAGGTTGGAAAACACCCGGGAGAGCGCTGCCCGGTCCAGCCTGCGGATGATGTGCTCCTCTGGCATACATACAACGGGCTGGATGCCCCGGGCGGTAAGGTCAGCATAGAAGGCCGCCAGGCTGGCCTCCAGCGCGGAGTTGAGGCTTAACTCCTCTGCCGCCATGCCGCTGGAATCTGAGAGTACCACGCAGTAGCGGAACAGCTCCTCGGTCAGATGGCGAAGAAGCTCTGTGCGGCCGCTGATAATGGCCAGGTACTCCGCCGCCTGGGGGGACTTGTCCTCCTGCTCCAGCAGCTCCAAATAGCCACAGATGGCGGTGAGGGGCGTGCGCAAATCGTGGGAAATATTGGTGACTGCGGCTTTCAGCTCCAAGTCCCCCTGCTGATACCGGCGGCGTTGGGAGCGCAGCCGGCGCAGCTCCCGGTTGATGCGGGAGGCCAGGGAGCGCATGGCCCGGTCCCGGGTGGAGATGTCAATGAGGGTGTTGGTGTCTGTTGTGAGCCTGTCGGCAAAGCCCCGGGCGATTTCCTCTGCCGCCCTGCGCATCAGGTGTATTTTCACCCCCAGAAGGGCGGCAGTCAAAACCGCCGCCCCCAGCAGAATCCATGGCAGAACTTCCATGGGCTTCCCCCCTTTCGGGTTTTATTTCAGGTCCATCCGCCGGAAGGCCAGGAGACCCGCGCCGGTGGCCAGCATGGAGAGCAGCAGCCCGTATGCCGCCATCAGCGGTCCCGAGCCACCCTCCACATCGATACTGTCACTGAGCTGGAAAGCCTGCCCGCCCGGGAGAAAGTTCAGCAGGAAGGTGTACACCGTCCGCAGGGGGGCCGCAAGATACCGGGGGTTGGGGACTGTCTCCAAATCCTCCTCGGCGATTCTCTGCCCGTCCCGCCAATAGAACTGGTGGGGCTCTCCCGTTTCATCCACCTCCACGAATACCTCCGCGCCGCCCAGAAGCGTTTTCTCCTCCGGCTCACACAGACGATCAAACTGCTGGCGGGGCAGCCACAAGAGCAGGACCACAAGAAGGATGGACAGGACCGTCACCCCCCGGGAGCGAACCAGCTGCCCCAGCAGGGTGAACAGCGCGGCCACGGAGAAGATAAACGGCATGAGCCCCACTAGCTTTATGGTGACTGCCTGGGCGTTCCAGAGGTTCTCCGGAACAGTAAAACCAATGGCAAGCAGCAGGACAGCCTCATACAGCAGGGTATAGAGCAGGGCCGCCGCCAGCATGGTCAGGTAGTTGGCCAGGTAGACCTGTGCCCGGGTGCGACCCACCACCAGCTTGTTGCGGATCGTCCCATCGTGATAGTCACTGTTGAGAAACAAGGGACACAAAACAGCCATGGCTATCAGCAGCAGAAGGGAGCAGTCCCCCACCCGGGGCGTGGCAAAGTCGGCACGCTCCACTTCCCAGACAGTCAGAGCGTGGGCCCGGAACGCATAGAGCTGGGAGACCTCCCACAGGGTGTAGCCCAGCATTCCCAGCCCGCACAGCCAGAACCAGACCGAGTGCCAGAGCCGGGAGAAATTGGCAGAGAGCAGATTCCGCATTTTACCTCCTCCTTTCAAGCTCCTATTTCAAGTCTTTGCGGCGGAACACCAGCAGGCCTGTACCAGTTGCCACTGTCGTGAACCCCAGGGCAAAGGCGGCAAGCACCCCGGGCGGGGCGGGCGATGCGGACAGGGTGCCCACGCTGTTTCTGCTCAGCTGGTACGCCTGGCCCATGGGGCTGAAATTCTGGGCAAAGGTGAGCAGGGCGTGGATGGGCTCCCCAACGCAGTTCGGGTTGGGCTCCTTGGGACAGTCCTCGGGAGTGTAGTCCACCCCGTCCTTTCGGTAGCCCTTCACCGGCTCGCCGCTGTCGTCTACCATAAGGATGGCCTCATCATAGACAGGCAGCTCTGTGGGGATAAGCAGAATCTGATCAATCCACTGGGCGGCGAAGGTCAGCAGCATCCCCAGGAGCAGCGCGGTCAGGGGCACCGTGCGATGGGTGACAAGCCTTGCCAGCAGTACGGACAGGGCCGCAATGCCCAAGGCGACCGCCAGGCTCACAGGCAGGCCCTGGAGGATATCCTCCCAGCTGGGCAGGAAATCCGTCTGGGGAGCGCCCGCCAGGGAGAGGCCCAGGCCCAGGTTGATGGAGAGGAACGCCAGGCTGTAAATGAGCCCCACAAGGAAGATTAGCACCAGGTCAGCCAGATAGATTGCTGTCCGGCTGCGGCCTGTGGCCAGCTTGTTGCGGATGGTGCCGTAATAGTAGTCCCCGTTCAGGAAGACGGCGGCGAACACGGGCAGGGCAATGGACAAGGGCTGGACGTAGAACAGGGTGAAGTCCAGCACAGAGGCCGGTTCCCCATAGTTTAGCATGTTACGGGTAGAATCAACTCCTATCCAAGAGAACCAAATCATGACCAGGGCGCCCACCCAGAACCAGCCGGAGCGCCAGAGTCGGGCAAAATGGGCGGAAAGCAAATTTCTCATGTTTTTCCTCCTTCCAGGTTACATGCCTATTTCAAGTCCTTCCGGCGAAAGGCCAGCAGGCCCGCGCCTGTGGCCGCCGCAGAAAAGCCCAGGGCTAAAGCGGCCACAATTTCCAGGGGTAGGCGGACCTCTCCAGCACCCATTACCTGCAGAAGCTGCCCGCCCGGAAGCAAATCATTCGCTGCCTGAAGCAGCCCCCGCAGGGGCTCACGGATATACCGGGGATTGGAGCGCTTCTCGACCAGCCGGGCCGGGTCTATGGGCCTGCCCTCTTCATCGTAGTACCGCAGCACATTGTTCCCCTGGCTGTCCTTCTCCAGTTCCATTTCTAACTTCATATCCTGGAACGCCGACACCGTCTCCGGCTCTGCCAGCAGATTCTCCAGAATCGTTGC
The DNA here is from genome assembly GCA_910580045.1 of uncultured Eubacteriales bacterium. Taxonomy (GTDB): domain Bacteria; phylum Bacillota; class Clostridia; order Oscillospirales; family Acutalibacteraceae; genus Acutalibacter. The sequence continues at coordinate 23,950 of CAJTXF010000004.1, forward strand.
CCCGTTCAGCAGGGCGGCAATAAGGAATATCATCACCACCAGCACGGAGCGGTGGGTCATCAGCGTGGCCAGCACCACCGCCAGAGAGGCGATAGCAAACAGAACCGCCAGACCTGTCAGGAGCCGCAGAAGAAGCCGTCCCGGCTCCTCCGCAATGTGCCCGCCCAGCAGCAGCCCGCCGCCAAGAGCCAGGCTTATGTGCAGGGCGCTGTAAAAAAGGCAGGTAAGCCAGCTGACCGCCAGGTTCGACAGATAAATCACGGGCCTCTTGTGCCCAGCGATAAACTTGTTCCGTATGGTACCTTCCTGGTAGTCTGTGTTGAGGGTCAGGGCGCAGACGACCGGCACCAGCAGGGCACCCACGCTCATGTATTCCAGCAGGCTTTGGTCAATGGCGCTGCCTCTGTCCCACGCAAACCGGCCTATGAGCAGGTTTATGCCGATGTAAAACACCTCAAAGCCCGCCCCTGCCCACAGCCGCCGGGACCGCAGCAGCACCACGCAGTTCGATACAATCAGCCTCCACATAAGCACCTCTACTTCAAATCCTTGCGCCGGAACAGCGCCAGGCCCAGCCCCAAAAAGAGCAGCGTCACGGCGGTGGAGTACAGGGCCAGCTGCCAGCGGGGCGTATATTCTATGGTCTCCACCTGGGTGCCGTCATCACTGAATACCCGGTGTCCGTCCCACAGAATCTCCCACAGCTGCCCGCCGGGCTGGATATTGTTGGCGGTGCGGAGAATGGACTGGAAGGGCTCGTCAATATAGCTGGGGTTGGGAATCATGGGAATGTCGTCCGCTGAGATGGGGTTGCCCTCCTTATCCAGGTACTGCATGGTCTGCTCCCCGTCCTCGTTGGTGGTCATGGTCACGCTGCCGTAATTCGGAATCACTTTGGGACTTTCCAGCGCCAGGCAGATAGCCTGCCCGCCGAACATCAGGCTCAGGCCCACCATGGCGCAAATGACCAGGGCAGAGCGGTTGGTGATGAGCATGGCCACAAACACGCAGATGGCGGTGAGGGCCAGAAACAGCATCAGAAGCACGCCCAGCCGCAAAACCACGTTCCCGGGGTTCCCGATGGTGAGTCCCGCGCCCGCAATCAGCACCGCGGACACGGACAGGGCCATAAAGAACAGCTCCATGGCGTAGACCGTGATGAAGTTGCTGAGATACACCGCTGTCCGGCTGCGGCCTACCGTGAGCTTGCAGCGGATGGTGCCATCGTGGTAGTCTGTATTGATAAACAGGCCGCACAGGCAGGGCAGAAGGATGAACTGCCAGGCCGCGCAGTTGATAATGGTGTTGTCAATCAGGGCCCCGCCGTCAAAAGCGGCCATTCTCCGCTGGGCCATTGCGTCCCAAGCCGCGCCAACTGTCAGCAGGACTGTCACAATCCAGAAGCGCTTGGAGCGGAGCAGGGAGTAAAAGTTCCCGTGTAACAGATGAATCATTCTGCCGCCCCCCTACTTCAAGTCCTTGCGCCGGAACAGCAGGATTCCCGCTCCGGTGAAGGCCAGGCTCATGGCCAGGGCATAGGCCGCCAGCTGCCAGTATGGGGTCTGGGGCTTGGAGCCGTCCGGCTCCTCATGGCCGTCCTCCAAAATCTCCACCAGCTGCCCCCCGGGCTGGATGCTGTTCACGGTGCGCAGAAAGCTGCGCATGGGCTCCTTCACATACGAGGGGTTGGGCACCCGGGGGATGTCCTCCGGCTTGATGGGGTTGCCGTCCTTGTCCAAATACTGGGTGGTTACGGTGCCGTCCTCGTTGGTGGTGAAGCTCACCCCGCCGTAGTCGTCCACCATCTCCGGGCCGGCCAGTCGAGCGTTGACCATCTGGGCGGCCAAAACCAGCCCCATGCCCAGCAGGGCGCAGTACAGCAGCACCGAGCGGTTGGTAATCATCGTGGCAAGCAGGGTGAAGATTGCCGTAAGGGACAGAAGCACCAGAAGCAGCATCCCCAGCTTGATTAAGAACGCCTGAGGCTGGGAGAGGCTCCCCAAAAAGGGGAATCCCACCAGCAGGTAGATAATCTCATAGGCAGTGATATAAATCACGCCCACCGCGCAGTTGGTGACCAGGTTGGAGAGATATATCCTGGCGCGGGTATGGCCCACGGTGAGCTTGTTGCGGATGGTGCCGTCGTGGTAATCAGTGTTGATGAACAGGGCTCCCAGGGCAGGCAGCAAAATAAACAGTAAAATGGCGGACTGAAAGACGCCATCATCCAGCTCCCCGGCCAGCCGTTTCATTTTGTTGATGTCCACCACCATGTACACCGCCATCGCGGCCACCATGAACAGGCCCAGCCAGAAGCGTTTAGAGCGGAACATGGCGTAAAAGTTGGCGGAAAGCAGCTTACGCATGGCGCTCCCTCCCTTTGCCGGTGCCTACCAGGCTGAGGAAGTAGCTCTCCAGGCTCTCGTCGTGGTTCTGCACCGTGTACACCTCGCAGCCCCGGTCGGTCAGGGCCGTGACCAGCTTGGAGACGTTCACCGCGTCGTAAATGTCCACCTGTTTATTCTCCAGGATTTTATACTCCAAGCCCATCTCGTCCAGCACCAGGGCAGCGGTCTGGGTGTCAGACACATCGGCCCGCACGCACTTGCGGCAGGTGGCCTCCAGCTCCTCGGCGCTGATTTCCCGAAGCATCCGGCCAGAGTCAATGAAGCCATAGTGGGTGGCCAGCTTGTGGAGCTCCTCCAAAATGTGGCTGGAAATCAGGACCGTAATGTCCCGCTCCCGGTTCAGCTTGAGAATCAGCTCCCGAATCTCCACAATTCCCTGGGGGTCCAGGCCGTTGACCGGCTCATCCAGCACCAAAAAGTCCGGGTCGCCGCACAGGGCCACGGCAATGCCCAGCCGCTGGCGCATACCAAGAGAGAAGTTCCTGGCCTTCTTCTTCCCGGTATCCGGCAGGCCCACCAGCTCCAGCAGCTCCGGCACGCAGGAGAAGTCAGGCAGGCCCAGGATGCGGCACTGCTGCTTGAGGTTGTTCTCAGCGGTCATGTCCAGGTAGATGGAGGGAGTCTCCACCACAGCCCCCATCCGGCGGCGGGAGCGGGTGATGTCCGGGCTCTCATTGTTCACGCCGTAAAGACTGTAGGTGCCGTAAGAAGGGGTCTGCAAGCCGCAGATAAGCCGCAGAAGGGTGGTCTTCCCCGCGCCGTTCTTGCCCACCAGGCCGTAGATGGCCCCCTTGGGCACAGAGATATTGAAGTTTTCCAGCGCCTTGAATTCACGGTAGTTTTTGCCCAGCGCACTGGTTTGCAGGATGTATTCCATAGTTCACGCTTCCTTTCTGTTGGGATGCCATCAGTATACAACAAAAAGGTAAAGAAACCGGTAAAGGAAAGGGTAAAGAAATGGTAAAGATTTTTACTAATCCGGCTCCGCCAGCTTGAAGCCAATGCCCCACACTGCCTCAATATAGTCCCTGTCCCCCGCTGCCCGCAGCTTTTTTCGCAGGTTGCTCACGTGCATTTTCAGCGAGCTCTCGGTGCAGTCCGGGGTGTCCAGGGCTATCTGCTCCAGCAGCTGGGACTTGGTGACCACCTGGCCCGGCCTTCGCATGAGCTGCCGCAGAATGGCATACTCTGTGGGGGTCAGATGGGCTTCCCCTGCCTCGGTTGTGGCAATATGGGTGTCCAAATCCAAAACCAGGCCCCCGTACCGCAGGCGGCTGGCCTCCCGCCCGGCCCCGCCTCGAAGCTGGACCGCCACCCGGGCCAGCAGCTCCTTGGTCTCAAAGGGCTTGGTGATATAGTCCGCCGCGCCCCCTAACAGCAAATCCACCTTGCTGTCCAGCCCGGCCTTGGCGCTGAGGACAATGACCGGAACCCCCTCGATTTTGGGCAGCAGCTCCTCCCCGGACAGGCCCGGGAGCATCAAGTCCAGCAGCACCAAATCCGGGGGCGCGCTTTCCAGGCAGAGCAGAGCTTCCGTGCCCGAGTAGGCCCTGCTCACCCCATAGCCAGCCTTGCTCAGCACCTCTTCCAGCAGGTTGCCGATGTGCAGGTCGTCGTCCACCACAAGGATGCGCTTCACCTTCCGCCTCCTTTATCGCAGGGCGGCAAGGAGCTCTGCCCGGGAGATGGGCTGGATAAAGCTCTCACCAATGGTTTTGATGAAAATGAACCGCAGGCTCTCCCCATCGCTTTTCTTGTCCAGGGCAGTGGCCTCCACAATTTCCTCCATGCGGAACTCTGGTTTCACCGGCAGGCCGTATTGCCCCAGCACACCGGCGATACGCTCCCCGGTGCCGGGCTGGGTCAGGCCCAGCTTCTCCCCGGCCCGGCAGGCCAGCACCATGCCGATGCCCACTGCTTCCCCGTGGGACAGGCCCCGGAAGCCGTGGAGCTTCTCCAAAGCGTGGCCGCAGGTGTGGCCAAAGTTGAGAATCATCCGGCGGCCGGTATCCCGGGTGTCCGCCTCCACAAAGTCCCGCTTGATGGCAATAGAGCGGCCCACTACTTGCTCCAAATCGTCCAGAGCCGCGCCCTGCTCCAAGGCCTGGAACAGCACCGGGTCGGCGATACAGCCGTGCTTGATGACCTCCCCCAGACCGTCGTTGAAATAGCGGCGGGGCAGCGTGGAGAGGGCGTCCGAATCGGTGATTACGGCAGAGGGCTGGTGGAAAGCACCCACCAGATTCTTGCCAAAGGGCAAATCCACCCCGGTCTTCCCCCCCACGCTGGCATCCGCCTGTGACACCAGACTGGTGGGAATCTGGACAAAGTCCATCCCCCGTAGGAATGTGGCGGCGGCAAAGCCGCCCATGTCCCCGGTCACGCCGCCGCCCAGGGTGACTACCATATCCGTGCGGGTAAAGCCGTTCTCCGCCAGGGCCTGGTACATATCCATAATGGTGGACAGCTGCTTGTTCTCCTCACCAGCGGGAAAGGTGAACCGGAACACCGGGAAGCCCGCCGCTTTCAGGGAGTCCTCCACCCGCTGGCCGTAGAGGGGCATCACATTGCTGTCGCTGATGAGCATGAGCTTGGTCCCAGGCTTTTTCAAGCCTTGGACGATGCTTCCGGCCCGGTCTATCGCGCCCCGCTCCACAGTGACAGTGTAGGGGGCTGTCGTTTTCACTTCGATTTTCATAGGTTCCTCCTGTTGGGCGATTCTTTATGAAAGCGGGCCTTTGCTATCCTACCCGGCGTTTTGTATCCGCCGCTTTCCGCAGCAGTTCCCGAAGCTGCTCTTCCTCCCCTTGGCTCACTGCGTCCCGAATTCGTTTCAGATTCCGGTTCAGCTCATCCAGTTCTTCAACCAATGCCCTGCGGTTGTCCAAAAAGAGCCTGCTCCAGAGCACCTCGTTGATAGCTGCCACCCGGGACACGTCCCGGTAACTGCCCGCGGAGAAGCCCTGATGCTCCTCACAGCGGGGGCTGGCCACATAGGCGCAGGCCAGGGCATGGGGCAGCTGGGAGGTAAAGGCAATCATCTGGTCATGGCGGGCGGGGGTGGTGCGCACAATGCGACCAAAGCCCATGGCCCCTGCCAGCCCCTCCACCTGCTCCACGGCCCAAGCGGGCGCGCCAGTGTCCACCAAAATATAGGAGGCCCCCACAAAAATGCTGGGGTCACTGGCTCCGAAGCCGCTGCGCTCCTTCCCGGCCATGGGGTGTCCGGCCACAAAGATATAGTTCCCCCCAGTCAGCTCCGCCATGCCCGCGCAGAGCTCCTCCTTCACCCCGCAGGTATCGGTAAGGAGGCAGCCCTCCTTCAGCACAGGGCCGTGCTCTTGGGCAAAGGCCAGCGCCGCCTCTGGGTACACGCACAGATAGACCATATCCGCCGTGCGTAAATCCGCGGTATCCGCCTTGCCGTCAATGGCCCCGCAGGAGCAGGCGTCCAGCAGGGCGTCCTGGTTGGTGTCCATGCCCAGGACCTGATGGGAGGTGTTCTGTTTCAGGGCCTTGGCAATGGAGCCCCCAATCAGGCCCAGGCCTACAATGATAATCTTCATAGGGCCTGCACCATGTCGTATACCTGGGTGACCCGCTTGGCCAGGCTGTCAAACTGGGCAGGGGTAATGGACTGGGCCCCGTCGCACAGGGCGTGAGGCGGGTCGTTGTGTACCTCGATAATCAATCCGTCCGCGCCGATGGCTGCGGCGGCAATGGCCAGGGGCTCAATCAGCCAGCTGACGCCGCTGGCGTGGCTGGGGTCCACAATCACAGGCAGATGGGACAGCCGCTTGATAACCGGCACGGCGGAAATATCCAGGGTGTTCCGGGTCATGGTCTCATAGGTGCGGATGCCCCGCTCGCATAGGATGACCTGCTGGTTGCCCTCGGCCATAATGTACTCAGCGCTCATGAGCAGCTCTTCCACTGTATTGGCCAACCCCCGTTTGAGCAGAATGGGCTTGTCCAGCCGGCCCAGCCGCTTCAACAGCTCAAAATTCTGCATATTCCGGGCCCCCACCTGGATGACATCCACATCGTCGAACAGGGGGAGATGCTCAATGCTCATGATTTCCGTGACAATGGGCAGGCCGGTCTTTTTCTTGGCCTTGGAGAGCAGCTCCAGGCCCTCGGACTTCATGCCCTGGAAGGCATAGGGGCTGGTGCGGGGTTTGAACGCGCCGCCCCGCAGAAACGCGGCGCCGGATTCCTTCACTGCCTCTGCCACGCCGCAAATCTGCTCCTCACTCTCCACAGAGCAGGGGCCGGCAATCAGGGCCAAGCGCCCCCCGCCAATGGTCTGCCCCCCCGGCAGGGTGATAACAGAATCCTCTGGATGGAACTTGCGGTTTGCCTTTTTGTAGGGCTCCTGCACCCGGCGGACAGCCTCCACCACGTCCTGGGCGGCAATGTACTCGTCATCAATGGCAGTGGTATCGCCCAAAAGGCCCAGTACAGTGCTGTGGGTGCCCACCCAGGTATTCACGGTCACGTCATACCGGCTGGTGAGCTTTTGAACAAAGCTGTCAATCTGCTCTTGGTTCTGCTGGGGTTTCAGTACAATAATCATTTGGATTCATCCTTTCTGTCTTCACTTCGCTGAATTTGGCTTTCCACAGACGCTGGGCTCTGTCCGCAGGCATAAAAAAGGCGGAGCCCCACGGCTCCGCAAACCACCCGGATATTCCGGGCAGATTCATCTCCCCCGCCTTCGGCTTACTGCCGGAACGAACTTGAAAGTCCCAGGCGCAGGGACGCGCAGCCGCTCTGTTCACCCCACGGAAAATAGCCCGCGCTGGTAAATCGCAGGCTGAAGCAGGTATAGTAAAACTGCTGTGTACGTATGGTGTCCATCGCGGCGCTCCTTATCATTTTTTGCGTCCAGGAGCTATTCTACTCCTTCTTTCGAAAAAAGTCAAGTCCCAGCCGGAAGGCAGGTTTTTACCGCCACTCCAGCTTGGCCACCCGCCGGGCTACTGTTACGGGCGGCGCCCCCGCGTCAATGGTCACGTCCGCCGCAGCCCGGTAGAGGGGTTCCCGCTCCGCGTGGAGCCGGGCAATTACCTCCCGCCGGTTGGGCACCTGCAGCAGGGGACGCCGTTTGTCGTTTTTCAGCCGCTCCTGCAAAGCGGCCAAGGGCGCATCCAGGAAGACGATTACCCCTCCCTGCTCGTGAAAAGCCCGGACATTCCCCTCCCGCAGCACGGTCCCCCCGCCGCTGGCGATAATCAGTCCAGGCCGGGCTGCCACTTCCCACACAGCCTGGACCTCCCGCTCCCGAAAGCCCGCTTCCCCAAACTGGGCGAAAATCTCTGAGACAGTCAATCCTGCTTTTTCCTCAATGTACTGGTCCAAGTCACAGAACTCCCGCTCCAGAAGCCGGGCTGCCCGGCGGCCTACGCTGGTCTTGCCGCAGCCCATGAAGCCGCACAGAATCAGGTTCCCCTGCCCCCTGCTCATAGCTTCTCTCCCCCGAATATCCGCGGAAGCTCTGCCTGGGCATCCGCAGTCAGCTGCCGCAAATCCGCCAGCTCAAACGAACTGCCATACCACAGCTTATGGGAATACGCTGCCTGACACACCAGCATGCCCATGCCGCCCACTGTCTTTACACCCTGCCTCCGGGCTCTTTGCAGCAGCAAGGTATCGGCCGGATTGTACACCGCGTCAAAAACCGTGCTGAACCTGGCGATAACAGCATCGCTCACCGGGCAGGCGTCTGTATGGGGATACATGCCCAGGCTGGTGGTATTGATTAGCAAGCCACGGCTGCTCCTGCTGTCCTCCTCCAGCTCCTGGTAGCTCATGAGCTGAATCCAAAAGCTTTTATCGCCCCGGCTCCGGGCATAGTCAGCCAGGCGGTCAGCCAAAGCCATCGCTTTCTCATAAGAGCCCTGCCGGTGGACAATAGTAAGCTGAAAGTCCGGGCGCTGGGCTATCTGAAAGGCAATGGCCTTTGCCGCCCCGCCATTGCCCAGAATCACCACATCCTCGGGAAGGTCCACACCCTCGCACGCCAAGGCCAGGGCAAACCCTGCCCCATCGGTGGTGGAGCCCCAGAGCCGACCCTCCTCCACCCGCACGGTGTTCACAGAACCGCACAGCGCCGCCTGCTCACTCATGTTGTCCAGATAGGGAATAATGGCGCTTTTGTGGGGTATTGTGATATTAAAGCAGTCCAATTTGCGCAGAACAGGCAGGGCCTCCTCCAAATCCGGCACATCTATAACGCTATACTCCATAGGGATATGGGAGAGCTCAAACAGTCTTTTTTGTATAAAAGGGGACATGGTATGGCCAATGGGGTGGCCGATTACTGCCGCTTTTTGTAGTTTCAAGGGCTTCCACTCCTTCTTTTTCACTGGTTTGGCAAATTTTTTTCGTTATCCTGTTGACAAAGTGGATGTGAGCAAATAAAATAAAGTCAAAGGGACACCCGGAACATTTTGCTCCCGCGCGTTTTGCGCCGCCCTATTATACCATAGGGCCGCCGGGTTTGTCCATAACTTATGATTCCAATAATCGAAAACAAATTTTTAGGAGGCAGTTAAGATGGTATTGGAAAAAATGAAGGCCATTCTCAGTGAGCAGTTCAGCGTGGAAGAGGGCACCATCACCGCGGATACCCTGCTGGAGGACGACCTGGGCGCGGATTCACTGGACGTGGTGGATTTGCTGATGACCATTGAGGACACCTTTGAGGTGGAGATTCCCGACGAGGAAGTGGAAAACATCAAGACGGTGGGCGCTCTGGTAGAGTACATCGAGAACCACTCTCAGGAGTGAGCCCCGTGTTATAGGGAACCATTGAGCCCGTGGCGGAGCTTCTGCCCGGGCTTTTTTCATATCTCAAATTATTTCTGAAAGGTCCACCGCCCGGCTTTTTTGCACAAATTCCTTGCAAATCCGGCCTGCAGCCGCTATAATGGATAAGATATTGTAAGCAATCGGAAAGGACGATGGATATGGCACAACAGAAAAAAAAGGTGGAGGACATTACCTCCATGGACGTGGACTTTGCCCAATGGTATACGGACGTAGTGAGAAAGGCTGAGTTGGCCGACTATTCCAGCGTGAAGGGCTGCATTGTATATGAGCCCTACGGCTACGCCATCTGGGAGAACATCCAGCGGGAGATGGACACCCGCTTTAAGAAGCTGGGGGTACAGAATGTGGCCATGCCCATGCTCATCCCCGAGAGCCTTTTGCAGAAGGAAAAGGACCACATTGAGGGATTTGCACCGGAGTGCGCGGTGGTCACCCAGGGGGGCGGCGAGGCCCTCAGCGAAAAGCTCTACATCCGCCCCACCAGCGAGGTGCTGTTCTGCGAGCACTATCAGAAAAAAATCCACTCCTACCGGGACTTGCCCAAGCTGTATAACCAGTGGTGCTCTGTGGTGCGGTGGGAGAAGACCACCCGGCCCTTCCTGCGGGGCATGGAGTTTTTGTGGCAGGAGGGCCACACCATGCACGAGACCGCCCAGGAGGCGGAGGAGTTCACCCTGAAGATGCTGGGGGTGTATGAGGAGGTCTACCGGGACGCTCTGGCCATCCCTCCGGTGGTGGGCAAAAAGACCGAGAAGGAGAAATTCGCCGGGGCTGAGGCCACCTATACCCTGGAGCCCATGATGCACAACGGCGTGGCCCTCCAGGGGGGCACCACCCACTTCTTCGGCGACGGGTTTGCCAAGGCTTTCGGCATCACCTTTACGGGCCGGGACAACCAGCTTCACGCCCCCTTCCAGACCTCCTGGGGCATGAGCACCCGGCTGATCGGCGCGGTGATTATGGTGCACGGGGACGACAACGGCCTGGTGCTTCCTCCCCGCATTGCCCCTATCCAGGTGGTGATTGTGCCCATTGCCCAGCACAAGCCCGGGGTCTTGGAAAAGGCGGCGGAGCTGCGGGACAGGCTCAGCGAAAACTTCCGGGTGAAGCTGGACGGCAGCGACAACTCTCCTGGGTGGAAGTTCGCCCAGTATGAGATGCAGGGCGTGCCTCTGCGCATTGAAATTGGGCCCAAGGACATTGAGCAGGGCCAGTGTGTGGTGGTACGCCGGGATACTGGGGAAAAGACCCTTGTCCCCTTAGACAGTCTGGAGCAGCGGGTGGCCGATGGGCTGGATGTCATTCACGACAGTATGCTCCACAAGGCCCAGGAGAACCTGGAGTCCAAAACCTTCACAGCCCATAACCATGAGGAGTTCCTGGACATTGCTCAGAACAAGCCTGGGTTCATCAAGGCCATGTGGTGTGGGGACAGTGCCTGTGAGGATAAGCTGAAAGAGGAGACCGGCGGCGTGAAGAGCAGGTGCATCCCCTTTGAGGAGGAGCATATCAGCGATGTGTGCGCCTGCTGCGGCAAGCCCGCCAAGCACATGGTCTACTGGGGCCGGCAGTATTGATGGGGGCGGCTATGGACGAGCTTGTGATGCTCAGAGGGATTCTGGACAGCCTCCCCTATCCCGTGGTGTTTGTGGACAGCAGCTTTATCATCCGGTATATGAACCGCTATGCCCAATACCACTACTATCAGGAACGGGGGTACCGGGACCTGATTGGCAAGAGCATTTTTTCCTGTCATAACAAGGAGAGTTCCCGGGAGCGCATAAGGACCGCTTTTGAGAAGATGAAACTGGACGGCAAGGAGATGTTCGTGGGCGTGAACGCCCGGAACCAGCGCCTGTATATGCAGCCTGTCCGGGACGGCGAGGGGCGGCTGATTGGCTTTTTCGAGCGCTTTGAAATGAATCTGCGCATAGACCAAAGCCTTTAGAAGCCCTTTTCAAAGCATGTTCTAAAGCAAACTGCCCATAAACTGGTTTTATGTAAACTATCCAAAGGTTTTTTCCGCGGGAGAAGCCATATCTCTAATAATTCGGCTGGCGCACAAAATAATTTTATAAAAACTACAAAAAGCCCTTTACATTTCCTTCTGCTTGCTGTACAATAGAAGCGTAATCAATATGCGGCATTCTTCTGCTAGAAACGAGTGCAGCATATATATAATAGGAGGAATGATTCCCATGGCTAAATTAAAGATTGGTTTTATTGGCTGCGGCGGCATCGCCAACCAGAAGCATCTGCCCGGCATGTCCCAGCAGACTGAGCATGTAGATTTGTGCGCTTTCTGTGATTTGATTCCCGAGCGCGCCGAGAAGGCCGCAAAAGAGTACGGCACTCCTGACGCCAAGGTTTACACTGACTATCATGAGCTGCTGGCTGACCCCACCATTGACGCTGTCCATGTGCTGACCCCCAACATCGCCCACTGTGAAATCACCGTGGCCGCTCTGGAAGCCGGCAAGCACGTGCTCTGCGAGAAGCCCATGGCCGCCACTCCCGAAGATGCCCAGAAGATGCTGGACGCCCGGGACCGCACCGGCAAGATGCTGACCATTGGCTATCAGTACCGTCATTTCCATGAGAACGCTGTGGCCCGCAAGGTTGTTGCTGACGGCTGGCTGGGCGACATCTACTATGCTGAGGCTACTTATCTGCGCCGCCGCGGCGTACCCACCTGGGGCGTGTTCACCGACAAGTCCAAGCAGGGCGGCGGACCCCTGATTGACATCGGCACCCATGCGCTGGACAACACCCTGTTCCTGATGAACAACTATGACGTGGACTATGTGGTCGGCACTTCCTTCGAGAAGCTGGGCCGCCTGCTCACTCCCGATGTACAGGGCCAGAACAACTGGATGGGCGACCCTGACCACTGGAACAACGAGACCTATGACGTGGAGGATTCCGCTGTAGGCCAGATTAAGATGAAGAACGGCGCTGTTATCAACCTGCGCGCTTCCTGGGCGCTGAACATGGCGGAGAAGGCTGGCTGCGACAACCAGGCTCACACTTTGCTGTGCGGCACCAAGGGCGGCCTGGACACCCTGGAGGGCCGTGTCCGCCTGAACCACATCGTTGCCAACGAGCAGAGCATCACTTGGGTCGGCGACAAGATTCGCGGCTATATCCCCGGCTTCAGCCAGGGCCCCGCACCGCTCAGCAAGGAGCATGACATCTGGGTCAAGGCTCTGCGCGGCGAGGGCGAGCTGTTCGTTACCGCTGACCAGGCCTTTGTGGTCACCAAGATTCTGGACGCTATCTACCAGTCTTCCAAGACCGGCCAGGCCATCAAGTTTTAAGGCCGACGCGAGGTAGAACAGCATGGAAAATATCAATCTGCAATTGTATTCCTTTGGCCATGACTGCCCCCTCTCCGCTGTGGAGAAAATCAAGAAGGCCGGTGAGATGGGATACGCTGGCGTGGAGTTTGCCCAGGACTATAAAGATGTACCGGTTGAGGACATCAAGAAGGCCCTGGAGGAAGCTGGCGTGAAGGCTGTTTCCGCTCATGTTCCCTTTGAGATGATGGGTGAGCATCTGCCCTATCTGGCCCAGCTGGGCGTGAAGTATGTTGCCTGCCCCATGACCTCTTTCTGCGATGCGGATGAGGCCAAAGAGGTGGCCGCCGAGCTGAACAAGTGGGGCGCTGAGGCCAAGAAGTATGGCATTACCATTGGCTATCACAATCATACCCAGGAGTTCAACAAGGACCAGGATAAGTACCTGTTCGACTGGGTTATGGAAAATACCGACCCGGAGACCGTCGCTTTTGAGATTGACTGCGGCTGGGCTTCCGCTGCCGGTATCAACCCCGTGGAGTATATCAACGCCCATGCGGGCCGTATTGCCGCCATCCATATCAAAGAGAACGGCGCGGTGATTGGCCCCGACCCGGCAAGCTCCCGGAAAAATCCTCCTGCTTGGCCCAAGTTTGAGCTGGATGAGAACGGCAAGCCCATCTTCCCCCCTGAGTTCATCGCAAAGATGCAGGAGCGGGACAAGCTGAATGTTCCCACTGGCAGTGGCATTGTGGACTGGAAGGCTGTAAAAGCCGCAGCTGACGCCCAGCGCGACGGCGTGATTTACGTGGTCGAGCGCGAGGCCAGCTATGACGGCAAGAGCCGGATAGACTGCCTGCAGGAGGACGTCAACTGGCTGAAAGCCAACGTCTGATTCTGAACTCTACAACTTGTAATAAAAGGAGCCCCCGCCAACAGCGAGGGCTCTTTTTGTATGGATTTACAGGGACTTGGCAGAGGCTTTCGCAAAGGAAAAATAGTCATCCCGCAGGATGGAATAGCACACATCGTCACAGATTTTGCCGTCACAGCGCTTACTGGCCCAGGGAACTACCCCCTCCAGCTTAAAGCCGCACTTCTCAATGACCCGCTGGGAGCGCATATTGTCAGCGTAGTGGCTGACAGCCATCACGTCCACTTTTTTCTTCTCAAAGGCATTGGAAACCATAGCGCCCAGGGCCTCTGTCATATAGCCCTGCCCCCACTGGTCCCGGCGAAGCTCATATCCCACGGAGAGGCTGTTAACATGGAAACGCCGCAGGTCAGTTTGATATTTAATCCGGCCAATCACCTCATGCGTGGACTTGAGTACAATGGCGTAGCAGTCGTCATTCCGCAAATCCCGGGCAAAGGCGTCAGCAGCAGCCTGCAGATTCTCCGCGGGGCGGCACCCTGCGGGAATCATCACCAGTGGGTCAGAAATAATGGGGATAAAGGACTCAAAGTCCCGGCGCTCCCAACGGCGGAGAAGAAGGCGGGGCGTCTCTATACTGCTTCTGGGCCAGTGGAAGATTTTCATGGGATTGCATCCTCCTATCGGGCGGCAGGGCCTGCCTTCTCCCCTTTGAAGTACTGATAAAACTGGCACCGAATCATCCCGTTATACAGCTTGCGCCGCTTATCTGCCTTGCGGCCAAAGAGCTTCTCAAAATCCTCCTCTGGGGTGATGATGCCGTAGCTCCACCCCCGGGCAGGCTGGAACACCCGGCCCAGCTCCCTGTACAGCTTTCCGGCTTCCCGCTGGTCCAGTAAGCGCTGTCCATAGGGCGGGTTGCACACAACACAGCCATATTCATCCTCCCTGCGGAAGCTCCGGACATCCCGCACACAGGCAGTCAGGTGTTCCCCCACACCGGCACGCTGGGCATTGGCCAGGGTCAGCTCCACAGCGGCAGGGTCAATGTCAAAGCCCTCGCCTCGAAAGCCGCTGTCCCGGCGCTCTAAATCCTTGGCCCGTTCCCGCTCCTGACGCCAGGCAGGCTCCTGACCACCCCAGGCCTCTGCCCCGAACCTGCGGTGAATACCAGGGGCAATATTCATGGCCAAGGTCGCGGCCTCAATCAGCAGCGTGCCAGAGCCGCAGAAGGGGTCAACAAAGTGGCCGTCCCTCCGCAGGCGGGCCAGCTTGACCAGAGCTGCTGCCAGGGTCTCCTTCATGGGTGCGGCAACAGAAGCGGGCCGGTAGCCCCGTTTATGGAGCCCAGCCCCGCTGGCGTCTATGGTGATGCTTACAAAATTTTTTAATATGCGGAATCGGATGCGGTACACAGGGCCGTCCTCAGCCAGCCAGGTACCCCCATAGCGGGCTTTCATGGCCTCCACAACCGCCTTTTTGGTGATTGCCTGACAGTCCGGCACGCTGTGGAGCTGGCTGTTCAGGCTGCTTCCTGTTACAGGAAAGGCGGCATTTTGGGGCAGAAACTCTGCCCAGGGCAAGGCCCGCACCCCCTGGAAGAGCTCCTCAAAGCTGCGGGCCGGGAACTCCCCCATCAGGATGCCAATCCGCTCCGCATAGCGGCTGTTTATGTTGGCTCTGGCCAGAATGTCCCAGCCGCCTGAAAAGAGCACCCGCCCATTTTCAGCCTGGACATTCTCACAGCTCAGCTCTTTCAGCTCCTGGGCGACCAGGCCTTCTGTCCCCATTAAGCAAGGCGCGGAAAATCTCACTTTTCTTCTGGAACCAGCAGGCCATAGTCCCCGGTCTTGCGGCGGTACACTACGTTAATCTCCCCGCTCTGGTCGTCCCGGAACATAAAGAACTCGTGGTCAAGCATGTTCATCTGCATGATGGCCTCCTCTGGGGTCATCACCTTCACGGCGAAGCGCTTGGTGCGGGCCACAGAGAGCTCCTCGTCCGGCTCGTCATAGTAATCGTCAGAGAAGGTCAGGCCCGGGTCCACCTTTTTGGCTTTTTCCAGGCGGGTCTTGTTCCGGCGCATCTGGCGGCCCAGGGCGGCAATCACATGGTCAAGGGCCTCGTTCATGTCCAAAGAGGTGTCCTCAGCCCGGCAAATCATGCCCCGCTGGCGGATGGTAATCTCCACAGTCTGGCGGTTGCGCTCCACAGTTACTGTAACGGTCGCCTCGGCATCCGCGTCAAAGATTCTCTCAAACTTGGACAGCTTCTTCTCCACCAGCTCCTTAAAGCTGGTACGCAGATTCACTTTCCTGCCAATGATGGTTATTTTCATGGTGTCCTCCTAGTAAGTAAGAGTTAGGTTCCTGGATACATTATAGCATAGCTCCAAGCCGCTTTGCGTCTTGCCAAATCGCCAAGGCGATTTGTAACTCCGCTGCGCGGACTCAGCTCTACTGAAATATCCTGCGAATATTATAGCATAGCTCCAAGCCGCTTTGCGTCTTGCCAAATCGCTGCCGCGATTTCTGGAACTGCTCCGCAGTTCCAACTCTGCTGAAATGTCCTAGGGATATTATAGCACATTGGACAAAAGAACGCAATAGCAAATGAAAAAACTATCGATAAACCGCAAGAGCATTGGGCCCCTGGCAGACGGCCTGCTGCTTACAGCTCCACGCTCTTGTGCCGGGTCACATGGCAACCCACGTTGACTGCCACTGGCAGGCCCGCAATATGAGTGGCGTATGCTTCCACATTCACAGCCAGGGCTGTTATGCTGCCCCCAAAGCCCTGGGGGCCGACGCCGGTCTCGTTTACCGCTTTCAGCAGCCTGCGCTCCAGCTCCTGGTAATAGGGGTCAGGGTTGGGCTGCTCCACATCCCGGCAGAGGGCACGCTTGGCAAGCTGGGCGCACAGCTCGAAGTCGCCGCCAATGCCCACACCCAGCACCACCGGCGGACAGGGGTTCCCCCCTGCCTCCTTGACGGTTTTGGCCACAAAGCGGATGATTTCCTCCTCACCGGCAGCAGGGGTCAGCATGGCCAGGCGGCTCATATTCTCACTGCCGAAGCCCTTGGGCGCCACGGTCAGCTTGAGCTTGTCCCCCTCCACCAGCCGCACATGGAGCACAGCCGGGGTGTTATCCCCAGTGTTTGTCCGGCGCAGGGGGTCTGCCACTACCGAGCAGCGCAGCAGGCCCTGCACATAGCCCCGGCGGACCCCCTCGTTGACAGCCTGCTCAAAACTGCCGCTGATGTGCACCTCCTGGCCCACCTCAGCGAACACCACCGCCATGCCTGTATCTTGGCAGATGGGAATCTCCATCTGCCTGGCTGCCTGAAGGTTCCGGCACAAATCAGCCATTACCGGCTTGGCGACTGGGCTTGTCTCCTCCTGTGCTGCTTGCCGGATTCGCCCCTCCAGGCTGGGCGGGAGCTCCCGGTTGGCCTCCACGCACAGGCGCGCAATGGCCTGGCTGATTTCTTCCCCGCTGATTTCTCGCATATGTCATCCTCCGTTATCATGAAAACGCAAAAGCCCCGCCGCAGGGGTGAGGCTTTTTTCTCGTTTTGAGCTTTGTTTGTGAAACCTTATATTCACAGCGGACCACCGCAGGAGCGAAGGATTGTATCGTCAAGTGACAGAAAATCTCTGCCCACACGGTATCCATCCGCTGTGAATACAAGTTTCTTGTTCTGCATGGAGCCCGCGCCTCAATCAGCCCTTGTTTCCCCGGCGGGAATAGCCCCGGCGGGTCTCATTGCCCCGCTTCAAATCAGACATCTTCTCATCGCTGGTCTGCTTGAAACGGCTCATCATATCCTCAAAGCTGCCGCTGTCATTTCTGCGGCCCTGCCATTCAAAGTCGCCCGGACGGCCGGGGCCTGGAGTGGGCTCTGGGCGAGGCGCTCTGGGAGGTCTGGGTCCGCGCTCCTGCCTTCTGCCGGCACCCTGGCCAGGCGCGCCCCCTGGACGCCGGGGACGGTGCTGCTCCTCTGGAGGCAGAGCTTTTTTCATGGAAAGGCTGATTTTCCCCTCCTCGCTGATGGCCAGCACCTTCACTTTGACAGTCTGCCCCTCTGTCACGAAATCCTTAATCTCGTTGACAAAAGTGGGGGCCACCTCTGAGATGTGCACCATTCCAGTCTCTCCGCCCTCAAAGCTGACAAAAGCCCCGAACTTTGTAATGCCTGTGACCTTACCCTCGTAGATTTCTCCAACCGCAAGCCCCATAATCTCCCGTGTTCCTCCTCGATTTTCTCTTCTCGTTCTCGGCCCTGCCTCCGTTACTCGCCGCCCATGTCAATAAAGACCTTCTCGCCAGGTTTGGCATAGTCCAAATCCACTCTGGCCCGGTGCTCTGCATAAGCGCCCAGGCCGTTCTCGTCGCTTATAGAGCGGCGGAGCTCCTGGTTCTTCTGGTTCTGGGTCTCCAGCTGCGCCTGCAGCGCCACCAGCTGCTGACGCTTCTCGGCAATCTGCACCTGGCGCTCAACAATGGAGAACAGCACGACCACCGCCATGCAGAGCACAGCCAGCTTCAGCAGGAAGCTGCCCCGAGCCTTTTTCTTTTTCGCCTTCTGGGGCTGCTCTTTCGCCTGGCGCACACGCTGTCCCTCCCCGCTGATGGCCTGTGCCCTCGGGGCCTTGACCGTAGTAATCCAATTATATCTAGTTTACGTAATATTTTCAAGGGTTTTTTTCGTTTTTTCTGTCTCGTACCAGATTTTTTTATTCTCCCTAGAACAGACATTCGTTTTTTCAGGTTTTCTCTTGGTGTTTTCGTACAGGCGTTCGATTTTGTGGGTTGACCAACCACACTTTTGGTTAACATAATCATTTTGCTCGTGTCTCCACACTTCTGCCGGGAGAAGTACGCCCATTGCTGGGCAAGTGATTCCGAGTGCGGGCGGCAGCTTGTTTCCCACGGCCTTTGCCCCGGCGGGCGCGGCGCCTTTTCTTGGGCTTCTTTGCTGGCAGAAGTTTGCGCAGGAGTTCCTTCACCCGGGCGAACAGCCTCTTCCCCCATACCGCGAGAGGACGGAAGATTCGTCTGCGGAGAAAACCGCGCAGTTTGCCTGTCACTTTCCGCAGCCATGCAGCTGTGCCGTTGACAAGCGAATCCAGGGCGCAGATTGTCCCCCAAGCGCCCAGTCCCTGGAGAACCACCTGAAACAGCCGCAGCCGTCCTTTATCTATGGCCAGCGCCACTGTGAAGGCAACCACCGCGCAGAGCGGCCCCAGCAGCAGGTCGCTGACAAACAGAAAAATCCGGCCGCCCCGCAGGAGAAGCCGGGCCAGCTTCAGGGCCAAAAACGCCCCGCCCAGCAGTGCCCCGGTGGCAAGGCACAGGCAGGCCCCGGGCAGGGAGAGGGTATTCATTTGAAGAGCCTGCCGAAAAAGGACAGGTTCGGCCCGCTCTCGGTATAGGACACCGCGCCCACCTTGCCCTTTACCAGCATATCGCCGGTATCGGAATTCAGGCTCTCAATATGCAGGGCTTCCCCCTTAATGTTCAGCTGGCCCAAATCAGTCTGGGCAGTAATCAGCTCGTCACTGAAAAAGTCCACCCGCTGGATGCCGGTGGCGGTCATACGCTCCCGGTCGTTTAGGGTCAGGCTGTGCTTTTTTACCAGCCTGCCCGGTTGCTCCGTCATAGGGCTCATCCCCTTCCTGGGTAGAGTATATGCGGCAGGGCCAACCTGGTATGACAGAGAAAGGGCAGCGCGCCGCAAATTCGCGGAGCACTGCCCTTTCTATCGTTTTACTTTCTGCTAATCAAAGGGTTCTTTGACCTGGGCAGCAGCGCCGCCCAAGATGCTTCTCCATCAGCCCTCCAGAAACCTGTACAGCCCGGCGGCCTGGTCCTTGTTGGCGTACTCGTTGATGGAGAGAATTTCCGCCTTGAGTACCCGCTCACCAATATGAATCTCCAGGATGTCCCCCACCTTAACTGGGTAGGAGGCCCTGGCGGCCGCGCCGTTGACCAGCACCCGCCCAGCATCGCAGGCCTCATTGGCCACAGTGCGGCGCTTAATCAGCCGGGAAATTTTCAAATATTTATCTAATCTCATTGTATCACCTCATTGTTATCAAGTGGGTGTCCCACTGTCCAGCTGCCTTTTGCCCACGCCGAAGCTCTCAGGTGCCCGGAACCACAGCAGCAGATACACCAGAGAAGGAACCAGCCCCAGCACCCAGCCAACAGGCGCTGCCAGCCAGATGCCGATATACCCCATGAAAAGGGGCAGCAGCAGGGAAAACCCAATCTTGGAGGCCAGTTCCACAATACTGGACACCAGTGTGATTTTGACCGCGCCAATCCCCCGCAGGGCAGAGTTCACTGTCCAGATAGCCCCCAGGAACAGGTAGAAAACAGCCTCAATGCGGACAAAATTCACTGAGGCAGTGAGCACATACTCGCTGGGCTCCTCCATAAAGATAAGGGCCAAAGGCTCGGCAAAAATCAGCATGACCGCAGTGGAGACCAGCGCCAGGCCGCCCACCAAAAGCAGCCCCTTTTTCAGTCCCTCCTGAATGCGCCTGTAGAGCTTGGCCCCATAGTTCTGGCCCGCGTAGACAGAGAAGGAAAAGGCCACATTGGAAAAGCTGATGGTGGCCAGCTGCTCCACCTTGCTGCCGACTGTATAGGCAGCCACAATATCAGAGCCAAAGGAGTTGATGACCGCGGTAATCACAAACATGCCCACACAGAGTACAGCGCTTTGGGCGCACATGGGCAGGCCAATGCGCAGATACTCCCCTATCATCTTCCTGTCAAAGGTCCAGGCCGCCTTATCCGGCACCAGGCGGGGGTGGCGCTTTTTCAGGTAGAACACGCACAGCGCCGCGGATACTGCCTGGGCCAGGACTGTCGCCCAGGCAACCCCTGCCACGCCTCCATCCAGAACCAGGACAAAGAGCAAGTCCAGGCCAATGTTGAGGATGGTACCGAAAATCTGGAAATACAGGGGGGTTTTGGAGTCTCCAATGGCCCGGAAGATGGAGATAAGACCATTGGCAAACAGGATGGCAATGGTAAGGCCCCCTGTGATTTGAATATATGTCACCGACTGGTCGATGATGTTTTCCGGCGCGCCTAAAAGGGCCATCATGGGCCGGGCCCCGAACAGGGACAGCAGGCCCAGGGCGGCTCCGCCCAGCAGAATCAGGTACACAGCGTGGCTTACCGCCCGCTTCATGCGCTCGCTCTGTTTGGCGCCCTCTGCCTGGGAGATAATGATGGACAGGCCGTTGGTCAGGCCGTTTCCCATCATCATAATGAAGGCGCTGGTGGAGCTGGCTGCCCCCATGGCAGCCAAGGCGTCAATGCTGACAAAACGTCCCACCACAATGGTATCCACCATGTTGTACATCAGCTGGAACACGCCGCCAATCCACATGGGGATGGCAAACAGAATCAGGAGCTTTGTGGGCGAACCCTGGGTCATGTCCAGATTTGCGGCTTTGCTTTTTTTCATCAATATCCTTCCCTTCCCAAGTTCAGTGCGGAGACAGCGCCTCTTCACTCACTATGCCTTACTATGCCTTTTGAAGCTGCTCCTTATCATACTGCAGGGTATAGAGCTTGTAGTAGCGTCCCTTCTGGTGCAGAAGCTCCTGATGGGTGCCTTGCTCCAGAATCTCCCCGTGGCTGAGCAGGATGATATTGTCCGCGTGCTGGATGGTGGACAGCCGGTGGGCCACTATCAGCATGGTGCCGATATTCTTCATTTTCTCCAAAGAGTCTTGGATAAGCAGCTCGGTCTCGGTATCAATATTGGCGGTGGCCTCGTCCAGAATCATCACTGCGGGCTTGTGGATAATGGTGCGGGCAAAGCTGAGCAGCTGCCGCTGGCCTGCGGAGAAGTTGTTGCCCCGCTCCCGGACCGCCTCGTCCAGGCCATTGTCCAGGCGGTCAATGAACTTGTCCGCGTTCACATATTCGCAGGCCTGACGGATGTCCTCCTCCGGGAACTCGTCCCGCAGGACAATATTCCCCCGGATGGTGCCGGAGAACAGGAACACGTCCTGGAGCATCTGGCCAAAGTGCTTGCGCAGAGAGGCAATGCTGATTTCCTTAATATCCCTGCCGTCAATGAGAATCTGGCCCTTCTGAATGTCATAGTTCCGGCAAATCAGGGAAAGGATGGTGGATTTGCCGGAGCCGGTGGAACCCACAAAGGCCACGGTCTGCCTGGGCTCCACATGGAAGCTGACGCCCTTGAGCACCCACTCCCCAGGATTATAGGCAAACCACACGTCCTTAAACTCAATCTCCCCCTTAATTTCATCTATGTCTTTGGCGTTGGGGGAATCCACCACCTGGGGGACCATGTCCATGACAGTGAAGATTTTTTCCGCCGCAGCAAAGGAGCGCTGGAGCATATCAAACTGCTCGGCCAGCTGCTGGATGGGGTTGAAGAACTTGGAGATATACATATAGAAGGACACAATCACGCCGCTGGTCACGGTCTGGCCCATAAAGTTCCAGCCGCCGATATAGCCCCGGCCGCCCAGGTACATCAGGCACAGCACAGAGGAGATGTACAGCATGTATACCATGGGCTGGAAAATACCGAACACGAACATACGGGAGCGCTTGGCCTTTTCCAGGTTCTTGGACAGGGCCAGGAAGTCCTGCATCTTCCGCTCCTCCCGGTTGAAAATCTGGGTGATTTTAATGCCGGACAGGTTCTCGGAAAGATAGGTGTTCACATCCGTGGTGGCGTCGTTGACCCGCAGGTGAACGGAACGGGAGAAGCGCCGGAAGATAATGGTGAACAGAACCACAAAGGGCACAAAGCACAGCACCATCAAGGTGAGCATATAGTTCAAAAGCAGCATGGCCCCCAGCACGGCGATAACCACCATCACATTCTGAATCAGGGTCACCAGAATGTTTGTGAACATAAAGGAGATGGCGTTGGGGTCATTGGTCACGCGGGTGACCAGCTTGCCCACGGGGATGTCATTGAGCTGGGCGTGGCTCAGGCCCTCAATATGGGTGAACACGTCCTGGCGCATGGCGGAGAGGATTTTCTGGCCCACCCTTTGCAGCACCATGGCCTGGATATATGTACACAGCAGGGAGACCACCAGCAGGCCCGCGTATACGGCCACGGCCTTGCCCAGATAGGAAAGGTCAAAATCACCGACCACGGTCTCCTCAATATTGCCGATAATCAGCGGAGACAGAATCGAATGCACATTGGCCAGCAGCATCACAAAGAACACCAGCACGAACTGCATCCGGTAAGGCTTGGCATAGGCCAGCAGCCGCTTGACAATCTCTGAGTCCGGCATATTGCGCTCCCGGTTTTCCAGGGCGTTTTTCCGCTTGGCCACCGCATAGGCAACCACAAAGAGCAGGGCGAACATACCGATGATGGCGCCCACAATCAGAACCGGCAGATACTCACGCATTGCTATGCTCACTCCCTTCCTCGTCCAGCTTCTGCAAATCCACCATCTTGGTGTACTCGGGACAGTTCTTGTACAGGTCCTCATGGGTCCCTGCGGCAACCAGCCGCCCCTGGTCAATAAACAGAATCTTGTCCATCTGCTCAATGGTGGAGATGCGGTGGGCAATCAGGATGGTGGTCTTGCCTGCCCGGGTGGCCCGCAGGTTGCCCAGAATAGAGCGCTCTGTCTTGGTGTCCACAGCGGAGACAGAGTCGTCCAGAATCAGAATAGGCGCGTTCTTCATCAAAGCCCGGGCAATGGAGATACGCTGCTTCTGCCCGCCGGAGACCGTAACGCCCCGCTCGCCCAGCACGGTGTGGAAGCCATGCTGGAACTTCTTAATGTCATGGGCCACATCCGCCAGCTTGGCGTACTGGTCGATAGCCGCCTTGTCATACTCCTCCACGCCAAAGGCGATGTTGTGCTCAATGGTGTCAGAGAACAGGAAGTTGTCCTGGGGCACGTAGGAACAGCCCTCCCGCAGGGAGTGGATGGTAATGTCGTTTACGTCCACCCCGTCCACAAAAAGGGTGCCGTCAGGCACATTGTATGTACGGAGAATCAAATCCACCAAAGTGGTCTTGCCCGAGCCGGTCTTGCCCACCAGGCCCACGTTCTCTCCGGCGTTGATGGTGAAGGAGATGTTTTCCAGGGCGTTGTACTCCCCGTCCGGGTAACGGAAGGTCAAATCCCGGAACTCGATAGAGCCCTTGATATTGTCCATGGGTTTCGCGCCGGGCTTGTCCTTTACCGTAACCTGAGCGTCCAGCAGCTCGCTGACCCGGTCCAGAGAGGCCTTGCCCCGGCTGGTCATGTCAATCAGCTCGCTGACAGCCATGATGGGCCAAATCACGGAGTTGAAGTACCCGATAAACTCCACCAGCTGCCCGGCGTTGAAATAACCCTGGTATACCAGATATCCGCCATAGCCCAAAATCACGCAGATGACGCTCTCAATAAACAAAGTGACAAAAATGCGGAACAGCACAGAGAGCTTGGTGTGGTTGATATTGGCCTCCTCGTTCTCCTTGTTCAGCTTCTGGAAGGCCCACAGCTCCCGGCCCTCTTTCACAAAGGCCTTGATGACAGCAATGCCGGAGAAGCTCTCCTGGGAGAAATCGGACAGATTGGAGAAAGCCTGCTGGCGCAAATCCCAGCGGTGCATCAGGCTTTTGCCCACCACAGTGGCCATGCACAGCAGCAGAGCCATGGGAATCATGGACAGCAGGGTGAGCAGGGGATTCATGGCCCACATCTTCACAATGGCCAGGCCCCCCATGAACAGGGCGTCGAAAAACATGAGCACGCCCCAGCCAAAGCAGTCCTGGACTGTGTCCAAATCATTGGTGAACAGGCTCATCAGGTTGCCCACCTTGTTCTCCTGATAAAACTCCCGGCTCAGGTTCTTGGCGTTGTCAAACATCCGGTTGCGCAAATCCGCCTCCAGCCGGATGGCCGAACCCATAAAGCACAGCCGCCAGAAGAACCGCCCAGCCACAATGGCCAGAATTACCCCAACCATGGGCATACAGATGCGGTCCAGCAGAAAGTTCACATCAAAGGGGATGGTTTGGCCGTCCACCTCCACAAAGCCCTGGTTTATGCCGTTGATTACCATCTGGTACAGGTTGGGAATCATCAGCTGGAAATAGTCTACCGCCACCAGGGCCGCCAGCCCCAGCAGCAGCAGCCAGCTGTACTTCAAGTAGTACCGATTGATATGCTTGCCGATAATCAAAGCTGCTTCCTCCTCTTTTTTGTAAATTATCTTATCACAAGGCAATATTATACCACAGTTTTTTCATTTTTTCTACCCCTTTTATAAATAAAGTCAGGGTTTTTTATAAAAAAACAAGAGGCCGTTTTTGGCCTCTTGAAAAATTTATAAACTTTATAATTTACCCTTTGCCGCCTGGCTCCATCAAGGCGCCCAGGAAAAGGGGCGTGCAGGTTTCTGTGTCCACAATCATATAGAGGAAGGGCCGGTCCAGGTTAATCCTGACAGGGTCGTCCATCATGGCAGCCCCGGCCTCCATCACCACCGCTGTGGCAGCGCCAGCCTTGGTGCCCTGCTCAAAGACAGAGATGTAGGTCTTGTGGAGAACCTGGCTGATATACAGCGGCCAGCCGTCCGCTTCACGGCCCATGGCGGAAAAGTCCGCCTTATCGGGCTCAAAGGCGTCTGTCATTCCCAGAGAGCGCAGGGTATCTGCCAGAGAAACGCTGTACTCTGTCTCGAACTTGGGCAGCTCTGCCCAGACCACCCGCTCGTCAGGGTTGGAGAGAAGCTCCCGCAGGCGCTGGCCGGTGAGGGTGGCAGCATAGTCTGCCGGGGACTGGCCCTCCCCGGGCAGCAGGGCCGCAAAGGCGTATTTCCCGCCCGCGTAGTACTTGAGGAAGCCCATGGCGTCCCCATCCCGAATACAGCCGTACTCAGAGGAGGACATCATGTCCACCGGCTTGGTGCTGCCGTCCGCCAGGGTGAAGTTCGCCTCATGAATATCCTGCTCCTCATACACCTCCGCCCACTCTCCCTCAAAGGCAAGGGCGTTGAGCAGAACCATCACTGACTGGGGGGAGAGCTCGCTGAGCATCTGGGGAACCATGCCGTGGGTGTGCTCCTTGACCCAATCATTCACCTTCTGTACGGTGGCATTGTCAAAGGGTTCCTGGAAGACCCCCGCGCCAAAATAGTCGGCGTTCTTTTGCAGGAAGTCCTTCTCCACCTCCACCTGGCCCTCCTTCAGCCAGAGGGAGTTGGCCTGGTGGAAAACAGATTTCTCCCCGCTGGGCAGGCTTTTGCTATAGGCAGAAAGATAATCGCTGAGCTGGCCGACAGGCAGGCCCAGCGCTTTTTCCATCTGGGCAAGGGTCTCCCCCTGGGCGCCGTTGGCAGTCATGGTCAGGGCGCTGAGCACGGAAAAAGGAGATACCAATACATTTCCGTCCTTCTCCATGGAAGCGCGCAGGAGCTTGAGCCCAAACTCCGCGGAGACATCAGCCGCCGCGCTGTCCACATCCTGGACAGCGGCAGCGGAGGAGCCAGGTTTGATATTTGCCATAAGGTCCCCTTTCTGGACTGTGCCCGCCGGGTCCGCGCAGGCGGCCAGAAGCAGCAGCGCCAGCGTCAGGACAAGCGTGGTTTTTCCCATACGGGACTTGCGGAGCGTTTTCATGGAGTGAGCCACCTTTCATGATATAATTTGCTAATCGGGCGTTCACCCTATGTATCGTTTTTTCAGAAGGGCGGGTCACAATGAATTTTATCCCATGCCAAAAATAAATTTCAGCCAGCTGGTAAAGCTGTCCGCGCTGTATACCGCCAGCATAATCAGCACCAAAAAGGCCACCACAGAGAGGATTTCCCCCACCAGCCGTTTCAGCGTGGGCGGCGGCGCGTCCTCCTGCTGGCCGCCCTGCTCCTGGACAATCTCCTCGTTCACCTGGACTGCCAGCGCCTGGGCCTGCTCCATCTGTCCAGCCTGCACATAGATTCGCTTGTCCGTGGGCATGGACTCCATATCAAAGGTATAGTACGCCCCTTTTCCCGCGTCTTCAACCTTGTGGGGGATGTCTGCCCGCGTCAGGGCCTGCTCCAGACGCTCAGCCATGTACAGATTACACTGGCACAGGAAGGCCGTATCCCTCTCCCCTGCCGGGCGGAGCTTCCCGCTGCGGCAGCCAGGGCATTTGGCTGCCCCGTCCTCACAGAGCCGCCGGCATTTTTCACAATACTGCATAGCGCCCTCCTAGATGACCTGCTGGCCGTTAATCGCCAGCTTAAATTCCAGGCCCAGCTTTTCCGCCGCTTTGCCGCAGAGGAGCATACGGGCCATAAAAATCTCAAAGTACTCCATCACAGAGCTGAAATTGGTGTCAATCTCCAGTTTCAGCCAGATGGCCCTGCCGTCCCGGTCGATTTCCAGATGGGAGCCGGTGACAGAGTAGTTCACCCGGTCGTGGATGTCAAACCCGGCCGGGTCCTTTCCCCCGACCCCGGGTGCGGCGCACATCGGACTTGTCCGCCAGAATCAGGGCAGCGGCCTCAGGACTTACCGGCACGCCGGTGCCCTCGTCGTGGTTGCCGATGGCAGTGGCAATCAGGGCAATCTCCTCTGGGGGGAAGCCCATGTTGTCCAACAGGCGGAAGGCCATCACCGCGCCGCTCTGGCTGTGGTCCACCCGGTTGACCAGGTTGCCGATATCGTGAAGATACCCGGCAATGCGGGTGAGCTCCACCCGGCGGGGCGGGTATCCCAGCTGGGCCAGGATGTCTCCCGCTGTGTGCGACACCCGGCCCACATGGGCAAAGCTGTGCTCGGTAAACCCCAGGGCCGCCATAGAGGCGTCCGCCTGGGCAATATAGGTGCGGATAGCGTGGTCATGGGTAATCTGCTCATAAGTAATCATGCTGAGGGCTCCTTTGCTTGGGACGGGTATTCTTTCGCGGGTTTATTGTACCACAGGGCAGGGGAAAATACAAGCCTTCCGGCGGACAGGACGTATACGAGAAAAGAGACGGCCTTCCGGCCGTCCCCTTATCTTTCAGCGCACAAAATTGGTGAAGGTCTTGGGCTCGTTCTCCGGCAGGCCGAACTTCTCCTTGCCCAGGGCAATGCTTTTCATGAGGAAGGTCATATTCCGGGCCAGGGTGCGCATCATCTGCAGGCCCTCCCCATCCTCCTCGGCCTGGCCGGGGGTCTGGCCGTGGATGCCGTTCCAGTATTGGCCGGAGGCAATGGGCATCCCGGAAATGGCGAAGAACTTGTTCAGCTCGTCATAGGTGGCGGTAAGGCCGCCCCGGCGGGCCGCGGCCACGGCAGCGCCCACCTTCATGGATTTATCACAGTGGCAGCTGTAGAACAGCCGGGTCAAAAAGGCCACCAGCGTGGCATTGGCAGAGGCATAGTACACCGGACTGCCCACCACCAGGCCGTCGCAAGCCTCAAATTTAGGCGCGGCCTCGTTCACCAGGTCGTCAAAGACGCATTTGCCCAGCTCACCGCACTTCCGGCAGCCGATACAGCCCCGGATGGCTTGGCTCCCAATGTGGAGCAGCTCCACCTCCACGCCCTCTGCCTGGAAAATCTTCTCCATCTCGTGGAGGGCAATGTAGGTGTTCCCCTTGGCATGGGGACTTCCGTTAATCATCAGAACTTTCATGGCGCGTACCTCCTGAGTATAATATAAATAGTATATGGAGCTAGGGCTGTGCCGCATTACAGCTCCAGCTTTTTTCCGACCTCCGCGATGCTCATGTCCAGCTCTTTGGCAATGCGGGCCACGTCCTCATACTCGGGCTTTTCCCGCTTCACCCCCCAGCCCTCCGAGACCTTCACGGTCACAGTGCCGAAGCGGGTCTGGCGCTGCTCCTGGGAGCGGCTGAGCACCTGCCGGTTACAGAGCTGCTCCCGCACGCCCAGCGTGCTGGTGTGGACGAACAGCAGGCGAATCATGGCCCCCCTGTCCTCCGGGCGGCAGAGGCAGGTGAGCAGGACCCCGGGGCGGCCCTTCTTCATGCCAATGGCTGTGGTGAATACGTCCAGGGCCCCGGCCTCCATCAGGCGTTCCGCGGCAAAGGCGATGGCCTCAGGGGTCATATCGTCCAGGTTACAGTGGAGCTCCGCCACAGTGTCGGCGCCCGCGTCAGCCGTCTCCCCCAGCATGGCCCGGATTCCGTTCATGGCGGGGAAGTCCTTGGTGCCCATGCCATAGCCGATTCGCTCCACCCGCATGACGGGGCTGGGGCCAAAGGAGCTGGCGAACCATTTCAGCAGGGCCGCGCCCGTGGGGGTGCACAGCTCCCCCTGGATTTCGCCCCCATAAGTGGGCACGCCCTGGAGAATATGGGCAGTGGCCGGTGCGGGCACAGGCAGGATGCCGTGGGCGCAGCGCACCTGGCCGCTGCCCACATGCACCGGGGAGCAGATGACCTGCCGGGGCCCCAGGGCACGCATCAGCATACACACAGCGGTCACGTCCGCGACAGCGTCCAAAGTGCCCACCTCGTGGAAGTGGATTTCCTCCACCGGGACCCCATGGGCGTGGCTCTCCGCCTGGGCAATCAGGCCGTAAACCCCCAGCACGTCCCGCTCTACGTCCGGGTGCAGGGTCATGTGGCCGATAAGATGCTCAATGTCGTGCATTCCCGCGTGATGGTGGGATTGGCTGTGGGAATGCTCGTGTTCGTGGTCGTGATGAAGATCGTGGCTGTGGTCATGAGGATGCTCATGCTCCCCGTGGGTGTGTTCATGGGAATGGGTATGCTCGTGCTCATGGCTGTGAACATGGCCGTGGGCCACATCATAGGCCTGCTCCTCCTCCCCGTTCACAGTGACGCGCATATGGGTGCCGGTTACGCCACATTTCACGGAGGGCTCCGCCGCAAAGGTGACGCCGGGCAGGCCCAGGCTGTTCAGCTTGTCCACAAAGGAGGCCCGCTCCTCCTCAGGCAGGAGCTCCAGCAGGGCGGCGGAGAGCATATCCCCTGCCGCGCCCATATTGCATTCCAGGTATAGTGTTTTCATCTTTTCTTTTTCTTCCTTTCCTTACGATTTGAGGCAGGGGCCGTGGGCTGCAATTTGGGCATACTCTTGCCCAGGGCCGCGATGGTGATGGCAATCAGGGGGTTCAGCCAGCCGAAGAAGGTGAAGGGGCCGTACTGCCAGGCGGACACGCCCAGCATATTCTCCGTAAAGCCCGCCCCGGTGCTGTAGGGCACAATGCCCCCAAACACAGTGCCCGCGTCTTCCAGGGCCCGGCTCAGGTTCTGGGGAGCCAGGCTGTGCTCCTTATATAAGGGCCGGAACAGGCGGCCGGTCATGATAATGGCCACATACTGCTGCCCGGTTCCAATCAGCACACCCCAGGCAGTGAGGATGGTGGCAATCACCAGGCCCTTGTCCGATTTCACGCGGCTGACCACCTTTTTCAGGATGGCGCTGGCCATACCCGTGCACTCAAAAATACCCGCAAAGCTCAGGGCAATTATCATCAGCGCCACAGTGCGCATCATGCTCAAGATGCCGCCCCGGTTCAGGAGGGTGTCCACCGTTGCCACCCCTGTCTCGGCGGAGAAGCCGTTCATGATGCCGCCTAAAATGGAGCTCACATCCGCGCCCTGGATGAAGATAGCGGACAGCATCCCCAGAAGCGCAGCACCCAGCAGGCCGGGCAGGGCGGGAATCCGCAGAATGACCATCACAAGCACCAGCAAAGGCGGCAGGAGCAGCAGGGGGTTGATGGTGAAATTCGCCGCCAGGGTGGAGAGAGTCTCCTGGACCTGGGCGTTGTCCGCGCTGCCGCCGCCGAAGATAAAGCCCAGAATGCCGTAAATCACAATACAAATCAGATAAGTAGGCGTGGTGGTGACCATCATGTGGCGGATATGCTCAAAAACATTGGTGTCCGAAACCGAGGGGGCCAGGTTGGTGGTGTCGGAAAGAGGGGACATTTTGTCGCCAAAATAGGCCCCGGAGACAATGGCTCCCACTGTGATGGGGCCGGGTATGCCGATGGCCTCCCCAATGCCGAACAGGGCCACTCCCACGGTGCCGATGGTGGACAGGGAACTGCCAATGGCCAGGGACACCAGGGAGCAGAGCAGCAGGGCTGTCACCAAAAAGAAGCGGGGGGAAATGATTTGCAGGCCGTAGTAGACCATGGTGGGGATGATTCCACCGGCCATCCAGGCGGCAATCAGGATGCCAATAGACATGATAATCAGCAGGGCGGGCAGAGCCGGGGTCACTGCCTGGCCGATGCCGTCCAGCATGGATTGCCACTTGTAGTGGTGGATTGCTCCCACTATGGCGGCGAGAGCGGCGGCAATCAGCAGGGGGACATGGGGCGCAGCGCCCAGCAGGGCGGTAAAGGATACGACCAGGGTGATAAGCGCCAGGAACATAATAACGCTTAGGGTAAAGCCGACTGGTTTGGGGGTTCTCTCTTTCATGGTAATCCTCCTTGGGTTGGGTGGTGAGCCTGACGGCTCGGGGCAGGGGCCTAGCAGTAAGAGCAAGGTAAAGGCGGAATGGAAGTTTTCGTCCACCTTTTGAAAAAGGTGGTAGGGGTTTGGGGGCAAAGCCCCCAAGGTCGCAACCTAACGGCAATAGCACATTCCCCAAGAGAAACAAGGCCAGGATACCGTCTGGGGCGGCGCACACCAAAACCTCTGCGAGACAGAACATCCAACAGCCCGCCCAGGTCCGCCAGTGGCACAAGGACAGCGCCGCCAGAACAGACGAGCAGCAGATTCCGGCAAGTTGGGAAACGCCCCGTTTCCCAACTTGCCGGAGAAGGCGGACCGTACCACTGGGCGTTGGGCCCTAAGCGTTCCCGGGAGATGCCGCTATATAGCTATGGGCCGTCAGATTTGGCCGGTTTGGCTCCGCCTTTTTCGTAAAGTATACTCTCTGAAAGAAAGCGGCTTTGCACGCTTATCTTTCAAAAAGTATACCAAAATAGTATAGCATCTTTTTTTCAGGCCGTCAACCTGGAAAATCCAGCACTCTGCCCCTTTCGCAAACCGCAAACTCATACACCCCATCCACGTGGTCAATGCTTGCTTCCCGCAGGCCCCGCAGCACTGAAAGCATCTATCCATATTAAAGGCCACCCGGGGCAGATATCCCAAATCCTCCAGCAGCGTGAACAGCGGGAAGAATATTGCCATAGGCGGCAGCATCACGGCCACCACCCAGGCCAAGGTCTTATATATCCCGTCACACAGCAGGCCTGTCAGCCATTCTGCCGCGCCCAGGCTGGTCAGGAAGCCTTTCAGCCAATCTCCCAGCCAGAACAGGCCCTCGCTCAGCAGCCGGGAGGGATAATTGGCCCCGGCAACGGTGAGCCAGAAAATGCCCAGCAGCAACAGCAGCATGACTGGGATGCCTGTCAGGGGGCTGGTCAAAACCCAATCGATTTTCCTGTCCCGGCGGCTGTACCCAGCAGCGGAATTCTTTGTCACCGCCCGGGCAATCTCCTCCCCCCGGCGGACAGTGCAGGCGGCCATCTCGTCCCGCAGGCGCTGGCTGTCCGGGCCAATCTCAGCCAAAATGGCGGACACCTCCGGGTCTTTGGCAGGCTCTGTGCCCAGGGCAATGCTCAGGGAGCGGGTCAGGCTCTCATCCACTCCATCCAGGAGCTTTACCGCCAGCCAGCGGGGCGCAATTTTCCCTGCGCTCAGGCGTGTACAGGCAGGCATCAGCCGGGCAATCAGCGCTTCCGCTTCCGGGCCATAGCTGACAGGGGGCGCTTTTCTGGGGGGCGGCTCCTCTGCCGCCGCCTGTTCCAGGCTGTCCATCAGCGAGTCCAGGCCCTCCCCTGCCCGGGCGGAGGCACCCACCACCGGGGCTTCCAGCAGGCGGGAGAGGGCGGGCAAATCTACCTCCACCCCCTTGCGCCGGGCCTCGTCCAGCAGGTTGACGCAGACCACTGTGCGGGGGGTGATTTCCAACACCTGGAGGGCCAGGTTCAGGTTGCGCTCCAGGCAGGTGGCGTCGCAGACCACAGCAGCGCAGTCCACGCCCCCAAAGCAGAGGAAGTCCCGGGCAGCCTCCTCCTCAGCGGAGTGGGCCTGCAGGGAATAACAGCCGGGCAAATCCACCAGCACATAGCCTTGGCCCTTGTGAGTGCAGCAGCCCTGGGCGTTGGTGACGGTCTTCCCTGGCCAATTTCCTGTATGCTGATGTAAGCCAGTTAAAGCATTAAACACTGTGCTTTTGCCTACATTGGGATTACCGCACAGGGCTGCTACTCTGTCAGAGGCGTCGCGCTTATGGATGACCAATTCTGTCTCCGCTGCCCGGAGGCCGGTGGAATCCTTAGAGAGCCCCATAGTCTGCCTCCCGCGGCGGCAAGGACAGTCCCTCCTCACCAGCCGCAAAAGCCGGGCCTATGGCAATACTGTCCGCGTCTGCCCGGCGCAGGGCGATTACCGCGCCCCGAATCAGATAGGCCCAGGGCTCGCCCAGGGCGCTGGGGCCAAGGCACTCCACCTGGGTGCCGGTGATAAGGCCCAAATCCTGAAAGCGCCTGCGCATGGCCCCTTGAGCCAAGAGAGCGTCCACCCGGGCGGCCTGGCCCCGGCCCAGGGCCGACAGGCGGCTTTGGTGCTTGTCATCTATTGGAAACATGATTTCATCAGCTCCTGAATAAATATAGAAACAGCAAGTTGCCAAAAGGAAAATTTCTTTCCTGATACCAATATATTCCCTGCGTACAAACCTGTGACAGGAGGGAACGGGATGAACGACGGATTTTACACACTGAAAGGGTACACTCTCATGGAGCATGGCCTGCTCACTGCTGCCATGGAGGACTATTTGGAGATGATTTACCGGATGCGCCAAGAGGAGCAAGAGGTGGTGCGGGTATCCGCGCTGGCCGCGGCTTTGCATGTCCAGCCCTCATCCGCCTCTAAGATGGCGGGGAATCTCCGGGCCCAGGAGCTGGTTCATTTCCCCCGATACGGCTACATCAGCCTGACAGAAACAGGAATGCAGGTGGGAAAGTACCTTCTCCGCCGCCATGAGCTGGTCCACCGGCTGCTGTGCGAAATCAACGGCAGCGGCGGGGAGCTGGCTGAGTGTGAGAAGATTGAGCATTTCCTCTCCCCCAGGACAGTGGAAAACCTAGGGGCCTTTTTGGACAGGCTGCATTCAGGCAGCTAGAAGCAGAGAAAAGGCGGTGGCTTCCCTGTTCAAACCAGCCCGCATACGCAGAAACCCCGCCGGAACTTTTCCTCGTTCCAACGGGGTCTGTGTTTATAAATCAACGGTCTTCAGGGCCTATGCCTGCACGGGAGGCACTGCCTTTGGGGTAGAATCATCGGCTGCCCGGGCCAGATTCCGCACCGCAGACACGGCGACGGATTTCCCTAAGGTGCAGCTCCAGCTTTGCCCGCAGGTTCACCAGCCAGTCAGGCTCTAAGGCAGGTCTGCTGGTCAGACCGCGGTAGACTCCGGCATATCCGAACAAATCCACAAACCGGCCCATCAGCGGCCGCAGCGCCTCCATCTCCTGGGTATACGCCCGCTCTTCCCCATAACCCCGGAGGAATTCGCCAGCAGCATCCAGCCCGGCGGGAATGGGAAGCTGCTGCAGGGAATCAAGAGCCTGCTCCACGTCCAGGGCATACCAGTGGTACATCCCGTCATCAAAATCTATGACGCTGCATGTTTTGGTTTTCTGCTCAAAGAATACATTGTCAGGCTCAAAGTCATAGTGCACCAGGCCAAAGGTATCTGCACTTTGGGGAAGCTGGCGCAGCTCTGCTTCCAGCTTTTTCACCGCGTCAATCATGTCTTCGGGCCCCTGGTGGTGTGTCAGCGTGTCAGCTGCCCAATGAAGGGCGTCCTCCCAGCTCCATTTGGGAATTGTAGGCTGAAACTCCGCTGACAGGCTGTGCAGCCGCCCCAGGCTTCTGCCATAGGCCCGCACAAGCTCTCCTGTCAGAGGCAAATCCTCAATGGGCTCACCAGGAACAGCCCGAAAGGCAGAGGCAAACCAGCGCCCCCATTGGGTATCTAGAGCCAGGCACAGGCTTCCGTCCTCAGCGGGCAGGGGCTCTAAGGCAGGATAGCCTCTGCCGCGCAGGTACTGGATAAATTCCAGCTCGCCCCGCAGGTTCTGCTCCCGTTTTTCGCTGGCCGGAGCCAGGCGGAGAAAGCAGAGCCCCTGCTCCGCTGAAAAGGGGTACACCGCGTTGGATGATATGCGGAACCGGGAGAGCTGCTCATCGCTGGCAGGCAGGGCACAGGGCCAGTTCCCCAGGGCCTCCCGGGCCAGCTGGTAGTTTTCAAAAAGATGTTCCAGTTTCATCATAGGTTTGTTTTCCTCCAAGCAAGAATTGGCCGGAAAACAGAAACGCATTCAGATTGCCGCCTTAGGGCCTCAGCCAGAGAGCGGCTGCTTTTCCGTGTATCCGGAAACTAATTTTACGCATACGCTCACCTCCATTTCGCAATGTATTGTAGCATAGCAGGACAGGGGCTGTCAAGGCAGAAAGGCTGCAAAATGGGAGTGCTCGTTCCGAGGGGTTTTTCACGTTCCTCCGCCCGCAGGGCGGGGGAACACAGATGATTATCTCTGTGGCTTGGACAATCCCCTGCAAAATCCAGTGCTTGCACTTTCCCATTCTTTGTGGTATGATGTGGAGCGCCATAAGTCTTTGCGAAGGAAGCGTTAATATGAAAATCATCAAGGAATTCAAAGAGTTTATTTCCCGGGGAAATGTGATTGACATGGCTGTGGGCGTCATTATTGGCGGCGCGTTCACGGGCATTGTCAATTCGCTGGTAGACGACATCTTCATGCCCGTGCTGGGCCTGCTCACCGGCGGTATGAGCTTTGCCTCCCTGGCCATACAAATCGGCCCCCGGGAGGAGGATGTGCTGCGCTATGGGGCGTTTATTGCGGCAGCAGTAAACTTCCTGCTCATTGCCCTGGTGCTGTTCTCGCTTATCAAGGCCATGAACAAGCTGCACAATAAAGAAGGAGGAGACCCCCGAGGCCCCTGCTCCCACTGTAAAGCTCTGCCCTTTCTGCCGGTCAGAGATTGCTGCTGACGCTGTGCGCTGCCCTTACTGCACGTCAGAAATTGATGGTTGAACTTCACGCCCGGTTGTGCTATGATGTACCATAGCCAGCCCAGCAGGAATGGGCTGGAAAGCGCGGGCCCGCCCAGCGGGCAAATCTTTTCCAAGGGATAAGAAGGGAATGGCATGAAAATTGTAATTGTGGGCGACGGCAAAGTTGGCTGGGCCCTGACTGTCCAGCTGGCCAAAGAGGGCCACGATGTAGTGGTCATTGACAATGACCGGCTGGTACTGGAAGAAGCCCAGAAGTCGCTGGATATCAGTGTGGTGCACGGCAACGGCGCCACCATCACCTCTCAGAACCAGGCCAATGTGGGGGGCAGCGATTTGCTGATTGCCGCCACCTCTGCGGACGAGACCAATCTGCTGTGCTGTATTACAGCGCACAAGCTGGGCTGTGCCCATACCATTGCCCGGGTGCGCAACCCGGAGTACTATGCTCAGCTCTATGAGTGGAAGGACGAGCTGGGGCTGTCCATGATGATTAACCCAGAGCTGGCCACTGCCAGCGAGATTTTCCGGCTTCTGCAGTTCCCCAGCTTTCTCCGGCGGGACTCCTTTGCCAAGGGCCGGGTGGAGATTGTGGAGATTGAGCTCAAGAAGGACAGCTTTCTGGATGGATGCAGGCTGATGGAGTTCCAGAAAAAGGTGAAGGTCCAGGTGCTGGTCTGCGCTGTGCAGAGAGGCAACCAGGTCTTTATCCCTGACGGCAGCTTCCAGCTGCAGGGGGGCGACCGGCTTCATGTAACAGCCCCCAGTGGGAACCTGGCCAAGCTCATCCGCAACCTGGGCATGAGCCAGCGGAAAATCCGGGACGTGCTGATTGTTGGGGGCAGCCGCATTGCCTTCTATCTGGCGGCTGAGCTGCTCAAGGCCGGGGTCAGCGTAAAGCTGATTGAGCGGGAGCAGGAGCGCTGCCACGAGCTCTCTGACGCCCTGCCCAAGGCCACTATCATAAACGCGGACGGCTCTGACCGGAACATCCTGGATACCGAGGGCCTGGCCCAGACTGACGCGGTGGTCACCCTGACAGACTTTGACGAGGAGAACCTGATTATCTCCATGTACGCCAATTATCTGGGCGTCTACAAGGTCATCACCAAAATCAACCGGACGGAGTTCAACGAGGCTCTTACCGGCAAAGGCATTGACTGCGTCATCAGCCCAAAAGAGCTGTGCACCGGCGACATTATGCGCTATGTGCGGGCCATGGGCAACCGCAAGGGGGGCTCTGTCACCACCCTGCACCGGATTGTGGAGGACCGGGTAGACGCGCTGGAGTTCCAGGTGGGCAAAGGGCTGTGGTTCCTGGG
This sequence comes from uncultured Eubacteriales bacterium, assembly GCA_910580045.1. Classification (GTDB taxonomy): domain Bacteria; phylum Bacillota; class Clostridia; order Oscillospirales; family Acutalibacteraceae; genus Acutalibacter. The sequence goes on from CAJTXF010000004.1 coordinate 60,745, forward strand.
CCAGCCTTTGATGAAGCTGCGGCTGAAATCTGGTACTCTGCTGGCCTGCATCAACCGCAAGGGGCGCAGCATCATCCCTGGGGGCAGTGACACCATTGAAGCCGGGGACTCGGTTATCGTGGTTGCCACAGCGGACAGGGCCATCCATGATTTGAGCGACATTTTTCTGGATTAAAGGTGGGGAGAGCCGTTCCGGCTCTTTTCCTGTTTCTTTCCCCTGCTACTATAACGATTCCCCGCCCAAGCGGGAAAAGTGAGGCTGACCAAAGTGAACCATAGAATGATTCTGTGTCTGATTTGCTACATCCTGCGGGTAGAGGCCATCTGCCTGCTGCCCTCTCTGGGAATCTCCCTGTTTCAGCAGGAGACCGCGGCGGCAGTGGGCACGGCCATCTCTGCAGGCGGGGCTGCTGTCCTGAGCCTGTCCACCTTTCTCTGCCCCCCAAAGGACCGGCAGATAGGCGCCCGGGAGGGATTCATCAGCGTGGCCCTGTGCTGGGTGGCGGTTTCGCTGATCGGGGCCCTGCCCTTCTTCCTCAGCGGCGCGGTGCCCAGCTATGTGGACTGTGTGTTTGAGACTGTATCCGGATTTACCACCACAGGGGCCAGCATTCTGACAGACATTGAGGCTCTGCCCATGGGCCTGCTGTACTGGCGGAGCTTCACCCACTGGCTGGGAGGCATGGGCGTGCTGGTGTTCCTGCTGGCCGTGATGCCCATGGGCAAGGGCAAGAACTCCCTGCTCCATGTGATGCGGGCAGAGAGCCCGGGCCCCCAGGTAGACAAGCTGGTGCCAAAACTTCAGGACAGCGCCAAAATCCTCTATGCCATTTACATCGGCCTGACCCTGCTGCAGGTCATCCTTCTGCTGGCAGGGGGGATGCCCTTGTTCGACGCTTTGACCACTGCCTTCGGTACAGCAGGCACTGGCGGCTTTGCCATCAAAGGGGACAGCCTTATGGGATACAGCCGCTATCTCCAAGCTGTATGCACAGTGTTTATGGCACTGTTTGGCATCAATTTCAGTGTTTTCTACCTGTTGCTGCTCAGGCAGTTTCTCAAGGTGCTGAAAAACCAGGAGCTGCTGCTTTACCTGGGCCTGATGCTGGGCAGCATCGCGGTGATTACCTGGGACATTCTGCCCATTTACCGCCAAGTGGGCGAGGCCCTGCACCAGGCAGCGTTTCAGGTGTCGTCCATTATGACCACCACCGGCTTTGCTACTGCGGACTTCAACCAGTGGCCAGCGCTGTCAAAGACCCTACTGGTTCTGCTGATGTTTGTGGGCGCCTGTGCGGGCTCCACTGGCGGGGGCATGAAGGTGGCCCGGCTTCTGCTGCTGTGCAAGGCGGGGCGGCGCAGCGTGAAGCGGATGCTGCGGCCCCGCTCTGTGTCCCAGGTGCACATGGACGGCCAGGCGGTGAATGAGGAAACCCTGCAGAACACCTACAGCTATCTGGCAGTGTACATGGCCATTCTGGCTGTATCCATCCTGCTGGTAGCGGTGGATGAATTCTCTCTGGAGACCAATGCCACGGCGGTGATTGCCTGCCTGAACAACATTGGGCCTGGGCTGGACTTAGTAGGGCCCATGGGGAACTATGCGGCATTCTCACCGCTGAGCAAGATTGTGCTGAGCTTCGACATGCTGGCCGGGCGGCTGGAGATATTCCCCATGCTGATGCTGTTTGTGCCCATGGCCTGGCACCGGACCTAAAAAATACAGACAAAAAGCCGGGCGTGTGATTCGCCCGGCCTTCTTTTTGCTTTTTTCTGATTTTTTCTTGAAGGAGCTAAACGATTGCGTTCTCGCCCTCTTTTTTCAGATATTTGCTGATGGAAATCACACCGCCCATAATGCCAAACAAGGTCCCTGCCAGCAGATAGATGCCGTACAGCCACCAGACATAGCGCTGGATATCAATTAAGGTCACCAGGGTTACAAAGCTGTATACAGCCTCCATAATCCGGGCGTAGCCAAAATACAGCACAGTGGCTGAGATGGCCCCGGACAGGATCCCTATCAGGACCCCCTCCACAATGAAGGGCACCCGGACAAAGCCGTTGGTGGCGCCCACAGACTTCATGATGTTGATTTCCATTCTGCGGGAGAAAATGGTCACCTTCAAGGTGTTGGTGATGATGAACAGGGACACCACACCCAGCACCACCAGAATGCCCAGGCTGCAGTAGCGCACCAGCCGGTCAAAATTGCTCAGCATATTGGCCACTGAGCTCAAATCCGAGGTGTGGTCTACCCCCTCCACTCCTTGGATAGCGTCAATGGTCTGAGCGTAGAGGCTCAAGTCCTCCATGGAGATAAGATAGGCGTCTGGCAGGGGGTTATCCTGGCCCTGGAGGGCGTTGAACAAATCGTTGTCCTCCTTCCCATTCAGGCTTTGAATGGTTATCTTGAGGCCGTCATCCTTTGGCACGAACACACACTCGGTGATGTTGTCCAGCGCGCGGAGCTCCTCCCCCACCTTTACGGCAGTAAGCGGCGGCAGGCCCTCATTGAGATAGACATTGATGGTGTTGTTTGACTCAATGGAAGTCATTGTGGCACTCAGGTTGATAGACAGAAGCCCCGCCATCCCTGTCAAGAGCAGGCACGAAATCAGCACACAGACCGAGGCCAAACTCATGGTACGGTTCTTCCACAGCCCCTTCACACCCTCTTTGAATAGATATCCGATACTGTGTATTCCCATTTCCTTGTGCTTTCCTTTCCTTTTTCTATGCAGCCAGCCTACTCCTTGGGCGGCTTCCGGCGGTGGAGCCGCATCGGTTTCCGGGGCGGCAGGTCCTCGGCCTTCTCAATATCAATGAGCTTGCCCTCCTCGTTATAGTCCGCTGGGGCAGAGAGGGCCTCTAAAAGCGAGGGGCCATCCCTGTCCAAATCCCCCTCAGGCTGCTCGGGCTCTGCCAAAACAGGAAACTCCTCCGGCTCAGCCTCTGGCTTAAAGTCCTCCAGGCGCTCTTCCTCATTATCATACTCAGCGTAATCCTCCACATCTTCCGGGGCTTCCAGCTGAGCCTGCTGCCGGGCGGCAAACTCCTCAGGCGGGGCGTAGCTGTCCGCCATATCGTTGGTATCCGCCACAATCTGCCCGCCATGGATTTGGATAATCCGCTTGTGAAAATGTTTTACCAGAGAGTGCTCGTGAGTCACCATCAAAACAGTGGTGCCCCGGCGGTTGATTTCATTGAGCAAATCCACAATCTCAAAGGAGAGGGCAGGGTCAATATTGCCTGTGGGCTCGTCCGCGATAATGAGCTCTGGGTTATTGACCAGCGCCCGGGCCAGGCCCACCCGCTGGCGCTCGCCGCCAGAGAGCTCGGTGGGGTAATGCTTTGCCTTATGCTGAAGGCCCACCAGGCTCAGAATATAGGGCACCCGCTTGCGGATAGAGCGGCCGGAAGCACCTACCACACGCATGGCAAAAGCCACGTTGTCATAGACGTTCATATGGTCAATCAGGCGGAAATCCTGAAACACCATGCCCATTTTCCGGCGGACAAAAGGAATCTTCCCTTTGCGCAGGTGGGAGATATCCATGCCGTCCAAAAGAATCTCCCCAGAGGAGGGGCGCTCCTCACAGGTAATCAGCTTCAAAAATGTGCTTTTCCCTGCGCCGGAGGAGCCCACAATGAACACAAACTCCCCCTTGGGTACACGCAGGTTGATATTGTGGAGGGCCTCTGTGCCGTTGTTGTAAACCTTGGATACATTCACAAATTCTATCAAAAAGCAGTTCACCTCTTCATAGGGACAGCTCAGCATAAAGACTGCGCGCTGTGGCGGCAAGAGTACAGGCAATAGCCTGGAAAGGTACTGGCAACCGGGCGCCTAGGGAAATCAACGCACAGCGAACTTCACCGCCAGCCAAACCGGCGGGAGACACTATGCTGGTCTTTATACAGTGCTGTCAAGGGTTTGGAAAAATCAGAACTTGCTGTTATTGCTCAAATACCGCTTGACCATCAGCGCCACCTTGAAGACAATGGCGTCCTCGAACTCGCGCAAATCCAGGCCGGTGAGCTTCTTAATCTTCTCCAGCCGGTAGACCAGGGTATTCCTGTGAACAAACAGCTTCCGGGAGGTTTCAGAAACATTCAGGCTGTTCTCAAAGAAGCGCTGAATGGTGAAAAGGGTCTCATGGTCCAGGCTCTCAATAGAGCCCTTTTTGAAGACCTCTTTCAGGAACATCTCGCACAAGGTGGTGGGCAGCTGGTAAATCAGCCGGGCAATCCCCAGGTTGTTATAGCTGACAATGTCCCGGGCCGTGTCGAACACCTTGCCCACTTCCAGGGCTGTCTGGGCCTCTTTGAAAGAGCGGGGCAGCTCCTTGATGTTGTCCACAATTGTGCCGATACCCACGCAGCAATGGGCGTAGAACTCACCGGTGAGGGTATCCACAATAGAGCGGGCCAATTTGTCAATGTCCCTTTCCGTGATGTCAGGGCGAATCTCCTTCACCAGGGCAATGTCCGTCTCGTTGATATTGATAACAAAATCCTTGTTCTTATCCGGGAACAGGTTCTGAAGCACCTCAAAGGCAGAGACCTCGTTTTTGTCGTTCACCTTAATCAGCAGGCAGACCCGGGAAACATCAGAGTCAAAGTGGAGCTCGTGGCTCTTCAAATAGATATCGCCAGGCAGGATGTTATCCAAAATCACATTTTTGATGAAATTGCCTCTGTCATATTTTTCATCATAATACTGCTTGATGTTGTCCATGGCCACAGCTAAAATTTTCACATAGCGCCGGGCGTCCGGGTCAGCGCCGGAAACAAAGGCAGCATAGCCAGGCCGCTGGCGGCTGCCAAAGGCCTTAAAAGTGTATTCATTGTTGACAAAGACATCGTCACTGGACATATTCTCTGTGACCCCATCATCGAACACATCTCCCACACGGCTCAAATCGCTGCAGGCAATGACAATAGAAGACTCATCAGTCACACCGATGGTACGGTCGATGGCGTCGCTCATCTGGTGGATAATTCCTTGGAACAATTTGTTGGACATAAACTTCTCCCCTTACCGTTAAAATATTGGTAAAAACAGCGGACAAAACACCGGCCATCCGGTCACGAATTGAACTACAGACTATTATACACGATTTCAACAAAAATTTCAAGAAAAACATAGCAAAAAGGTTTGCCAAGAAGAAAATGGAAAGCGGATAAAATGATGGGGCCAACGGCTCTCGCCGCTGGCCCCAAAATGGCAAGCTAACGCTTAGTTGATAACAGTAACTTCGGTCTCTTTGTCGAACACGTGCATCTTGTTCAAATCGAAAGCAATCTTGCACTTGTCGCCAGGCTTGGCAGTGGAGGTGGGCTCCACGCGGGCGGTGACAGCATTGCTCTCGCAGTCCAGGTACAGGTAGGTCTCAGCACCCATCAGCTCGGTGACCTCCACCTCGCAGGTAACATGCGCGCCGCCGACCTTCTCGATAAAGTCAGGCTCGTCATGCACATCCTCGGGACGGATGCCGAAGACAACCTCTTTGCCCACATAGTTGTTGATATTGGTGCCCTCGGCCTTCTTGGCGGGGATGGTAATGGTGCATGCGCCGAAGGTCAGGGTGTAGTCGCTGCCGGACTTGTTGCACTTGGCATCGATGAAGTTCATCTGAGGAGAACCCATGAAGCCGGCCACGAACTCGTTGACAGGATACTCGTACAGGTTCTGAGGCGTGTCCACCTGCTGAATGAAGCCGTCCTTCATAACCACGATGCGGTCGCCCATGGTCATAGCCTCGGTCTGGTCGTGGGTAACGTAGATGAAGGTGGTGCCCAGCTTGGTGTGCAGCTTGGCAATCTCGGTACGCATCTGGGCGCGGAGCTTAGCGTCCAGGTTGGACAGCGGCTCGTCAAGCAGGAAGACCTTGGGGTCACGGACAATAGCACGGCCCAGAGCAACACGCTGGCGCTGGCCGCCGGACAGAGCCTTGGGCTTGCGGTCCAGCAGATGGGCAATATCCAGAATACGGGCTGCCTCTTCCACGCGGCGCTTGATTTCATCCTTGGGAGTCTTGCGCAGCTTCAGGCCGAAAGCCATGTTGTCATACACAGTCATGTGGGGGTACAGGGCGTAGTTCTGGAACACCATGGCGATATCACGGTCCTTGGGGGCGATATCGTTGGAAAGTGTGTCGCCAATGTACAGCTCGCCCTTGCTGATTTCCTCCAAACCGGCAATCATACGCAGGGTGGTGGACTTGCCGCAGCCAGAGGGGCCGACCAGAATGATAAACTCCTTATCGGCGATTTCAAGATTGAAGTCCGTAACAGCAGTAACGCCGCCGGCGTAAATCTTGTAGATATTTCTCAAACTCAAGCTTGCCATTATAATTTCCTCCTATCAGGCTCTGCAAGGACGCCTTTGGCCGCAGGGACTGCCCCTCTCCCACATAAGGTACAGGGACTTTGGCCTAAGCGGCGCGGGTAGTATGTAATCCAGTCTATACCCAGCGCCGTCCTCGGCTGACCTAATTGATTTGTCTGTATTATAGCAGAAATTTTGACGGATGAAAAGGCTTTTTATACCCAAAGTTTTTTCACAGCATTTGTACATCTTTACCAAATTTGCAAACCAGCGACAATTTTCTGTCTATTTTGACTCGAGGGAATGATAATCAACATGATGTATCCCTCCCCTGCCCTGCTCCCCTATTGGTGACGCAGGGCCGCTTTTCACAGTTCTCCACATTTTCCCCCGGGTTTTCAACATTCCACAATGCAGAAGATGGCCGCAGGTTTGGGATAAATAGTCAACGCAAAGTGTGTTTCCTATCCCCGCCGCCCTGCGGCCCAATCTGCATGGCTGATTGCCACTCCAGCTCAGAACTTATATCAATAGGATATTACGCCAGTCTTATGGGAAAATTACGCCAGTGCTGCAAACCCTTTTCAGCCGCCGGATTATCCGCCGCTCTGCGCCTTGCCACCGGCAAAATCTGGCTCGATAATCCTGGCACAAATCCTATCCGTACAGGTTCTTAGTCTGTGGGCCACTCCGGCTGCGCGTCAGCTGCTTCAGAGCTTACCCCAGCGCCTTCCGTGGAGGATTCCTCACTGGTGAGGGCGCTCTCCCCGCCAGCAGTGGACTGGCTCTCCGCCTGGCTCTCGCTGTCAGCGGAGCTGACTGCCCCAGAGCTCTCCGGAAGGCTCTCTGTACCGCCCTCTGCCCCGCTTGCCGTCCCGCTCTCAGCAGGGGCCCCAGGCTGAGGCGTGGCCTCGCCGTAGCGGGCACTGTCCGGCGCGAAGCCGTGCATAAAGCCGCTGGCCTCCGCGCAGGCCAAATCACCGCCCACAATCAGCCTGCCATACACCAGAAGGGTGGCAAAGACCTCTGTCTCCCCAGGGTAGTTGGTTATCTTATACTTAAACTGGGTAACGATTTCCCCGGCGTAGGGCGCCAAATCAAAGCCCTGGGCCTGCTGCATGGCGTTGTAGTTCTGGTACACATCGTCGAACTGGGCGGGAATCATCACTTCCCGGGTCTCGGCAGGGCTGGCCTCTGTCTGCCAGCCAAAGGATTGGAGGAAGGCGATGCGCTCCTCGTTGGTCTCACCAAAGAACTGCTTTGGCTCGGTTGCCTCCCCCCGGTCCCACCGCAGGTAGAGGACCGCCCCCACCACAGCGGCCGCCAGAATCAGGATTGCGATGATTCGCTTTTTACTGGCCTTCATTGACACAAACATTACACATCGACCTCTCTTTCGTTCATGGTCCATGTGTATGCTCTGTCCCTGCACACTATGCCAACAGGGCGGCAATTTGTCCTGCTGAAAGGAACTCTACTGCCACAGGGCCCGGCTCTCCCCGGCACAGGGTCAGCCAAAAGGGCTCCCCTCCCCGATACAGGCAGAGAGAGCGAAAGCAAAGCCCCTTCCCCCCAGCCGCCAGAAGCGGCGCGGGGCCCAGCCGGGCAAAGGCTATCTCCCCCGGCTCCTGGCTCATGCCCAGGCCGGTGTATTTCATGCAGCTCTCCTTACAGGTCCAAAGCTGGCTCCAACGGCTGTCGGAATCAGGGTGGGCCCCAGCAAGGGCCTCCTCCCCCGGGGCCTGGATTCTGCCGGCCAGCTGGGGTGAGAAGGGGCGCACCCGCTCCACATCCAAACCCAGGGGCCTGGCTGAGAACCCGCAGGCAACCAGGCCGTGGCTGTGGCTGATGCTGAACTCCCAGGCCAGCGCCTGAAAGCCGGGCTTGCCCTTTGGCCCAAAGCACAGCAGGGGGGGGATATCCCTCTCACAGAGAGGGGGCGTTCCCGGCCGCGCCCGGTTCAGGGCGTGGGCCAGCAGGGCCCGGCCTGTACGGCTCTCTGCCTGCCGCTTTTGGCCCCGGGGAACCCCCTCGGCAAGGGAAGTCACATATACAATAAGGAGAGCGTCCGAGCCCTGGGCTTCCATCCTATTCCCCCTTTGGGGCAGCGTCCTGGAACAGATTGTCCCGGGTGATATTTTTCAGCCATTTGCCGGAGCGGTAGCGGTGGAACACAGCAGGCCACTTTACAAATTCATCCAGGCAGAGGATGAAATAGACCCAAAGCACCGGCAGCTTCAGCACAAAGGCACACAGGAAGCCCACAGGCACAGCATAGAGCCACATGGTGATGGCGTCGCAAATCAGGCCGAAGCGGCTGTCTCCCCCAGCACGGAACACACCGGCAATCAGGGTGGTGTTGACCGCGCAGCCCATAACATAATAGCTGTTTATCAGCAGCATCACGCCCAGATACTCCAGGGCGGTTTCGGTGAAGTTCCCGCCGCCTGCGTACATAAGCACAAAGGGCCGGGCAATCAGCACAATCAGCCCCCCTATCCCGCCGGAGGCGACAGTCACCCACAGCAGGCGGCGGCCGTCTGCCCGGGCCTCTTCCATTTTGCCCTCGCCGATTTTCTGCCCCAGCAGGATGCCCCCCGCGTTGGCAAAGCCAAAGCAGAGGATGGTGCCAAAGTTCCGCACCACAGCGGCCAGGGAGTTGGCTGCCACCGCGTCATTGCCCAGATGGCCCAGAATCACGGAATACATGGAGAAGGCCAGGCCCCAAACCACGTCATTGGCCACAGCGGGCAGGGCCAGCTTCACAAAGTCTGTAAACAGGGCCTTGTTGCGCACAAAAATCATGCGCAGCTTCAGCTTTACGTCCTTTGAGCGGGCGGATACCACAAAGCACAGGGCCAGCTCCACCAGGCGGGAGATGGATGTGGCCAGGGCCACACCAACAGCACCCATCTGCGGGATGCCCAGCCAGCCAAAAATAAACGCGGCGTTCAGCACCACATTCAGCAGCACGGCAATAGTGTTCAGCACTGTGCCAATGGCCACCCGGCCCACACTGCGCAGGATGGAGATATACACCTCGGTAATGCCCCAGCACAGATAGCAGACGCTGAGAACGCGTATGTACCCCGCCCCAATGGCAATCAGCTCCGCGTCGCTGGTGAACAGCATCATCATATATTGGGGGATGGTGAGGGCCAGCACCGCCACCACCAGAGAGACGCTCATGGAAATGCGCAGGGCTATGCCCTGCACTACCTCAATGGCACGGAAATCTTTTTTGCCGTAGTACTGGGCGCACAGCATAGTGGCCCCGGTGCCGATGCCGTAGAACAGCATGAACAGCACATGGGCATACTGGCTGGCCAGGCTCACCGCGGAGATTGCGGACTGGCCCACAAAGTTGAGCATGACCACGTCCGCGGAGTTGACGGCAGAGCTCAACAGGTTCTGCAGGACAATAGGCGCGACCAGACGGAATATCTGGCCGTAGAATGGGCTGCTGAAACGCTTGGTCTTTTCCATTTTACTCATTTCCTCCGAAAGGGCAGATTGCGTTTGGCCCCTCTTTCACCGCCAGGGGCCTTCCTTGGTTTTTTATCTGGGTAAAGAGGTAGTAATAGCACACATCATAGCACAGAACCGCGAAGTTTGCAAGACCTTCATCCACAAAACCCGGCCCGCCGCTTTTTCAGAACCCACAGGGCCAGCAGAATCACAGCCGCTGCTCCGGAGACTGCCGCGCCCAGCCAAAAAGGCCGGCAGCGGTAGGTCATGACCACCTGGTGCTCTCCCCCTGGCAGCTCTACCCCGCACAGGCCGCACTGGATTCTGCGCAAGGGGGCTGGCTCCCCGTCAACGCTCACCGACCAGTTTTCGCTATAGGGGATGGAGATGAAGGCCATGCTGGGGCTCTCCCGGCTGGTGGAAAAGGAGATACGGTTGGTCTCCCGCTGGATGTCCCCTGCCCCGCTGTCCCGGAGCTTGGCTGCCGCGTCCTCCAAAAAGGCAGAATCCACCCCATAGAGCTTCAGGGAGTCAAAGCTGTAGTCCCCTGCCCAGTCAAAGCGCAGGCGGATTGTGCTCTGCTCCTCCGGCTGATAGCCCAGGCTGATGAGAAAGTCCTGATACCCGCAGTAAAACCGGTTTACGGGCCGGGCCGCTTTCAGCACATTGGTCACTGTACCGCAGGAGGCGGAACAGGTCAGCATCCCAATCCCGGGCCTTTCTGTATCGCTTTCCAGGCCGTCAAACACCAGGCACAGCTCTTTTCCCTCCACTGGCTCAAACACCAGCTCTGCAGTACCCTTGTCCTTCTCTACCCGGATAAGGCCCTCCTCCATCCAAACATCCTGGCTGGTCTCCTGCCGCCAGCTGAAGGGAATTTCCTCCACAGTCAGCTCTGTGCTGGCATGGGGCAGAGAGGTCTCCTCCTCTGTCACAGCGGCCTGGAGCATCAGCTGCTGGAGGGCAAAGGGCGAGTCCGCCTCCTCCGGCGAGGCAACCCCGTCGTAAAGGGTGACCAGGGGCAGGGCATAGTCGTTTTTATAGATGGCGTAGCCCCCTTCCTCCGCAGCCAGGGTGCGGAACCCATAGGGCAGTTCATCTGTGCGGCCCGCTTCCACAGCGTAATAACCCACGCCCAGAAGGCTCATCAGCATACTCTGCCAGCGTGGCCCCTGGTACTGCTGGCCGCAGGAGCGGTTGTAATACATGGCCCCCTGGAACTGAGTGGTGCCTGAATCAATCATGCTGAAATAGGCGCTCATTGTGCCGTGGCCTGAGAGCAGGGCCCGGTTATAGGGCTGGGAGGGGCTGGAATCTGTGCGGCAGTTTTTGTCCTCCACCACCCTCTCAAAAATAGGCTCCACTGGGCCCAAGCGTTTGACATTGGCCTGGGTGCGGCTCATATAGCCGGTAAAGTTCTCAGTATCCCCAGGCCAAAACAGCCCGCAGCCAGTTACCAGAATGCCTGCCGCAGTCAGCAGCGCGGTCACCCGGGGCTGCCAGCGGGCCAGAGCCTTTTTCCGGCCCAGCGCATAGAGCAGGGCCAGCAGGTAAGTCCCCCACAGGAAAGCCAGCTGCAGCCAGGTGCTCTCCACTGGCTGAGGCACAAGGCTGAGGGCTGTGAGCAAAACAAGAAGGCCGCCTGTCAGGCCCAGCTGTTTGGGGCTCAGCCGGCCAAGCTGGCAAAAGCCCCGGGCCGCGCAGAAGCATATGCCCGCAATAAAGGCCCAAATCCACCGGTTGGTCACATAGCTGAAGCCATTGAACATAGAGCCGAAAAAGGGCACCAGGGTGAAGAGGAACAGCACGGCCCCAGCCAGCTTCTCTTCCCGGAACTGTCCCCGGGGCGCGGTCAGGGCAAAGAGGGCGCAGACCAGGATTGGCCCGCTGAGGGCTACATAGAAATAGCTGTACTCATACACAGAGAGCAGGCCTGCCGCGTAATGGGTATAATAGGCTTCCGAGTAGCGGAGCAAATCCTGCTCCACTGCCATAAGCCGCTCAGATTGGAGCATGGAGCTCAGGCAGGGCAGCAGAACCGGCGCGGCCAGAGCAGTCCCGGCCAGGGCTGTCAGGAAGAAGCGCAGCACCCACTGACCCAGGCAGCGCAGCGGCTCACCCCAAAACAGGGAGGCATAGCGCAGCAGGGCGTACAGAATCACCAGAATGACCAGCATATAGAAAAAGTAAAAGCTGCTTACCGCGCTGTGAAATACAGCCAGCAAAAAGAGCCTGCCGTCCTTTTTGCGGTAGAGCCTCTCCACCCCCAGAAGCAGCAGGGGAAAATCCAGCATGGGGATGGAGAAAGCGCTGTGGAAAATCCCGGGCCGCAGCCCATAGCCGGAGAACACATAGGCCACCGCGGCCAGGGCCCCGGCCAGGGCCCCGCAGTCCCGCTCTTTTAAGAAAGCGCGGAAAGCCAGCCCTGCCAGGTACAGCCGCAGGGCAATCATCAGGGAGTAGCCGTATGGGGCCAAAGAGGCCGGGAACAGCGCGCTGAGCAGGGCCAGGGGCTCGCCGATAATATAGTAGCTGAGGGTGGAGAACACGTCCGCCCCCAGGCCGATGCTGTATTCCCACTGGGGAAAAACCAGGCCCTTTCCCGCCAGCAGGCCGGAGAACATCTCCCGCAGCTTTTCGCCGTAGTAGAGGAAGCTGGGGTAATGCTGCAAGTAGGAATCCCCCTGGTACACAAAGGTCTTATGGCTGAGAAAAAAAGGCCCGAACACCACCCCAAAGCACAGGCTGAAACACAGGGTGTAGAGCCAGAGAGGATGCCGGCACAGGCTTTCGCTCCACTTTTTCACTCGCTCCATACTTTCTCCTCCTTAAATAGCTGGCACACTCTGCCTGAGAATCAATCGCCGCGCCATACAGCTCACACAAAACGATACACTTTAATACTATAGTATATCCTGGCTGAAATGTCAATTGGGAGCGGAGTCCCAGGACTCGGGCTCCATGTTTTCCAGCCGGATGGTTTCCACATAGGGGGCGCAGTCTGCCAGCGGGGAGGGCAGCTCCTGGGCTTCCAGAAGACAGAGCTGGTGCAGGGCCCGGGTACAGCCCAGATACAGCCTGCGGCGTAAATCCGCCCTGGGCGTGCCTGCCATATGGAGCAGGATGACCCCGTCAAACTCCAAGCCCTTTGCCAGCACCAGCGGCAGAATCACCACCCCGCTTTCCAGCCTGCTTTCGGGCGATGCCATCAGCTTGGCCTCTTGTCCCAGATATCCCTTGACCTGCCGGGCCTGCTCCCAGTCGCTGGTGATAATGGCCACGGAATCACAGCCAATCATCTGGCGCAGAAGGAGGCGGAGGGCCGGCAAGGGCTCCTTACAGATGACATACCGGGGTTTTTGGGTGCAGCGCTCAAAATAGGAGTACTCCTGGTCAAGCTGGGGGTACTCCTCCTTTATCAGCTGGAAAGCCAGCCTGTTGATTTCACTGGAAGAGCGGTAGCATGTATCCAGCCGGATTTTCAGAAGCTCTGCCCCAAAGGCCCACTGGAACAGTTCCTGGCTCCCCACAGTTGTGAGGGGATTGAGGGCCTGGAACCCGTCTGCCAGAATGGTATATTTGCTTTTGGGATGCAGGAGCCGGATGATGCGCAGCTGAAGAGGGTTGTAATCCTGGGCCTCGTCAATGAGAATATGCCGGATTGCGGGACGCGCAGGCACAGCGCCCATCAGGCACCGGATATACAGATAGTAGAGCGCGTCCTCATACCGCAGCTTTGGGGTTTGGAGCTCCCGGAACAGCTCCAGGCTTCCCTGGCAGTCCTGCCCGGACCTCTCCAGCCAGTCTCCCAGCAGCTTCACTGCCTGGGCTTTTGGCTCCAGCTGGTTGAGCCGGGCGATTTCCTCCAGGGCGCTGGTGATGTACTGCTGGCGCCTCCGCCTATAGAGAAAGGCGGCCTCTTTGTCTGAGAGGAACACTTGGCTTTCCCCATCAATGTCCTGCTTTATCCGCGCCTCGTTCTCCCGGAAAAAGTCCTCAACCGCCTCCCGTACGATTTGCTCCGCCAGCTCATAACTGGCCCGGAAGGAGGAAAAGCCTGTTCTTCTCCACCGCTTTTCAAAGATTTCCTGAGAGAGGACAAGGGCCTCCCGGTACCTGAGCTCTGGGATGGTATAGGCAAAGTTGGAGAAACAGGCCGCGCACCCGTCCAGAAAGGCTGGGGAATATTTGACGCCCATCCACGCCCAGCGCGGAGAGGCTGGCTGGGGCTCTGCCTGGTGCAGGTACTCATAGTAATCCTCCACCTCATACTCCTCCCCCACCAACTCTTGAAGCAGGTGGTGGAACACTGTGCTCTCTGCTGGTTTTTCGCCCAAGTCAGGCAGGATGGCGGAGATATAGGACTGGGAAATGCCGTTGTTGGAGAGAATCAGAACCTGCTCTGCCTGGATGCGCGCCCGGTTGTGATACAGAATATACGCCAGCCGGTGGAGCCCCACACTGGTTTTGCCGCTGCCTGCCAGACCGTAAATCAGGCAGGATTGATTGGTGGCGCAGCGGATGGCAGCGTTCTGCTCCTTTTGGATGCTCCCAATGATGATTCGCAGGGTGTGCTCTGTATTCTGCGCGAGGACGCTGCCCAAAATCTCATCATACATGGCGGAATCCGAGTTGTACATCATCAGCAGCCTGCCGTCCTCAATTTTAAGCTGGCGCTTTAGGGTGATGTCCACATCCCGCCTGCCGCTGGGCGGCTCAAACCAGCCTGGGCCCACATCAAAGCTGTAGAACATGGAGGCAGCCGGAGCCCGCCAATCCACCACCAGCAGCTTGCGGGCTTCCTCCTGGCGAAGGCTGTAGATGCCGATGTAGATGGTGTGCCCCCGGCCCTGGTACTGGTAGTCCAGCCGACCAAAATAGGGGGAAAACCGCTGCTTGGCCTGCCGGGCGATTTCCAGCTCGTTCTGCTGAAAGCCGCGCTCCGCGGTGCTGATATCCTGATTCTGCCCGGCCAGCTGGAGCACGTCCTCAAACTGAATGGTCTCGTCAAAATTGCGGATAAGATGACGGCCCTCATCCCACATGTTTTTTCGGGCGGCAAGGAGCTCCTGTTTCAGCTCCTCCCTTTTCTCATACAGCCTGCCCAAGCTCTCTGCCAGATAGGCCTCCACCTGCTCCAGATAGGCCTGCTCCTGCTTCTGCCCTTTGTTCATGCTGTCCATGCTGTTCCCTCCTGGTTTCCGGATTTCCCCATCTGCCCTGGGGTAAGGCACATGATACCATACATGGGGAGGGAATACCAGTCTTGAAAACAAAGGGGATTTGTAGTATAATATATACAGTGGAACAGGGCCTCAAAATGCCGGCAGCTGTGTACCGCGGAAAGAGCATAGCCATATCAAACTTTTCAAGTTTGTCAGTATAACACGGGAAGAAAGGGGGCGGCCTGATGGCGGCGGCGGAGAAGATTGAGCGGATTATCCGGGAAGTGGACAGCTCAATGGCCATGGAGGGGATGCCTCTGAGTTCTGAGGACAGGCAGCGCATCCGGCGGTGCCTGGATACGCCCCAGGCCCTGGAGAAAACCCTGCGGGAGCTGATTCAAAAGCACACTGTGCCGGAGGGGGCTGTGGATACCAGCCGAGGCCCTCATTGGGAGCGGAAGTACTGCTATCCGGGCTCCCCGGTTCTTATCAACAAGCTGAACATCCGGGAGCCCGCAAGTCTGGCGGCAGCGGAGCGGGAAATCACCTCCCTAAAGCTGGCCGGGGCAAAAGCCCGCCCTATTCAGGGGCGGTTGGGGTTTGCGCACCTGCGCAGCATCCACCGGTATCTTTTTGAGGATATATACAGCTGGGCAGGAGAACTGCGGGAAGTGAACATCGCCAAGGGAAACCAGTTCTGCCTCTGCCAGCATTTACAGGCCTATGGGGTCCAGGTATTTGACAGCCTGAAAGAGGAAAAATTCCTGAAAGGGGCCCAGGATGTGCCCCAGCGGCTGGCCTACTATTTAAGCGAGATAAATGTCCTGCACCCCTTTCGGGAGGGGAACGGGCGGAGCCAGAGGCTGTTTTTGGAGTATCTGGCCCATGCCGCCGGGTACTCTGTGGATTTCTCCCAGGTATCGCCCCAAGAAATGCTGATTGCCAGTGTGGATTCCTTTGCCTGCCGGTATGAGACCATCCATGCTATGTTTGCCCGCATCACTGCCCCCAGAACGACCGCGGAATGACCCCAGGCTGTCCTGGCGCCAATCCTATCCGTACAAGTTTTGAAGCTGTCTTCCCCGCAAAAGGGAAAACCGCTGGAGCTCCCGGGAGTTCCAGCGGTTTTAGGTTTTTTCAGGCGGATTCACACCGCGTTCATCCTGGTCTTTCCGGCGGAACTCCGCCACTCTGACCGCAGGCCCGCTCCGGCCCCCTGAACAGGGCTGGGCTTATTGGTACCTCAGCCGGTTCATGGCCCGGAATATTTTCCCAATGTCCACGGGCTTTGCCAAATGCTCATTCATTCCCGCGGCCTTTGCCATTGCCACGTCCTCCTCAAAGGCATTGGCTGACAGGGCGATAATCGGCACCACTGCCGCGTCCGGCCGGTCCAGGCCCCGAATCACCCGGGCCGCCTCATAGCCGCTCATGACCGGCATCATCAAGTCCATCAGGATGCAGTCAAAGGCGCCGGGCGCGGAGGCCGCGAAGGCGTCCACAGCGGCTTTCCCGTCCGCAGTGCTCACCACATCCGCGCCTGCCTCTTTGAGCATGAATTCCACAATTTCACAGTTGATTTCATTGTCCTCCACCAAAAGCACCCGCATTCCGGCAATGCTGTCCTGGGCGTTCCGCTCCTGGTCCTCAGAGGGGGCATGCCAGGCCTCGTCCACCCGCATGGGCAGAATCAGCTGGAACACGCTTCCCTTATCAACCTGGCTGCGCAGCTCAATGCTCCCCTTCATCTGGTCTGCCAGCTTCTTTACAATGGACATCCCCAGGCCAACCCCATTGTAATTGGTCCTTGCGCCCCGGTGCTCTTGGGCAAAGGGCTCAAAAATATGCTTTTGGAAGTCCTCGCCAATGCCGATTCCAGTATCTTCCACCACGAATTGATACCGCGCTGTCCTGCCCTCGCACCCAATTTCCTTTACCCGCACAAACACCGAGCCATGGGGCCGGTTGTATTTCAGGGCATTGTCAATGATATTCATGAGTATCTGCTTTAGGTGCCGGGGGTTTCCAATCAGCCTGGTGTGGCACAGGCTGGGCTCCTCCAGCACCAGGCGGATTCCCTCCTCCTCTGCCTGGGCGGACAAAACCGTGACGCAGGCTTCCAAGGCTTCAAGAAGGTCAAAGGGCTCCTCCACCGCCGCGGGCCTGCCGCTCTCCAGCTTGCTGACCTGGAGAACGTCATTCACCAGGGACAGCAGATGCTCTGCCGACACACGGATTTTCTGCCGGCAGTCTGCCTGCCGCTCCGCGTCATCCTGGGTCCTCTCCAGAATCGCCAGCATTCCCAGAATCCCGTTGATGGGCGTGCGCAAATCATGGGACATATCGGAAAGGAACTCGCTTTTGGCCGAATTTGCCCGCCTGACCTTTTCCAGCAGCTCCATAATGGCCTGCTCCTGTTTCTTTCTGGTCACCATGGTCTCTGTGATGTCCTGATGGTACCCGTTCAGGCAGGCCCCGGGCTTTTTGAAACTTTTGTCCGGCACGCCGCCGCAGCGGACATAGATTTTCCCCAGCTCAGGATGGTTCCAGGGATAGATTACCTCTGAGCGGCCGGTCTCCAGAATCTCCCGCACTGCTTCCTGCACCATTTCCACATAGTCCGGCTCAATGTTCTCAAACCAGTGCCGGTAGCACTCCTCTGGCCCAATCTCCTCAGATGCGCCCAGGAGAATCCGCATGGTCCTATCCGGATACATTCTGGGCTGGCAGCCCTCCTCCAGCTCAATGGTCCAAATGCCGGTCCTGGCCCCCTCCAGAATATCCTCCAGGCTCCGCCTGGCCTCCAGCTTATATTTTTCCTCCTGCTCTACCACCACGTTCACGTCCCGCAGGGCGAAAATCGCGCAGTTCTCCTCTGCTGTCCTCTCCGTGGCAGAGAAGTGGATTTCCAGATGCTTCAGCCCGCAGGCGCTGCCCTTCACCTGATAGCGCACATAGAACTTTTTCTTTGCCCGCAGCTGGGCAAGCACATAGTCCTTTTTGGTCATGGCCCGAAGCCGCTCCTGGTCCCGGGGGACCACATACCGGGAGATATACCGCTCCATCGTGGTCTGATACCCGTCCTGAAAGCTGACCGCCCAGTCCATGCTCATCTTCTGGCTGTCCCGGTATATCTCACACTCCCCTGTGTCAAAGTTCACCTGATAGATGCCCAGATAGTCCACGCTCAGCGCGTGAAGGACATCAAAGCTGCGCTTTTGAAGCTCGCGGACCAGGTTGCGCCGCTTGAGGGAAGAGACAATAAAGTACGCGGCGGTCTGCAGCATGTTCGAGGCGTATTCCAGGGACTTTACCGGCGGGTTATCCACGCCGTAAAAGCCAATCAGCGTTTTGCCGTCATACAGGGGAACCACCACAAGGGAGTGGATGCTCTGCCGCTTTAAGTTTTCATACTGTAAGGGCTCTGTCTCCCGAATCTGCTCCAAATCCTCAATGACAATATGCTTGCCCACGCTGAAATCCCGGTACCAGCCCGCGCATACCTCTGCCGGCACATTCTGCAGGTTCTCCTTTTCCGGGACCACACCCTCAGCCACCCACTCATAGGTATTGTCATCGCCGCCGGACTCGTTCTGCTCAAATATATAGGTCCGCTCTCCGTTCAGCGCTTTGCCCAGGTGCTCCAGCAGCACTGCCAAGGACTCATCCGGCGTGCCTTCCAGCAGGGCGGAGCGGAGCCCCTCATTGATAACAGCCTCCAAATTCTGGACGCTCCGCATATCGCTGTTCTGTTCAACGCCCCCGCCAACCCTCTCAACGCGCTCCCGTGCATAATCCATAAGCCTGCCCTCCAAATAGACCGCTTCCCGGCCGTTATCACTGCACCCTTGCTGTGAACACCCCCCAGGGGCCTCTCCCCAAAACCGGCCTCCTTTGAAAACCGGTACAGCTTTGCTTCATCTCATGCTATATAAATACCATATAAACCGCTTTACCACCAAAGGCAAAGCCTTTCTCTTTTGACATAATACCACACACACCCTAATCACGTCAATATAAGAGTTGGAAGGAAATGGCAAAAATAAGTTTCAATCGCGTTTTTGCAGCTGTTAGAGAGCCGGGCCGCCCGGCAAAAAAGAGCCGAAGCCTTTGGGATTGGGCTTCAGCTCCCTGTTTGCATTTACTTTTTAGAATGACAGGGCGAAATCCCCGTCCCGGAAAATCTCCACCTCTTTGCCTTCCTCTGTGGTGCCGGTGATGCACATATCCGCTGTGCCTATCATAAAATCCACATGGATGGCCGAATCATTGAACAGCCCTTCCTGGCCCTGGGGGGCTGTGCCCAAGCCCCGGCCCAAGGCCAGATGGCAGCTGGCGTTTTCGTCAATCAGGGTGGTATAGTACACCAGCCCGCTCATGCTGATGGGCGAATGGTACTCCACCAGCGCGGCCTCTCCCAGATACCCGGCGTTCTCGTCTGTGGCAACCAGGGCCTCCAGCATCTCTTTCCCCTCACCGGCCAGCACCTCCACCACTTTGCCCTTCTCAAACCGGAAGCCGAAATTCTCAATCTTCTTTCCGCCCAGCACCAGCGGGCGGGAGGCATATACCACGCCGCTGGTCTCAAACTTGCTGGGGGTGGTGCAAATCTCCTCTGTGGGGATATTGGCGGTAAAGGGGACATAGTTGGCCGGGAGCTCCCGCTCCTCATGGCCAAACTTGGAGAAGGGCGTAAGGCCTACCACCAAATCTGTGCCGTTGCCGGCAGTATAGTGCAGCTTGGTCAGGTGCAGGCTGTCTATGGCCCTGCCCAGCCGGGCGTTTTTCTCCCCTTTTTTCTGCCAGGTCTTCACCACGTCGTTGTCCTCGTCAATATAGCAGAGCTCCAGCAGAATACGCCACAGCTCCTCCTCAGCCTGGGCCCCGGTCTTGTCCAGAATGTACTCCGCCCACTCCACGGTGGGAATCATGGCAATGAGCCACTGGCAGTGCTTCTCCCTGCTGGCTTTGCGCATAATGTTCCGCACTGTGTCCACATGGGCAAAGATGGCGTTGGAGTTCCTCTCGCTTACATCCTCCATCAGCTTGGGGTTCACGCCCTCCAGGCGGACATAGCAGGCCCCGTCCTCCAGATAGCCCTGGTGCATGGCGTACTCCCAGTCCTCCACCCGGCGCACGTCCGCGTCGCCCCGGTGCTGGGCCGCAACCTTCATGTTGGGCAAATCCAGATAGTGGACGACCACATTGCCCGCGCCCAGTTTATAGCACTCCTCCGCAAAGATGCTGGTAAACTGCCAGCCCTCCACAGCTGCCTCCACCAGCACGGTCTGGCCCTTCTGCACGTTCAGCCCCACCCGGGCCAGTGTGTAAGCGTATTTGCGTTTCATCTTTTCCAAGTCCATTTTGTCCGCCTCCCAAGGATTTTTAGAAGCATTTATAGCATAAATCTGCTTGGAGAAGGCCGGTGCTGTGCCTTGGCATCGCCAAGTCATGTGTAGCAAGGCTTCTCCGGATGTCCGCTTGCGGACATTATAGCATAGCTCCAATCCGCTTTGCGTCTTGGGAAATTGCATTCGCAATTTCTGGAACCGCTTTGCAGTTCCAGCTCTACTGAAATATCCTCTGGATATTATAGCACAAACCCTGCCAAATGTCCACCGCGGCGGCGGATTCGCCCCTTCTTTTCCAGGGCCTGACCCTATGGCGGCTTTTTTTACACGGCGGGCAGAAGGGTTGGCCAGCTGATTGAAAAATTCCTGTACAGCAATAACATTTTATGCTATAATGTCCACTTATGGACATCCGGAGAAGACCGGTGCTTTTGCGAAGCAA
>CAJTXF010000004.1:81514-84583 GCA_910580045.1 uncultured Eubacteriales bacterium
TCTTCTCCGAGCAGATTTATGCTATGATATACACAATTGAGATTGGGGCTGCGTGATGAAATGGAGAAACGCCGTTGCCCAGAGCACCCATTTTCCCAGTCAGAAATTCCAGGAGCGCGGATATGCCCCTGGGGATTCTTTCCTGGAATTGGGTTGTTTTTGAGTCCGGAACCTGTCATTTCTTCTGTTATTTTATCAAGCCCCAAAGGAGCAGCGAGAAACCCCCAGCGGTTTTTCGCTGTCCCGCCGTAAGGGGGCATTGGCTGGGGCTGTTTGAAAACCGAAAACGCCGTCTTTAATCAAACAGGCTCTGCTCTCTCCTGGCTCCGCCGGCCAACAGCCTGGGGAACTGGAGGAGAAGCCCAAAAGGTGTCTTCCCAAACTATTTTCTGCGGAGGAGAGTTTATGAAGTTCCTTACAAACAAAAAACTGGCTACACCGTCCGCCGCCTGGGCAGCCGGTACCACACCACCAGGGAGATGGACAGCATCCGCATCAAGGACCGCCGCACATGGAAGCGTTACTCCAACGGCACGGGCGGGGACGCCATCACGTTTTTGCAGGAGTTCTGCGGGAAGGGATTCCGGGATGCCGTGACCTACCTGCTGGAGTTCAACGGACACCGCGCCAGGGACTCCCCCGCCCCTCGCCCTCGACCAGCCCCGCAGGAGGAAAAGCCGGCCTTTGCCCTGCCCATCCCCAACCACGACCAGCGGCGGGTGTTCGCCTATCTTCAAAAGAGAGGCATCGCCCCCCAGGTGATCCGGGGCTTCATCGAGTCCGGCCTGCTGTACGAGGACAGCCTGCACCACAACTGCGTGTTCGTGGGCCGGGACGGCAACGGAAAGCCGGTATTCGCCAGCAAGCGCGGCACCTATGACCTGGGCGGCTCCAGCTTCAAGCGGGACGCCCCCGGCAGCGACAAAAGCGTAGCCTTCCGGCTCCCCTGCGACCCCGCCTTGGATTGGGTGGCGGTGTTCGAAGCTCCCATCGACCTGATGAGCTTCTGCACCCTGCACCGGCAGGTGCGGGGCAACGCCGTGGCCCTCTGCGGACTCTACCAAGGCCCCCTGGACACCTACCTGCGGGAAAATCCCCATCTGAAGCGGATCGTCCTGTGTCTGGATGCGGACGGACCTGGGCAGGAGGCCACAGAGAAGTTCCGGGCGGAGTACGGGCAGAAGGGCTATGACGTGTCCACCCGGACACCCGCCCAGGGGAAGGACTGGAACGAGTACCTGCAGCAGCGCGGCCGGACCAGGGAAAGGGGGGATCAGCGGCAGGCCGCGGCCAGATAACATCATCATCCAGGCTGAAAACAAACGAAAAAACGGAGGAAAGTACACATGAAGCGCATTTTCACCATCCTGTGCGCCCTTGCCCTCGTCATGGCCGGGAGCGCCACCGCCCTGGCGGCGGAACCGGAAGCGGGCCAGAGCGCCAGCTATTACCCCGTGTCCGTGGAGGAGTACACCTACGGCGACTTTGATGAGCTGCGAATCAACAAGACCTATCAGCTCTCGCTGTCGGACGATCCCAGCCTCATCCCTACGGAGGACTTTGTCCGCAATGGCCGAAGGTATTACCTGCTGGACATGACCCGGAAGGACGAGGTAGGCGTGGACATCCAAACTCATACAGAAGCCGTCACCCAGGCCAGCGATACCAATAACCTGGAGACCATCCTCCAGCGGCTGGACGCGGAGATGGAGGTGACCACCGAGGACGGCTATGTGGGCATCCTTCGGCTGGACCACACCAGCGTCCAGGTGACCACAGACGGCTACGCCACCAAGACCAGCACCCTCACCGCCAGCCGCAGCTATCCCAACCTGTCCGAAGCGGATACCTCCCTCATCCCCAAGAGCATCGAGGACAAGGGCAAGACCCTGACCTTGGGGGATGTTAAGTGGAGCGAGACCGCCGATGTGGACGGCGAGGGCAACCCTGTCACCCATTACACCGCCACCGCCAGCTATACCGGGACCGCCAGCAGCCGGTACGCTACCGGCTACACCGTCAGCGCCAGCTACACCGGCGAGGTGTCCAACCCTGAAGATCCCCGCCATCAACCTGACCGTCAAGGTCTACCAGGGTACGGACAGCGCTGCGTTGAAAAAGGGCGCGGGCCACTTCACCAACACCAGCATCTGGGATGGAAATGCCTGCTTCGCCGGACATAACCGAGGGGTGAACAATCACTTCGGGAAGATCCACACCCTGGAGGCGGGGGATACCATCACCCTGACCACCATGCTGGGGACCCGCACCTATTCCGTTGCCAGCGTGGAGAAGGTGAGCGTCAACGATTCCAGCGGCACCGCCCCCACCACGGATATTTTGACGCCGATGCCATCCGAGAATCCTTCATCACACCCACCCGTTCGGGAGAACGCCGGAGTTATCCGTCAGGCTGTGCCTCCAGCTTTGATCTGGATGCCGGACACCTTCCGCAAAGGGGGAACTTTGCCGGACTTCCCCTCAACCCGCTGGGCCGGAACAAGCGGGACGTCTGGACAGTCCCCAGCAGCAGCTTCCAGGGGGCGCACTTCGCGGTGTTCCCGGAGAAGCTGGCGGAACCCTGCATCCTGGCGGGAAGCCCCCTTGGCGGCACGGTGCTGGACCCCTTCATGGGCAGCGGTACAACCGGCGCTGTGGCGAAACGCCTGGGACGGAGTTTTATCGGGATCGACCTATCCCCGGACTACTGCGCCATGGCCGCGAAACGAATTTCAGACGCAAAGGAGGTGGTGTGAGTGGGAAGCGGAAACTGGATCGTGGACAACCTCAACTCCGCCCTGGGGACCTGGAACGGGAAGCTGGCGGAGATCTGGCAGCTCCTCAGTACCACCCCGGAGGAGTTCAAGGGCGGCGGAGTCTGGACAGTCATGCAGGATATCAACAGCGCGCTCCAGGCCATCGGCTGCGCCCTGCTGGTGCTGTTCTTCGTCATGGGCATTGTCAAGATCTGCTCGAGTTTTACGGATGTAAAACTTTTTTAGAGAACATAAACGGGAAACAGGCGCTTGCCTTTGGCCTTTGGGCCAAGGGCAGGCGCTTTTTTATTTC
>CAJTXF010000005.1:0-6085 GCA_910580045.1 uncultured Eubacteriales bacterium
GCCCCCGGTGACCCCCTTCTCCTTGGCCCACAGCACGGCCTTGTAGTAGTACGCGCTGGGCTTCACATCCACAAAGGGGTTCTGCGTCAAGGTAGGCTCTGGCCTGCCCTCTGCGGCCCAGATGAAGAACACGGCCTGAGAGCGCTGGCAGTTTTGGCCCACGCCAAAGATGTTGGCAGATACGCCGCTGGTAATCTTGTTGATTAGGGCCCAGTTGATGGCTTTGCGGGCATAGTGGGTCATGCTTACATCCCGGAAGCGGTCGGCGGGCTCAGGAGTGGGGGTGCCGGGGGTGGGAGAGGGCGTACCGGCGGGAACGTCCGGGGTAGGAGTCGGGGTGTCCGGACTCGGGGAAACAGTGGGCTCTGAGGGCCCGGTGAGAAGGCTGAAGCTGTAGGGTGTGGAGGAATGGTAGCTGGACGCCGAGATTTTAATGTAATATGTCCCCGGGCTCAGGCTGAATGGTTTGGTAGCGGTTTCAATATCTGACCCAATGATGGGAAAAGAGCCAAAGGTTTTATAGTCCCCATCAAATACCTGGAAGTTCCAGTACCGGGAGCCGCTGTCAATATACTTATGCTGGAAGCGGACAGTATACAAGGCCGCTTCATGAATCTGGACCTGGTAGAAATCCTCGTCGCCGGAATACATCAGGCTGCCCGCGTAAACGATATCCGGCTGAATCGTATCGGCAGTGTAAAAGGTATCGTTCATCTCAGTCTCATATGTATCCGAGGCAGTGTACTCAATGGTCATCTCATAGGGTGCGGAGCTGTGGTAGCTGGAATCTGTCACCTTGATATAATACTGCCCAGCGGGAAGTCCAATGGGGTTCTTGGTGTTCTTGACTTCGTTCCCTACGATGGAATAGGAGACCAGCTCTTTGAAATCGCCAGTATAAAAGGTGATATTCCAGTACCGGCTTGCGCTGTCAATAAACCTGTGTTCAAATGCCAGGCTGACCGGACCGGGGCCGTCCAGGGAAAAGGTGTAATAGTCCTCGTCCGCGCTGTTCATGATGCTTCCCGTAACCGTATTGTTGACGGCAACGGTATCGGGAGTATAAAACGTGTTATTGAATTCCGTCTCCCAGTCCTCCGAAGGGGTAAAGCTGACAGTCAAACAATATAAGATATCGGAATGGTAGCTTGAGTCTGTAATCTTCACGTAGTAAGTGCCGGCAGGCAGGCCAATGCCGTCAAACTCGCTTTTAACCTCGTTCCCGTAAATGGAATAGTCGTTGATTTCATCATAGCTGTCTGTGAAAAAGCGAACGTTCCAATAGCGGCTGCTGCTGTCAATATAATCATGCTCAAACCGTAGGCTGACCCAGCCGGATTCGCTCAGGGAAAAGCGAAAAAAGTCTTCGTCCCGGGAAGTCATCAGACTGCCTGTCAAGGTTTCGTTTACAGCGATGTCCTGGGCCTGGGCAAAGCTGTCGTTGCCCTCTGTTTCCGCCACAGTCGCGCTGGCCAGCACCGGCACTGCACCACAAACCAGGCACACCGCCAGCAGCAGGGATATTATCCTCTTTTGCATTTCTTTTCCTCCAATTCCCTTTATATTTTTGAGCTTTTGTAACCTTGATGAATATTGTATCACAAATATTGCCAATACACAAGCCGGACAGCCCTGTTTTTTGGGACTTTTCCGCCTCCAGTCATATCCCCCCTCCCCCCGCCATAGAATGGAGAGAGGAAAGGAGGGCAGAAGACGTGGCGTTTTCAGACAGAGAGCTCCTGGCCCGCATTATTGAGTGCGAGGCCGGAGGTGAAGGCGACACCGGTATGCGGGCCGTGGCCTGTGTGGTGATGAACCGGGTCCAGGTCACATACGGCGAGTATGGGCGGCTTTTGACCGTGCGCCAGGTAATCTACCAGCCCCGGCAGTTTACCTGCGCGATGGAGATGGTGGGCGGGCAGTACAATATGCAGAACATCTATAACATGCGCCCCACGGATGTCCATTACTCTATCGCGGACTGGGCCATAGCAGGGAACCGGCTGACGAACCTGGGCTTCGCCCTGTGGTATTTCAACCCCTTTCGCCCAGACTGCCGCCGGAATTTCCCTTCGGCGGTGGGGCAGTTCGTCATCCGCTTGGGCGACCACTGCTTTTACAACCCCACGGAGAGCTACGCGGATACATAGCACAGATTAAGGGAGGCAGGCTTATGAACGGCAGCCAGAGAGAATGCGGAAGAAATTCCCCGGCCATGCGCAGGCTGATGAGCCGGGCGGATTATATGGCGGAGGCGGACGGCGCCGCGGCGCTGGATAATTTTGAGCATCCGCCCCAGGAGGATTTCGACAGTGAAGAGATGCGGGGCTCCATGCAGATGATTCTCTCCCAGAACATCGGCAACTTTGTGGTCATTGAATTCCTTATCGGCACTGGGCAGATGGTGCGTAAGCAGGGCATCCTATACTTTGTGGGGCGCAGCTTTGTCACCCTGTATGACGAACCCTCCAACAACTTTATTGTCTGCGATATTTTCTCCATTAAGTTCGTCTATTTCTATATGCCCAACGACCGGCCCCGGGGCAACTACAATCTCCTGCCCAACCAGGGGAATGGAGCCGGGCGGCGCTGAGAGGCCGGCTTTACGCAAACAGACCGGGCGAGATCACTCGCCCGGCCTGTTTTTGGTTTTATTCTTCCAGGAACTCTCCTGCCGCCTGGGCCGCCGCCGCGCCGTCCGCCGCAGCTGTGACGATTTGCCGCAGAGGCTTTTTGCGCAAATCCCCGGCTGCAAACACCCCGGGCAGGCTGGTCCGGGTGTCCTCCCCGGCCAAGACGTACCCGCTCCCGTCCAAATCCACCTGCCCTTTAAGCAGGTCTGTGTCCGGCACCTGGCCCACGGCCAAGAACACCCCCGCACAGGAGAGCGCCTGCTCCTCTCCGCTCTTCTTATTGCGCACCCGCAGGCCTGTCAGCCTGGTGTCCGCCAAGAACTCCACTGCCTGGCTGTCCCACAGGAAACCCACCTTGCCGGTATGCTCCAGGGCCTTTTGCTGGGACACCGGCGCCCGCAGCTTGTCCCGCCGGTGGATGAGCGTGACCCGCTCACACAGCCGGGCCAGGTACAGGGCATCCGCCACCGCGGTCTCTCCGCCGCCAATCACTGCCACAGATTTGCCCCGGTAAAACATACCGTCACAGGTGGCGCAGTAGGACACGCCCTTGCCCCGAAGCGCCCTCTCGTTGGGCAGGCCCAGCTCCCTGGGGTGGGCCCCCATGGCCAGCACCACGGTCCGGGCCGGATAAGCCGTCTTCGCGGTATGGGCAATTTTGAGCGGCCCAGCCAGCTCCAAAGCTGTCACCTCAGCGCTCACAGTCTGGGCCCCGAACCGCTCGGCCCCAGCCTTCATTTTCATAGCCAAGTCAAAGCCGTTGATTCCTTCCGGAAACCCGGGGTAATTGTCCACCATATCAGTGGTGCCCATTTGGCCCCCGGGGGCCAGCTTTTCAATCACCAGCACGGAGAGCCCGGCCCGGGCTCCGTACAGGGCGGCAGTATACCCAGCAGGGCCTCCGCCCACAATGAGCATGTCGCAGGCCTTTTCCTCCATCAGCGAATCAGCTCTTCCAGCGCGGTCTTGGGCTGAACGCCCACCAAAGTGGCGGCAATCTCACCGTTCTTAAAGAGGATGGCTGTGGGGATGCTCATCACTCCGTAGCGGGCGGCCAGGTCAGGCTGCTCGTCCACATTGACCTTTCCCACCTTAACAGCAGCGGGGTTTTCCTCAGCGAACTCGTCCACAATGGGGGAGAACATCCGGCAGGGGCCGCACCACTCAGCCCAGAAATCCACCAAAACAGGGGTGGAAGACTTGAGAACCTCGGTATCAAAATTATCTTGGGTGAAAGTGAAAACAGACATAATAGTTACCTCCTAGTAATTTGTTGCAGCAAAAAAGCACAGGCTTAGAACCTGTATTCATAGGCGGAGGATGCCGGAGGGGCAAGGGATTTTGTCGCCCTGCAAGGCAAAAAATCGCAGGAATACTTGCCGTATTTCAAGATTTTTTAACGCAGCAGGGCGGCAAAAGACCCGTCCCTCCGGCGTTCAACGCCTGTGAATACAGGTTCTTAGTATCCGCCCCCTGCTCCCGGGTTATGCCAAACCCGCAAACATCAGAAACTCTCCAAAGCTGCCTCTCTCTATCTGGCCCAGCGTCACGCCCCCCACGTTCTCCATGCAGTCCGTAATCAGGTAAGTGGAAATCCCCACCGCCTGCGCGGCCAGCATGTCTTCCCGCACGTCATTGCCCACCATCAGGCACTCCTCCGGCCTTTTGCCCAGCTGCTCCAGCACTTGGGCAAAATAGGCCGGGTTGGGCTTGCAGTAAGAGCAGCTCTCATAGCTGGTCACCAGGGCGAAGTCCTGGGGCCGAAGCCCCAGCCAGCTGAGCCTTGTGGCCTGCCCCGCCAGGGGGAACAGCGGGTTTGTGGCCAGCGCCACAGTATAACCTCTGGCTTTCAGCTCCTCCACGACCTTCTTTGCCAGGGGATTCTCCCGGGTGGCAGCCTTGGCCCCATGGAACTCCTCAGCATAAAATTTGTCGAACACCGGGCGCAGCTTTTGGATATCCTCCCCCAGCTCCCCGGCAAAGGTCTGCCAAAAGCGCTGGTCATTGGGCTGGGTGCCATCGTTCTTTATCATGGCCTTGGTGCCCGCCCACACCGCCGCCACCAAGGCTTTGGGCTCATAGCCATAGGGCGCGGCCTTTTGGGCCAGCAGCTTGAAGTAAGCGTCTGTGAACGTCTTGGTCTCCATGGGCAGCAGGGTGCCGTCCAAATCGAACAGGACTGTTGTGATGGTCTCTCTCAGCATTTATTCCTCCCGCTTCCCCACCGTGCAGGTGGCGATTAAATCCACACCCGTTCCAGCGATATTTTCCGCCAGCACGTCCCCCAAGGCCACCGGGGCGGGGACTTCTGTCTCCCGGATAACGGCCATCACAGCAAAGATACTGTCCTTGGGCACATCCCCCTTGGTGCGCACAGAGACCACCGGGGACTGGCCCCCTGCCACCAGCACGGTGGAGGTCACAGTCCGGGTGGGGGCAGTGACCTCCTTGCGGCCATAGGCCTCCCCCCGCTTGCAGGTGTTCCCGGTCACGGCGGTTACTTTGCCCGCCCCGTCCGTCTCCACCCGCAGGGGGCAGCCCAGCGGGCAGCTGATGCAGATAAGCTCTCTTACAGCCATTTAGGTTTCCTCCCCTTCTTCCCGGGCGTCCAGGGTGATTTCGGCCTCACCGCCTGTGAGCCACTCTTTTTTCAGCGCGATTTGCTCCATCTCCCCAGGGGCCATCACCGGCCGCTTCCGGCGGAGCAGTTCCCGCCCGCCTGCCGACACAGTGACTGCCGCTTTCCGCAGGTTTCTCCCCACCCGGAAGCGGATAATCACATCCCCCTCCATCCGGGCAGGGTCCAGGGTGCTGGGTACAGTATACCGCACCGCGCCGGAGGGGATGAGGGGGATAGGCTTCCCGGCAGCGGGGGCTCCCGCCAGCACCAGGCGGGCCGCGTTCCGCCCAGCGGCTGCAGCCTCCTCGGACACATAGTCCACCAGGTCGTGGACATGGAGCACGTTCCCGCAGGCGAACACCCCGGGCACTCCGGTCTCTAAGGTCTCGCTGACCTTCGGCCCTCCGGTAACGGGGGACAGCTCCACCCCCGCCTGCTTGGACAGCTCGTTCTCCGGCAGCAGGCCCACGGAAAGCAGCAGGGTGTCGCAGTCAAATTGCTCCTCCGTGCCGGGAATGGGCTTCAAGTCCTCCCCCACCTTGGCAATCGTGACCCCCTCTACCCGCTCTTTGCCCTGGATGTCCACCACTGTGTGGCTCAGCCGCAGGGGGATGCCGTAATCATCCAGACACTGGACGATGTTCCGCTTGAGGCCCCCGGAATAGGGCATCAGCTCCGCCACGCAGAGCACCTTTGCCCCCTCCAAGGTCATGCGCCGGGCCATGATAAGCCCAATGTCCCCGCTGCCTAAAATCACCACCCGCCTGCCGGGCATCCAGCCCTCCAGGTTCACCAGCCGCTGGGCCGTGCCCGCGGGCATCTTCTCCGCGGG
>CAJTXF010000005.1:6095-59214 GCA_910580045.1 uncultured Eubacteriales bacterium
CCCGCGGGCCGGGTGCCCGGGATGTTCAGAGCGCCTCGGGGCCGCTCCCGGCAGCCCATGGCCAGGATAACCGCCTTGGCCTGGATTTCCGTGAGGCCGTCAGCCTTGCTCACAGAGGTGACTATGGTGCTGTCCCCCTCCCGGCGCAAATCCACCACTGTGGTGCTCAGACGGTAAGGGATGGCCAGCTCCCGCACCCGCTCCACGTAGCGGGCGGCGTACTCAGGCCCGGTCAGCTCCTCCTTGAAGGTGTGCAGGCCAAAGCCGTTGTGGATGCACTGGTTGAGGATGCCCCCCAGCTCCTTTTCCCGCTCCAAAATCAGGATGTCCTCTACCCCTGCCTCCCGGGCGGCAATGGCAGCGGCCAGGCCCGCGGGCCCTCCGCCGATAATGACAATATCCCGCTCTATGCTCATGCTTCCCGGCCTCCCTTCCTGGTGGCCTCCCAAACAATCTGGGAGGCAGGGCCGCTTTTGCGGATTTCGCTTAAATCCCGGCCCAGCTCCCGGGCTAAGATGTCCATCACCCGGGGGGAGCAGAACCCACTCTGGCAGCGGCCCATGCCTGCCCGGGTCCGGCGCTTGACCCCGTCCAGGGTAGTGGCCCCCAAAGGCGCCCAGATGGCGTCCAGAATCTCCCCCTCAGAGATTTGCTCGCACCGGCAGATAATATTGCCGTACAGGGGGTTCTCCCGGATGCGTCTGGCCCGCTCCTCAGGGGACAGGGAGGCGATTTTCGGGATGCCCCGGCGGATGGGCTCAAAGCTCTCTTTCTTGGGCAGGGACAGGCTCTCCTCCACCAGCCCGGCCACGTAGGCCCCGATTGCCGGGGCGCTGGACAGGCCCGGAGATTCTATACCCGCAGCGTCGAAGAAGCCGGGGGCGCTCTCCCCCAGAATGAAGTCATCCCCTGCCTCATGGGCCCGCAGGCCCGTAAAGGAGGTGATAACCTGGCGCAGCGGGACATTCTTTACCCCCCAGCCGGACTTTTCCCCCACCTCCCGGAGGCCCTCTGCCGTGGTGGCGGTGTTCTCCGGGTCGGGGATATCAGCAGCAGTGGGGCCCACCAGCAGGTTGCCATGAACAGTTGGGGTGACCAGCACCCCCTTGCCCAGGGCCCCGGGCAGCTGGAAGATGGTGCGGCTCACATGGCCCCCGGCGGTGCGGTCCAGCAGGCAGTACTCCCCCTTCCGGGGGGTGATATGGAGCTGGCTTTCACAGACCCAGTTATGTATTTCCCCGGCAAAGACCCCAGCGGCGTTCACTACTGCCCGGCACTCTGCAGGCCCCTGGGAGGTCTCCACAGTCCAGCCCTCCGGAGCCCTTTTCAGGCCCGTGACCTGGGTGCCGAACTGGAACTCCACCCCGTTTTGGGCGGCATTCTGGGCCAGGCCCAGGGTCAGCTCAAAGGGGCAGATAATGCCCGAGGTCTCTGCCAGCAGGGCGCCGCAGACAGAATCAGCCAAGTTGGGCTCCAAAGCCCGGGCCTCCTCCCCGGTGAGCAGGGACAGGCCCTTGATGCCGTTTTCCAGGCCCCGCTGGTACAGCTCCCGCAGGGCAGGGAGCCGGCCTTCCTCCAGGCAGACCACCAACGCGCCTGCCCGCCGGAAGGGAACGTCCAGCTCCTCACAGAGCTTGTCCATGGCCAGACTGCCCTCCCGGTTCATTTTTGCTTTCAAGCTGCCGGGCTGGGCGTCAAACCCGGCGTGGACAATGGCGGAGTTTGCCTTGCTGGTGCCCTCGCACACATCCAAGGCCCGCTCCAGCACCAGAAAGCGCCCCTGCCGCCGGGAGAGCTCCCGGGCAATGGCACAGCCTGTGACCCCAGCGCCGATAATCGCCGCGTCATACTTCTTCATGTTTCGATTCCTCCTCTCAGAAAGGAAGTACCTCTAATATATCACAAAGATATTTTTCGCGCAAGCCCCAACTACACCTTGACATCAGGGTAAAAAAAGAGGAAAATAGAGGGACAGCAGGCGGCGGGCAGATGGTTTCGTGATGAAATTTCCGCCGCGGAAATATAGAAAGGAGTTATATTATGGAATATATCATCGGCGTCGATTTGGGCACCAGCGGCACCAAGACCGTGCTTTTTGACCGGGAGGGCAATGTTGTGACCAGTGCCACAGAGGAATATCCCATGTACCAGCCTCAGAACGGCTGGGCAGAGCAGGCCCCAGAGGATTGGTGGCGCGCAGCCGCCGGCACCTGCCGCCAGGTTTTGGAGCAGAGCGGGATAGATGCAAAGGACGTAAAGGGCCTGGGCCTCTCCGGGCAGATGCACGGCCTTGTGATGCTGGACAAGAACTGCCGGGTCCTGCGGCGCTCCATTATCTGGTGCGACCAGCGCAGCGGCAAACAGTGCGATGAGATTACGGAGCGGGTGGGCCGGGACAGGCTCATTGCCATTACCGCAAATCCGGCCCTCACAGGCTTCACAGCCGCCAAGCTCCTGTGGGTGCGGGAGAACCAGCCGGATATCTACGCCCAGTGCGCCCATATTTTGCTGCCAAAGGACTATGTGCGCTATATGCTCACCGGGGAGTTTGCCACCGAGGTGTCCGATGCCTCCGGTATGCAGTTTTTGGACGTGCCCAACCGGTGCTGGAGCCAGGAAATCCTGGAAAAGCTGGACATTGACCCAGCCCTGCTGGCAAAGGTCTACGAGTCCCCGGAGGTGACCGGCACTGTCACCGCGGAGGCGGCAAAGCTCACCGGCCTTCGCCCGGGCACCCCTGTGGTGGGCGGCGCGGGGGACAACGCCGCGGCGGCTGTGGGCACCGGGGTGGTGTCGGACGGGAAGGCCTTCACCACCCTGGGCACCTCGGGTGTGGTGTTCGCCCACACAGACAAGCTGGCCATTGACTCCAAGGGACGGGTGCACACCTTCTGCTGCGCGGTGCCCGGGGCCTGGCACGTGATGGGCGTGACCCAGGGTGCGGGCCTGTCCCTGAAATGGTTCCGGGACAACTTCTGCTACAGTGAGATTGTCTCCGCCCAGGGACTGTGCATCAACCCCTATACCCTGCTGGACAAGCAGGCCGCGCAGTCTCCTATTGGGTGCAACAAGCTCCTGTACCTGCCCTATCTCATGGGCGAGCGCACCCCTCACCTGGACCCGGACTGCCGGGGCGTGTTCTTCGGCCTGTCGGCCATGCACGTGAGAAGCGATTTGCTGCGGGCCGTGATGGAGGGCGTGGTCTACTCCCAGCGGGACAGCCTGGAGGTGCTGCGGGAGA
Organism: uncultured Eubacteriales bacterium; assembly: GCA_910580045.1. Lineage (GTDB taxonomy): Bacteria > Bacillota > Clostridia > Oscillospirales > Acutalibacteraceae > Acutalibacter. The sequence goes on from CAJTXF010000005.1 coordinate 9,337, forward strand.
TGGGCGTGGACCCAGAGCAGATGCTGGCCTGCGGCGGGGGCGGGACCTCTCCCCTGTGGCGGCAGATGCTGGCCGATGTGTACAACCGGCCTGTGCAGACAGTCAAGTCCAAGGAGGGCCCGGCTCTGGGCGCTGCCATTCTGGCAGGCGTGGGCGCAGGGCTTTACCCCTCGGTGCAGGAGGCCTGTGACCAGCTTATCCAGCTGAACCCGCCCCAGGAGCCGGTGAAAGAAAACGTACAGCAGTATGAGAAGCTGTACCGGATATATACCGGACTCTATCCGGCGCTTAAGGAGAACTTCAAGCAGCTGGCGGAGCTGTAAAAGATGGCAGAAAAGAGGACCGCCTGCCTCATATCTTTCAGCGGGTGGGAGAACGGCAGCTGCGCTGCCATTGCGGAGGAACTCCGCCGGTGGTACAGGGAGCGGGCAACGATTCGCTCCTTTGCGTTCTCCTCTGTCTCTGTCACCCCCTGCGGGCGCTGCGGCTATCAATGCTTTCAGGCCCGGGAGCTCTGCCCCTATTTCAGTGATTCAGTGCTGCTCCTCTGTGAGGCTGTGCTGGACAGTGACTGTGCCTGCTTTATCGTGCCCAATTACTGCGACTATCCCTGCGCCAATTTCTTTATCTTCAATGAGCGAAGCCAGTGCTGTTTTCAGCAGCGGCCTGATTTGCTGGAAAAATATCTGGCTGTGCCCAAAAAGTTCATTGTGGTCAGCAATTCCAGCCAAGACAATTTCACCGCGGCTTTCCGCTATCATGTGGCGGAAAACACAGAACCGGAAATCCTGTTCCTCAGCGCCAAATTCTTTGGCAAGAGCAGCGCTGCCGGTGATTTAATGGACTCGGCCCAGGCCCGGGCGGCCCTGCTGGAATTTACGGAGACAGCCCTGCATTAGGAGGCAACCATGGAAAAAATTATTCTAAGCGCGGACAGCACCTGCGATTTGGGCCAGGAGCTGAAAGCCCGCTATGACGTGCACTATTACCCCTTCCACATTATCCTGGACGAGAAGGACTATCAGGACAATGTGGACATCACGGTGAAGGAAATCTTCGCGGCCTATTATGACCACAAGGCCCTGCCCCGCACCGCGGCTATCAATGTGAGCGAGTATTTGGACTACTTTCAGGACTGGGTAAAAGCTGGGTATGACGTAATCCACCTGAACCTGGGCGGAGCCATTTCCAGCGCCCACAAAAACTGCGTTCTGGCGGCGAGAGAGCTGGAGGAGGCCGGGGCTCCAGGAAAAATCTACCCTATCGACAGTTTCAGCCTGTCCACAGGCATTGCCCTGCAGGTCATAGACGCAGGGGACATGATAAAAGCCGGCCTGCCCGCAGGGGAGATTGCCCAAAAGCTGGAGCAGAACCGCCCCAATGTCCACGCCAGCTTTATTCTGGATACCCTGGACTTTATGCGGGCCGGAGGCCGCTGCTCTGCCGTGGCGGCAGTGGGGGCGAATCTGCTGAGCCTGAAGCCCTGCATTGAGGTAAACAACTCTGACGGCAGTATGCATGTAGGCAAAAAATACCGGGGCAATCTGCGCAAGGTACTGAAAAGCTACGTAAAAGACAAGCTGGCCCAATATCCCAACATCAAGCGGGAGCACATCTTCATTACTTATTCCAGCATTGAGCCGGAGCTGGAGGCCCTGGTCCGGGATACCATCCAGGAGACCATGGCCTTTGGGGAGATACACTCGACCAAGGCCAGCTGCACCATTGCCAGCCACTGCGGGCCCAACACCCTGGGCATCCTGTTTGAAACGAGAGGTTAATCCAATGGAAAAACTGATCAGCCGGTTTGCTGGCCAGCATTTAGTCCGGCGCACTTTCGTTATGCTGATTGCCGTTATTATTATGGGCTGCGGTGTGGGATTTTTCATGCAGGCCTCCATGGGAAGCGACCCTTTTTCCACCCTAAACCTAGGCGTGTCCTCCAAAATCGGACTTAGCTTTGGTTCCTGGCAGGTGATTGTCAACACCGTCCTATTGGTCCTGGTCTTGGTACTGGACCGCTCCAAGCTGGGGCTGGGCACAATTGGCAATATGATTCTGGTTGGCTACTCCGCTGATATCCTGAACAGCCTGCTCAGCCATGTAATAGTTGCCAGTGAACTGGGTATCCCCGCCCGGGTGGGAATGACCCTGCTGGGGGTGCTGATGCAGCTGATTGGCTGCGCGTTCTATGTAACCTGCGGGCTGGGCATGGCCCCTTATGACGCTATCAGCTATATTGTCCCGGAGCGGACGAAAATCCCCTTCCGGTGGTGGAGGATTTTGCTGGACATGGTCTGTGTGGGGGTGGGCTTTGCCTGCGGCGCGGCAGTAGGCATAGGGACAATCATTATGGCCTTCTGTACCGGGCCGGTTCTGCCGCTGTTCTGCAAATATCTGGCAGAGCCAGTGGTGCTGGGGCACAGGGCGCGGGTTCGCTGAGCTGGGGCCTGGCTTTCCGGCACAGAAAAGGCCCGCTTGTGGGAAAAACATCGCGTTTCCGATTCTTCACGCAGGCGCCAGCACCCAACTCGGCCGATTCCCGGAGGGATGCAGCCCCAAACCCCGCCAAAAGGGAAGAGGCTGGCCTCTCCTCCGGGATTTAGGGCTGGATTTTTTGGGCAGAGTGTGCTATAATATCCACAAGCGGACATCCGGAGAAGCATCGCCGGGCGAAAGCACCAATCTTCTCCAAGCGGATTTATGCTGTAATAAAAAGAGCTGGATTCCAATTTATTGTTAAGGGGGAACTTTTATGAAACTGATTCTCGCTATTGTGAGCAACGATGACAGCGGCGCGGTCTCTTCCGCCCTGACCCGCGGAGGCTTTTCTGTCACCAAGCTGGCCACTACCGGCGGCTTCCTGATGGCCGGCAACACCACCTTTATCTCCGGCGTGCAGGACGACAAGGTGGATGAGGTCATTGGGATTATCTCCAAGTACAGCAGCCGCCGCACCCAGATTGTGCCCCATTCCTCCACCATGGAGGTGGGCATGTATTCCTCCTTCCCGGTGGAGGTCACTGTTGGCGGCTCCACCATCTTTGTGCTGAACGTGGACCGCTTTGAGAAGGTATGATAGGGTTCCCCGGCTTTTTGGGGAATGAGACCGTCAAAGATGCCCTTTGCGCGGCCTATGCCGCAGGGCGCTTTCCCCATGCTGTTATTTTTCAGGGTGAGCCGGGCTCTGGCCGCCACACTCTGGCCCGGCTGACCGCAATGGCCCTGGCCTGCCGGAATCCAGCGTCCGCGCCCTGCGGGGCGTGCCCCAGCTGTATCCGTGCCAAGGCCGGAAGCCATCCGGACATCCGGGAAGTGGAAGGCTCTGGGGCTGCCAAGGCCCTTACTGTGGAGGCTGTGCGGGCCATGACAGAGGACGCTGGCCGGATGCCTGAGGAAGCTGACCGGAATTTCTACATTGTCTATCTGGGGGAGAGCACCCGGCAGGAGGCCCAAAACAAGCTGCTTAAACTGCTGGAGGAACCCCCGGGCAGTGCCCTGTTCTTCCTGCTTTGCCGCAATGCCCAGAACCTGCTGCCCACCATCCGTTCCCGGGCCCAGAGCTTTACCCTGGCGCCCCCGGACGTGAATGAGGCTGCTGCCTGGCTGGCAGAGCAGGAGCAGATTCCCCCAGAGCAGGCCTTGGAGCTGGCAAAGCTCTGCGGCGGCAACCTGGGCCGGATGCAGCAGGAGCTGAAAGACGGGGATGCGGGCAAGTCCATGGACATTGCCCTGAATATGTGTGCCGCTATATTCCGCCGGGGGGGCCACGCCATGCTGAAAGCCTCTGCCCGCCTGCCGGAAAACCGGGCGCAGTTCCGGGAGGTGCTGGCCCGGCTGGAGGCACTTTTCCGGGACGCCTGCGCCCTGCGCTGCGCCAATGGCCCTGTGCTCAGCGGCGCGGAAGAGATGGCCGCGCGGCTGAGCGCTCTGCCGCTGAAACGCCTGCTCCGCTTGACAGAGCTGATGCGCGCATATCAGGAAAAGCTGGAGCGCAATGTGAACGGCAACCTGCTGACAGCAGCGCTCTGCATGGAGCTGAAAAGAGAGGGCTGACAGCCTGCTGGGCCTCTTAGTTTATAGAATCCAGGAGAGTTAACATGACGGAAATCATCGGCGTGCGCTTCAAAGGCACCGGTAAAATCTATTATTTCGACCCCGGCCCGGAAAAGCTGTCCAAGGGGGACATGGCTGTTGTGGAGACGTCCCGGGGCGTGGAGTGCGGCGAGGTGGCCATGCCCAACTGCCATGTCCAGGACAGCGCGGTCGTCCAGCCTCTGCGCAGGATGCTCCGCAAGGCCACTCCCCAAGACATGGCCCAGGTGGAGGAAAACCGCCAAAAGGAGAAATCCGCCTTTCTGGCCTGTGAAAAGCGCATTGCCGCCCGGGGGCTGGAGATGAAGCTGGTAGACGTGGAATACACCTTTGACGGGGGAAAAATCCTGTTCTACTTCACTGCCGACGGCCGGGTGGATTTCCGGGAGCTGGTAAAAGATTTGGCCGGCATGTTCCGCACCCGCATTGAGCTGCGGCAGATTGGCGTGCGGGATGAGGCCAAAATGCTGGGCGGCATCGGCATCTGCGGGCGGCCCTTCTGCTGCAGCTCTTTTTTAGGCAGTTTCCAGCCGGTTTCCATAAAAATGGCCAAAGAGCAGGGGCTTTCCCTAAACCCGGTGAAAATCTCCGGGGCCTGCGGGCGGCTGATGTGCTGCCTGAAATATGAGCAGGAGGCCTATCAGGATTTGCTGCGCTCCACGCCCAGAGTCAACGCTCTGGTCTCCACCCCGGACGGCAAGGGTGTGGTCATTGAGCAGAATCTGCTGACCCGGAAGCTCACTGTGCGCCTGGATAAGGACCCGGACGCCGCGCCGAAGGTCTATACTGTGGACCAGGTAAAGCTGCTGAAGGACGGCCGGGTCAAGCTGGATAAACAGGAGCTGGAGCGTCTGAAGAACCTGGAGTGATACGGAAAGCCCTCTCAGAAAAAAGATGGGAATAAAGTGGAAAAGTAGTTGCAATTTCACAAAAGTATGGTAAAATAAAGGGGAAGCGCGGCAGGGCGATTGTGTCAAGCCGCCAAAATACATGGAGGTGTTTGATATGCCTTATACTATCAATGACGATTGCATCGCCTGCGGTGCCTGCGCCGCTGAGTGCCCGTCCGAAGCCATTTCCGAGGGCGACGGCAAGTTTGTAATCGACCCCGACAAGTGCGTGGACTGCGGCGCTTGTGCAGGTGTTTGTCCTGTCAGCGCACCCCAGGAGGGCTAAGCGCTGGTCAAAAGCAGAGAGGCGGGGCCCGAATGCGATTTCGGGCCTCGTTTTTTATTGGGAGGAGGCGGACGGCATGGAAAAATGGGAGCTCTTGGGAATCCACCTCAAGGTGCTGGTCAGCAAGAGCCATAGCTTCACCACAGATTCCCTCTTACTTGCCCACTTTTCTGCCCCCCGCCGGGCTGAGCCCTGCGCCGACTTAGGCACGGGCACTGCTGTCATCCCCCTGCTCTGGTGCGGCAGGGCCTCTCCCGGCCCCATCCTGGCTCTGGAGCTTCAGCCAGAGGCTGCCCGTATGGCCACCCGAACTGTGGAGGCCAATGGGCTTAGCCAGCGGATTACGGTCCTGCAGGCCGACGCCCGGGAATTTAAGCGCCATCTCCCCCACCAGGCCCTGGGGCTTGTGGCCTGCAATCCGCCCTATTTTTCCGCCGGGACAGGCCTGCCCTCCGCAAACCCTGCCCGGGCCCAGGCCCGCCAGGCCGAGAGCCTCACCCTCTTGGATTTGGCCCTGGCCGCCCGGTACGGGCTGAAATTTGGCGGGCGGCTCTGTCTGTGCCTTCCTGTCCATCGCCTGGCAGAAGCTGTCTGCCTATTCTCCGCTCAGCGCTTGGAGCCCAAGCGCATACGCCTGGTACAGCAGTCCCCTCAGAAGGAGCCCTATCTCTTTCTCTTGGAATGCCGCCTGGGGGCCAAGCCCGGGCTCAAGGCAGAGCCTGTCCTGTGCATTCGCAGGGAGGACGGCGGGTATACCAGAGAGATGCAGGAGATTTATGGAGACTATACAGAGAACGCACTGAATATACCGTGTGATTGACAGCTTTAGAGCCAGCAGACGGCCCCCTTCAAGGTCTGCGCCTTTCGGCGGCGGGGCGAGAGGCGGGGGCGCAAGTTGCCCCTCGAAGTGTTCTCTGAGAATGCCGCTGGCTGTAAGGCCAGGTGCCTGCCAGGCTGCAGCATTCTGCCCATAATCAGTATTTTTCAAAAAAGGCTTCGGGCTTTGCCCTGCCAGGCCGCTTTCAAATGTACATCAACCATTGTCAGGAGGATTGCCATGAACCCCCTTGAAAAGGGCGCACTCTATGTGGTGGGCACGCCCATCGGCAACCTGGGAGACTTCTCCCCCCGGGCAGCAGAGACCCTGGCCCAGGCAGATTTCATTGCCGCCGAGGACACCCGGGTCACCCAAAAGCTGCTCTCCCATCTTGGGCTGCACAAGCCTCTGCTCAGCTATTTTGAGCACAACAAGCTCAGCCGGGGAGAGGTGATTCTGGCCCGCCTGCGGGAGGGCGAGACCTGTGCCCTTGTCTCTGACGCAGGGATGCCCGCAGTCTCAGACCCGGGCGAGACCTTAATCGCCGCCTGCGCGGCAGAGAATATCCCGGTGTATGTGGTGCCCGGCCCCACGGCGGCCATTTCAGCCCTGGCGGTGAGCGGCCTGCCCACCGGGCGGTTCACCTTTGAGGGGTTCCTGTCCATGAACAAGCGCAGCCGCCGGGAACACCTGGCTCAGGTGGAGCACGAGACCCGCACCATGATTTTCTATGAGGCGCCCCATAAGCTCCGGCGCACTTTGGGGGACTTGGCCAAGCTCTTTGGAGATGAGCGGAAAATCGCCGTAGTACGGGAGCTGACGAAGATTCACGAGGAAGTATGGCGGACCACTCTGGCTGAGGCCGCAGCCCATTACCGGGAGCAGGAGCCCCGGGGGGAGTATGTGCTGGTCATTGCCGGAGCAGAAACGCCCGCGCTGGCAGAGGAGTTCAGCCTGGAAGACGGGGTAGAGCGGGCCAGAGAGCTGGTGGAGGGGGGAAGTTCTGCCAGTGAGGCGGCAAAGCAGGCTGCAAAGGAAATGGGACTAAAGAAGGGGGAGATCTATCGGGAGCTGGCGGGGCGCAGTGGCCGGGCCTGACAGCAAAAACTTTCAATTAACTTTATAACAGAAAGGCAGGTTATTCCCATGCAATGGTTCTTTGAAAACGATTACACCCCGCCCGTCTTCACTGCAGAACAGCACATCCACAGTGGCCACGTCTCTGGCCCTGTAAGCGCCCTCCCGCCCCGGGCTGTGGCTTTCTGCCTGGGCCGGGGCCTCCCTGTCCTCCAAGAGCGCTTCCAGACCCACGTCCTCATGGACGCCCTCCCCGGCTTCATCTCCCACAGCCCCGCTCTCACCATTGCCGGGAACTGCAATGTCTGTTTCCATGACGGCGGCAGGGGCGCGCCCCAAGCCGCCTGTTATGCGGAGACTCTCCATGCCCTGGGCGTTCAGGAGCTGCTGGTGGTAGGCCTGTGCGGGGCCTTTGGTGAGGATGTGAATGTGGGTGACGTGCTTCTCCCCCGCCGTCTCCTGGTGGAGGAGGGAGCTTCACGCCACTATTCTGCTGAGCCTATCTGGGCTGTGCCCGAGGGGTTCGGGCCCTCCCTGGGTGATTTCCTGGCGGAGGCTGGCTTTACCGTGAAGAAATATGACACTGTGACCACGGATGCAGTGTACCGGCAGACCTACTATAAAGAGGCTCTCTGGCGGGAGAAGGGCTGCGCCGGAGTGGATATGGAGGCCTCGGCCTATGTAAGCCTGTGCAATTACTACGGAATGAAATGCCGTGTGGCCCTGATGGCCTCGGACAAGCACCCCCTCACTCCCAACAGCCCGCCCTGGGACTGGGGCAGCCTGGACTTTCGGTCCCAACGGGATAATTTTATTGAGGCCTGCGTCCAGTGGGCTATAAAATGATTTATTTTTTCTCTTTCGGTTGACTTTTTCTCCAAAATAAGCTATTATATAAATACAGAAAGTGTCCAGTTTTCCAATCACAGTTTGGGGGTGTTCTGCTGTGGGACAGGATTCCGCGCCCTGGGCAGCCCCACTGCTCTCAGCTCAGTATCCTAATTTTGAAAAGGGGGAGTTCCCATGTTGCCAGTCATCACGATTTCCCGCCAGTTCGGCAGTGGAGGCCATGAAGTGGGCGAGCGCCTGGCCCGCGAGCTGAACGTGCCGTTTTACGACAAGGCCCTGATTGCCATGGCCGCCAAGCAGAGCGGCCTCTCAGAGGAGGTGTTTGCCAACGCTGACGAAAAGGCCACCAGCAGCCTGCTCTACTCGATGGTTATGGGCAGCTACTCCTTTGGGGCCCGGGTGCCGGGCATCAACGAGATGCCCATTAACGACAAACTGTTTATCATCCAGTCTGACATCATCAAGAAGGCCGCGGCTGAGGGGCCCTGCGTGGTCATTGGCCGCTGCGCGGACTACATCCTCCGAGAGCACGAAAACTGCCTGAATGTGTTCATCCACGCCAACAAGGAAGACCGTATCCGCCGCTCCATTGCCAAAAAAGACTGCGAGGAGCGCAAGGCCTCTGATTTTGTCACCAAGAAGGATAAGCAGCGGGCCAATTACTATAACTTCTACTCCAACAAGCGCTGGGACGACTTGCAGAACTATGACATCACCATCGACACCTCCCGGTTCTCTATTGACCAGGCTGTGGGGATGCTGATTGACGCGGCCCATCTGCTGGACAAATGAGTTTTACGTCCCCGGAACAGGCTCTCCCGCCTGAACGGCGGAAAGCAAAAAGATTCGCCCTTTGCCTAACCCTGGCAGCTCTGCTGCTGGTGTTAGGCTTTGGGTTTTTTCACTTTATTTCCCGGGCAAACCGAGAGGAAAGCCTGGACAGCTTTGTTATGGGCTCTTACGTGCGCCAGACCGTTTGGGGGGCACAGAGCCAGGAGCCTCTTATGGATGTGTGCGTCCGGCTGGCAGAGCTGGAAGCCCATCTGACCTGGCGGGACTTTGTGGGGGAGGAGTCCCAGCGGGACGTGGCAAACCTGAACCACGCCCGGGGCAAAAAGGTGGAAATCTCCTCTGAGACCGGCACTCTGCTGGCAGAGGCCCAGGAGCTGGCAAAGCGCAGCGGCGGGGCCTTTGACCCCACTATTGGCCCTGTCTCGGCCCTGTGGAGCTTCGACGATTCCCCCTCCCTGCCAGAGCCGGAGGCCATCGCCCAAACCCTGCCCTTGGTGGATTATACCAAGCTGTCTTTGGACAGCGAGGAGTATCTGGAAGCGGTCCCAAATGAAGACGGAAGCCACACGGATTCCCTGGGCGTAAGGTATCCTGCGGCGTCTCTGGCGGTCCCTGGTATGGCCGTGGATTTGGGGGCCATGGGCAAGGGCGCGGCCTGCGGCGCGGCAGTGGAGGAATACCGGCAGGCCGGGGTGAAGGCTGCTGTCGTTACTGTAGGGGGCAGCGTGGGCCTCTTTGGCAAAAAACCTGACCGCAAGCCCTTCCGGGTCAGTGTCCGGGACCCCAAAGGCGAGGGGAGCATGGGCGTTTTAGATTTAGACGGGGGCTTTGTGTCCACCTCCGGCAGCTATGAGAAATATTTTGAAGAAGACGGCAGGCGCTATCACCACCTGCTGGATCCCCGCACCGGCTATCCGGCGGAGAGCGGGCTGGTGTCTGTCACTGTGTGGTGTGAGGACTCAGGGGCCCTCAGCGACGGCCTGGCCACTGCCTGCTTTGTGCTGGGCCTGGAGGACGGGATGGCCCTTTTGGAGAGCTACGGAGCCCAGGGCCTGTTCGTAGACGAGGCTGGAATTGTTACCCTAACCCCGGGCTGGGCGGAGCGGTTCAGCCTGACAGGGGAGGGCTACACCATTGGCTGAGTTCAAGGAGAGACAGGTCTTCACCCGCCGGGAACTGCCGGTTTTGGCCTTGTTGGCCCTGGGTGCTCTGGGTCTGCTGCTCTGGCTGAGGGCAGTCCCCTCCGGCAGGACGGCAGTATTGGAGGTGGAGGGCGCGGAAATCGCCCGGCGGGAACTCAGCGCCCTCTCTGGCCCAGAGAGCCTGAAAATCACCGGGGCCAACGGGGTGGAGCTGGAAGTGGAGTTCTCCCCAGAGGGCGCCCGGGTTGCCTCTGCCGCCTGCCCGGATAAAACCTGCCAGCGCACGGGCCTGCTCACCAAAGCGGGCGAGTGCGCTGTCTGCCTGCCAGGGCGGGTGGTGCTGAAGCTGGAAGGAGGGGACGAGCCCGATGCCCAAACATACTAGCCCCGCTAGGAGAGCAGCCCTGACCGGATTGCTGGGGGCACTGGCTCTGGCCCTCTCCCTGGTGGAAAACCTATTGCCCCCTCTGCCGGGAATGCCGCCCAATGCACGGCTGGGGCTTTCCAACCTGGCGGCCATGTACACTGCCGGGGCCCTTGGCCTGCCCTGGGCCCTAGGCGTGGCGGGAATCAAAGCAGGGTTTGGATTCCTGACCCGAGGGGTGGCCGCTGGGCTGATGAGCCTGTCCGGCGGGATGGTGAGCACCTTTCTCATGTGGCTCCTGCTGAAAAAAACAGGCTCAGGCCTGGCGCTGGTAGGTGTAAGCGGAGCCCTGGGGCACAATTTGGCACAGCTTATGGTTGCCTGGGCGCTGACATCTCAGGCCGTGCTGTTTTATGTACCGTTTTTGGGGATATATGGGGTTCTGACAGGGATATTGACAGGGACAGTCTTGAAAATAACCATGCCTGCGCTGGAGCGGGTGGGAAAGTATTGGGGGCGCGGCAAGGTTCAGGAGCAGGAGAAAACAAAGGGAAGTTAGCCAAGTCTGGCTTTACATAGTTCGGGGCATAAGTGCTGCGGCAGCTCTCACCCCCACCCCCGCCATCTTACAAAAGGGTTAGAGCCGCCATATATATGGCGGCTCTAGGGCTTGTTTGAAAATAGAGGAAATGACGGGTTTTTGACCAGAAGTGGTCAGATTCAAGGAGAAAAACGCAAGTAATACTTGCGTATTACGAGGATTTTCGACGCGGAAGATGGCCGCTTCCGATGTTCGCTTTGCGAAATCAGGCAAAAAGACGGTGTTTTCGATTTTTCAAACAAGCCCTAACCAAGTGGGTGAAACTTTTCCCCCGCTTTCAGCTTCCTTTTTGGCGAAAGGCACTGTCCCGGGACGTTAGGCTCCTCCCGCCCCGCACTGCCAGGAACAGCGCTGCCAGGTTCGGCAATGCCATCAGCCCATTTGCCGCGTCTCCTGCATACAGCACCGCGTCTGCTGTACCCAAACACCCGGCAACTGCCGCTGCTGCCGCCAGCACTGGATAGACACCCTGGAACCTTCCCCCTGTCAGGTATCCCGCGGCTTCCCGTCCATAACAGCTCCAGGCCGTTACCGTGGCCAGGGCGAAAAGTATTGTGCACACATTCACTGCCATGCCGCCCCACTGGCCCAATGCTGCCCGGTACGCCGCAAAGGTGACCCCAGCCCCCTCCTGCCCCCCAGGCAGTCCTGCTGGAAACGCGCTGAGAATACACAGCCCAGTGACGGTACACATCACCACCGTATCCGCAAACACCTGGAAGATGCCCAGCTGGCCCAGTTCTTCCGGCGTGTGCTCTCGGGCATCCTCATACGCAAAGGCTGAGCTGCCCAGCCCCGCCTCGTTAGTAAACACGCCTCTTGCCACCCCGGCCCGCATAGCAATCAACATGCCAGCCATCCCGCCTGCCCCGGCCCGCAGGGAGAACGCCTGCCGGAAGATGGCCCGCACCGCGCCCGGCAGGTTCGCCCGGTTCACCCACAGGGCGCAGAGGGACGCGGCAAAGAACAGCAGGGTCATGGCTGGGACCAGCTTTTCTGTCACCCGGGCAGCTGCGCGCAGCCCCCCTTTTGCCACAAAGAAAACCAGCACTCCCACCCCCAGCGCCACCGGCAGGACGGGCAGGCCCAAATCTCCGCAGGCAGCGGCTAAGGCGTTCATCTGGGCCATATTGCCCATGCACAGTGAGGACAGCCCGCAGGCCAGGGCATACAGCAGAGCCAGCCAGCCCCCGAAGCGTCCTGCCCTCTCAATATAGTGCAGTGGCCCAGCAGGCGCGCGGCCTGGACTGCGGGGCTTTGCGTCCCGGTACTGGGCGGTCAGGTAATTCTCCACATACACAGTCATCATACCCAGAACAGCGGCAGCGGACATCCAGAACAGGGCGCCTGGCCCTCCGGCAGTAAGGGCTGCGGCCACGCCCAGAATATTCCCCGTGCCAATGGATCCGGCCAGGGCCGTGGACAGGGCCCTGAACCGGGAACGGCCCCGGCGGGAGGGCCGGAGGGTGGTTTTCAGCCACTGGATAGGGTGGAGCAGCTGATAAAAGGCGCTCTGATAGGAAAACCAGGCTCCGGCGGCCAGAATCAGGCTGAGGGTGGGCCAGCCCAGAAGAAGGGAAGAAAGAGATTCCAGCATGGAAAAGCACTCCTTTCACGAAATCAGCTCATCAGCCCAAAGGCTGCAGCCCTATTTTTTTGAAAAACTCTCCTGAGCTTATGCCAGAGGGCCGAAGATACCGCCCCAGCCCGTACAGGGACTCCTTATCCCGGGTTATCCTGCTCACCTTTTCCCGGCAGGTAAAAGTCACCTCAAAGCCCAGCTCCCGCACAATTTCACCCACCCCATCGCCCATGGCCCCAAAGGGGTACACAAACACCCTGGGCGCTTCTCCCAGCTCCCTTTGAAAAGCCTCCTGTGCTTTCGTCAAATCCGCTGTTATCCGGGCCCGATAGGCCTCGTCGCTTTCGCCCCGCTTCCGCTTCACCCCCGGCGCATTCTTGGCGTTGTGCAGATTATAGCTGTGGTTCCCCAGCTCCACCAGGCCCGAGTCCACCATCTCCCTCAGCTGCTCCCAGGTGGCGTGGGTATAATAGGCGTTGGTCTCTCCTGTTTCAGTATAGCTGTCAGCGTACCGCCCAATGGGCGAGAGCAGAAACCTGCACCTATACTGCTTGGCAATCGCGTAGGCATAGAGATAGTTGTTGTAATAGCCGTCGTCAAAGGTAATGAGCACCGGCTTCTCCGGCAGAGTGCCGCCCTGGGTGTAGGCAATCAGCTCCCCTGTGCTCACGGTGGTATAGCCGTTCTCCTTCAGCCAGAGCAAATCCTTTTCAAACTCCGCTGGGGAGATGACATACGCTCCGTGCTGGGCCTCATCCTTTAATACCGAGTGGTACATAATAACCGGCACCTCCACCCCCTCTTGAGCTGCCAGAGCCGTAATGGTAATGGCGCCGGCCGCGCCCAGTGCCAGCAGCATCAGTCCCAGCAGCGCCCGCAAGTCCAGCCGCCACAGCGCAAAAAATCCCCGCTTTCCCTTTGCTCCCATGCAAGCCCCGCCCTTTCCCTTGTTGATTCCTTCTATATATAAGCACAGCGGGAAAAATATATTCGGAAAGCCTCTGGAAATCTCTTCCAAACCGTGATAGAATAAAGGATAAGTATTTTTGAGCAAAACCAATTTTCACAAGCAGCAGCGCTCCGCTTTCCGGCAGCATGAATCTGCCGGAAGAATCTGGACGCTCTGCTTATGTGAGCCATGCAGCAGTGAGGTAAAGCCATGGGAACACTTTTTGTCAGCGATTTGGACGGCACCCTGCTGAACCGGCAGGATGCCCTTTCTCCCTTTACCATCCAAACCCTGGAGCGGCTGATGGCAGAAGGGCTGCTCTTTACCTTTGCCACAGCCCGCTCCTGGCACTCGGCCCATGTGGTGACAAAGGGCCTCTCCCCCACCCTGCCCTGGATTGTCCACAACGGGGCGGCCTTTTCTGACGGCAGGACCGGGGCCAGGACCGAGGAGGTGTTCTTCTCCCACGCCCAGCGGGAGGAAATCTTAGGGCACTGCGCCCGGCTGGGCCTCTGGCCCCTGACCTACGGGGTTCTGGGCGGGGAGGAGAAGGTGTTCTACCTGGACAATCCCCCCTGGCATGAGGGTATGGCCCACTATATTCACAGCCGTCCCGGCGACAAGCGCCTCACCCCGGTGGACAGCCCGGAGGCACTTTTGCAGGGTGAAACCTACTACTTCACCTTCATCCACGACCAGGCGGCGCTGGAACCCCTCTGGAAGCAGGTGAAGGAGCTGAGCTGGATGAACCTGACCTTTCAGCAGGATCTGTATCGGAAAGAGTACTGGCTGGAAATCACCTCAGAGCAGGCCACAAAGGCCCAGGCCGCCCTGCGTCTGAAAGAGCGGCTGGGCTGTGACCGCCTGGTGGCCTTTGGGGACGCCATGAACGATTTGCCCCTGTTCGCCGTGGCGGATGAATCCTGCGCCGTGGCCAACGCCCAGGAGTCTGTGCTGGCCGCGGCCAGCCGGGTTATCGGCAGCAACGAGGAGGACGGGGTGGCCAAATACCTGTTGGAGGAAAAGGAGGCGGGACGAATATGAAGGTGCTGATTCAGCTTCTGCGGGCCGTGCTCACGCTGATATGGGCCCTGGTGCTGGTGGTGGGCGTCCGCCTGTACCTGGACGAGACTGTGGCCGGGAGCCATCCGCCCCAGCTGATGGGCCAAGGGCTGTGGAGCGTCACGGACAGCCGGATGGAGCCTGCCTATAAGACAGGAGACTTGGTGCTGGTGGAGATGGGAAAGACTGCCCAGCCAGGGGACGCGGTGCTGGTGCAGGGCAGGAAAGAGTTGGAGCTGAGCCGGATTATTGGAACCAGTGAAGGGCAGTTCATCCTAAAGCCAGACGGAGCGGAGGAGAGCGTCTTGATGGCCCCGGAGAGTGTGGCGGGGATATGCGGGCCGTATTTGCCGGGACTCGCGGGAGCGGCGGAGTTTCTGCGGAGCCTGATGGGGTTGGGGGCAGTGTTCCTAGTGGGGGTGGTGTTGATTTTCCTGCCGGGACGGTTGGCAGGAAAGGAGAAGGAGCGGTATCGGCCGAGGCATTGAGCCTGACGGCTCGGGGCAGGGGCTTTTCGCCCAGCACAAGCGGACGAGCGGAAAGCGCGGTCCAGGTGCGTTAGGCTCCTGGCAAGGTTTGGGGCAAAGCCCCAAGGTCTTGCTCCTAAGGGCGGCGCTATCAAGCAACAGAGCAGCGCAATACGCATCTCAACCCCAAGCGTCCGACCATCGCACCAGGCTGCGCTGCCAGAGAACACGAACAGCTAATTCCCAAAACCGGTGGAGAGGCGGACTGGCCTTCCGAAACGTGGGGCCCTAGACTTTGCCGAAAGATGCTGTTAACGGAAACGCTTAGGGCCGCCCAGAAGGTCAAGGTCAAGACCTTGGGGCTTTGCCCCAAACCCCACCAGGGCGCTGCCCTTGACCCCTTTTCCGTCTGCACCTTGCTCTTTACGCTGGGCCTTGCCTCGAAGCCGTCAGGCACGCCCTTCCCATTATCCCACTGAAAGGAGCTCCTTCCCATGCCCGAACTCCCCTCCAAATACAAAAAATCCTCCCCTCTCTCCTACACCCTCGGCCCCTTCCCCACCTTTGAGCTCCTCCTTCACCGCCCCCAAGCCGCCCGGGCCGTCTACTATCACCCTGACTTCCACGACCAGCAAAAGCTCTCCTCTCTCTGCCAATCCCTCCACGTTCCCTGCGCCTGCTCCCCCAAGGCCCTCCAGCGCATTTCCCAAAAGGAAATCTGCTATGCTGCCGCTTTATTCGAGAAGTTCCCCGCCCAGCTGGATTCCGCCGCCCCTCACGCTGCCCTGGTCCAGCCTGGCGACATGGGCAATCTGGGCACCATTCAGCGTACCCTGCTGGGGTTTGGAATCAAGAATCTGGCCCTTATTGGCGGCGGGGCCGACCGCTGGAACCCCAAGGCTATCCGGGCCTCTATGGGGGCGGCCTTTCAGATGGAGACAGAGGAGTTCCCGGACTTTCCCGCCTATCTGGCCCGCTTCGGCTCTGGCCGGGATGTCTTTCCCTTTATGCTGGAGGGCGGCGCGCTTCTCACCCCAGAGACCTGTCCCCGTTCCTCCTGCTATACCCTGGTCTTCGGCAACGAGGCCACAGGTCTTCCCCCAGAGTTCCGGCAGTACGGCCAGCCTCTGTTCATCGCCCAAAGTCCGGACGTGGATTCCCTCAACCTGGCAGTGGCCGTGGCAGTCGGAGCCTGGATATTCAAAAGCAAAAACGGAGGTATTCTATCATGAGCCGCACTCCCCTAATAGCCGTGCTGGCTGATGTCCACGGCAATTCTTCCGCCCTGCGCGCCTGCTTGGACTATGCGGAGGCCCGGGGCGCCACCCACTATCTCTTCCTTGGGGACTATATCACTGACCACCCCTACCCTGAGCGGACCCTAGAGCTGCTCCGGGAGGCCGCCCGGCGGCATGACTGCCGGTTTATCCGGGGCAACCGGGAAGAGTATATGATAAACCACCGGGAGAATCCCGGCGAGTGGCGGGAGGGCTCCTGCCAGGGGGCGCTGCTCCACTGCTACGAGCGGCTGAGCCCCGAGGACCTCAGCTGGTTCCAGCAGCTGCCCATTTCCGGGGTCTGGCAGCTGGAGGGCGCGCCCCCTCTGGCCTACTGCCACGGCTCGCCGGAGACCACCCGGGCCGAGATGCGGGGGGACCCGGAGTCCCTGGAGGTGCTGGGCCGTTTGCAGGAGAGCTTCCTCATCAAGGGCCACAACCACCGGGTGTGGAGCATCTCCCACCGGGGGAAGCGGATGGCCTGCTCGGGCTCGGTGGGCGCCCCGGTATACAGCCGCTCCCGGCGGGAGGGGCCGCAGGCGGCCCCCTATGCCAAGACGGGGGTGATGACCTTCCTCACCCTGCGCAAGGGGGCCTGGTACCCCCAGGCGGTGACCGTGCCCTATGACTGGCGGGAAGCCCTGGACAATCTGAAGGCCTCCGGCCTGACAGAGCGGGCTCCTGTCTGGGCGGCCATGCTCCGGCACAATGTGCTCACCGGGCAGGACCCCTTCCTTGTTGTACCCAGCCGGGCGGCCCGGCTCTATCAGGCCGAGTGCGTAGAGCTGCCCTCCTGGCCTCAGGTGCCGGAGAAGTACTGGCGCAGGGCCGCGGTGGAATTCGGCGTCAAGCTGTACTGAATAAAAGCATTGAATGATTTTCCCCGCCCCCAAGCGGAGAAAGCAGAAAAAGTCCCATCCATAGAAAGGAATCCAACATGACAGAAAAGACCCAGCGTATCCGTGACCTGACCCAAGGAAGCCCTACCAAGCTCATTCTTACCTTTGCCCTGCCCCTGATGCTGGGCAATGTGTTCCAGCAGCTGTACACCGTGGTGGACACCGCCGTGGTGGGCCAGGTGGTGGGCGTGCAAGCTCTGGCCGCTGTGGGCGCCGCCGACTGGCTCAACTGGCTGGTCCTCAGCGTCATGCAGGGCCTGGCCCAGGGCTTCTCCATTTTGATGTCCCAGTATTTCGGGGCCAAGGACTACCGTCAGCTCTCCCGCTCCATAGGGGCCTCGGTGGGCCTGTGCACCATTGCCGCTGGACTGATGCTTCTTATCAGCCAGCTATGTGCCCGGCCTGTGCTGCTCCTGCTGAATACCCCGGAGGGAATTTTAGGCGATTCCCTGCTCTACCTGCGGATTGTTTTCAGCGGCATTCCCATTATCACAGCCTATAACCTGCTGGCCTCCATCCTCCGGGCCCTGGGGGACAGCAAGACGCCTCTTTACGCAGTCGTGGTGGCTACAGTGGTGAACATTGCCCTGGACCTGCTCTTTGTGATGGGCTTCCATTGGGGGATTGCCGGGGCTGCCGCCGCCACCATCATTGCACAAGCTGTATCCACAGTGTACTGCTTCCTGGCAGTGCGCAAAATCACCATCATCCGCCTGGAAAAGCGGGACCTGCTCCCAGCCAGGGACATGGCCCCCACCCTCCTGCGGCTGGGCTTCCCAGTGGCCCTGCAGAATGGCATTATCTCTGTGGGCGGCATGGTGGTCCAGTCTGTGGTGAACCGGTACGGGATGCTGTTTATCGCGGGTTTTACAGCCACCAACAAGCTGTACGGCCTGCTGGAAATTGCCGCTACCTCCTACGGATACGCGGTTACATCCTTTGTGGGGCAGAACCTGGGGGCCGGGCTCTTAAAGCGCATTCGCTCCGGGATGCGCTCCGCGGCAGTGATTGCCCTGCTGACCTCCGCGGTCATCACCCTCTGTATGCTGGTGTTCGGCAGAGCCTTTTTGGGCATGTTTATCTCCGGCGCCCCAGAGGAAGCGGAGGCCTCCATGGCCATTGCTTACCACTATCTGGCTATCATGAGCCTGTGCCTGCCGGTGCTGTATATGCTGCACATCTACCGCTCTGCCCTGATGGGCCTGGGGGACACAGTGGTACCCATGGCCTCTGGGTTCATGGAGATGGTGATGCGTATCGGCATTGCCCTGCTCCTGCCCCTGGCCATTGGGCAGGAGGGCATCTTTTACGCCGAGGTGGGGGCCTGGACCGGCGCGGCGGTGGTTCTGGTGACAGCCTATTATATCCGCATGCACAGGCTTTGGGCCAGTCGGCAGAGTTAGAATCTCCAGCCCCACGATTTCCCAGAGAGGAGCAAGCATAATGACGATTCGCAACTTCTTAGACATGGAAATGCACAGCGAGGCCATCCACGGGGGAAAAGGCCTTTGCAGCCACGGCACGGTTTTTGACGGGGCGGAAATTCAGGGCCCTGTGTCCTTTATCAACCACACCATTCTGCCCCCAGGGGCCAGCTTCGGCCTGCATAAGCACGGCAGGGACAACGAGTTCTATATTCTGCTGCGGGGGGAGGGTGTATACCACCAGGAGGGCGAGCAGGCCCAGGTAAAGCAGGGGGACATTATCATGAACGCCCCTTTCGCTGCCCATGGCATTGAGAACACTGGCAGTGAAGAACTGGAGCTGCTGGTGTTTGAGGTTACTCTGTAAACCCTTTTTGGGTGAACCCATCTCACCTGCCGGGATTTCCCTCTTGCCCTTGGGGCAAAAGTTTGATAAAATAGGAAGCATATGATAACTGCACCAAACACATCCAGCATATCTGCCTGGAGAAAGGATATACCAATGGAGCTGCGCGCCTTGAGCTTGGAACAGACAAAGGAAATATACCGCCCCTGCCTTGCCCGGGACTTCCCCCCAGACGAGCTGATGCCCTGGGAGTGGATGGAGCGGCTGATTCAGGAGGGAAAGCAGGCCTCTGTGGGCTTCTACGATGAGAACGGGATGGCCGCCTATGCGGTGTTCATCCTGGAAGGTGAGGATTCGCCTGCTGCGCTTATCAACTATTTTGCCGTCCAGCCAGAGCGCCGGGGCCAGGGCGTGGGCAGCCAGTGCCTGGAATTGCTCCGCCAGGCTTTGAACGGCAAGGATGTCTCCCTGCTGTTCGAGGTGGAGAGTCCCGAGTGCGCCCGGGACCAAGCCGAACTGGCTGTCCGCAGGCGGCGGGTGAACTTTTACCACCGGTGCGGCGCGGTGATGACCCGGGTGGATTCTGTGCTGTTCGGGGTGGATTACCACATTATGCTCCTCCCCCCAGCAGAGGGCGGCGCCCAGCCGGGAAAATCAGACGAAGAGCTTGCCGCGGCCTTGGAACGGCTCTACCATGTGGTGGTGTACCAGGGCCCGGAGGCAGACTTCACCTTTGAGCAGGTCTGCGGGGTGACCCTGCGGGAGCCCCCTGCCCCTCAGGCAAAGCAGGAGGCAGGCAAGTTCAGCCGGGAGCTGGGCCGGGCCCTGACCTTCCTGTTCCGGAACCGGAAGAAATTTATGGGGGAGAAACTGCGGGAGTACGAGTTCACTGGGGCCATGTACATGATTCTCCTCCATGTGCACAGGCACCCTGGGGCCAGCCAGGACAGCATCGCCAACCACATGTATCTGGAAAAGTGCACGGTCACCCGCAGGACCAAGAAATTGGAGGAACTGGGCTGTCTTTACCGGGAGACAGACCCCAGCGACAGGCGGCAGAACAAACTCTATCTCACTGAAAAGGGAGAGAGCCTGGCCCCGGTTATCTGGGGGTACCTGACCCAGTGGGGGGAGGAGGCCACCGCCGGACTGACTGCGGCGGAGAAGGACACCCTGCTTCGCCTGCTGACCAAGATGACCGGCCAGGACAAGCGGTAACAAAACAGAGAGGCAGCGCTTTTGCGGCGCTGCCTCCGCTTTTATTGGGTGAGCTGGTTATAGTAAACGCACTTGAGCGGCGCGGGCACATCCGTGCCGCCGGGTTCAAAAGCGGTCTAGCTCTCCGGCAGAGTGGATGCCCACTGCCCGGAGCCTCTTTTCCATGGTTTTGCCCAGAGCGATTGAGGCAAGAGGGCTCATAAGATTTCCTCCTGTTTCCTATCACTTTCACCCAGCGCAAAGGGCCTGCCTATATTAGCCCGCTCAGCCAACAGCGGAGCTTTTGCGGCCAGGGCAGCTGAGCCCGCAGCTTTTTCTTTAGGGCCTCTCCCGCGGAGACAAGCTCCCCCAGCTCCTCAGGGGAGAGCTCGTGGCTGCTGTACCGCGCTTTTTCCGCCAGCTCCTTCCAGCGCACAGGCTGGGCGCTTCTCCGGCCGCAGAGAGCCTCCCAGCCATAGAGCTTCAGCAGCAGGGCATAGGCCCGAAGGGCTGCCGCGCTGCAATCAGGCTGGGTGAGCGCTTTCTTCCAGTAGGAGCGCCGCAGGCTCCGGTTCAGCCAGAGGGCTCCGGCAATGCCTGCCAATACAGCGGCCCCGGCCAAAACGGCAGGCCAATGTTCGTTCCCTCCGCTGCCTCCGCCCTCCGGGCTGGAGGCGCCCTCTGGCCCAGGTGTATGGCTGGGACGGGGACTGGCTGTGCTCAGCTGGCTGTCCTGCTCCACAGGGCTGTGCTGCCGGGGAGACAGCGTGGGCATGGGCTCCTCCTCTGGGGCCTGGGGCTGATGGGCCTCTGGTTCTGGGGGAAGGATGGCATCGTAATAGGAGGCAGGGTTGTCTGTGGAGGCAGGGGTCACCTCTACCGGCACCCAGCCGGTACCGCCGCAGTAGACCTCCACCCAGGCGTGGGCGTTATAGTCCGGCACATCAGCCCAAAGGCCGTCCGGGCAGGGCACGGCATAGCCCTCGGCGTACCGGGCCGGGTACCCGGCAGAGCGCAGGAGCAGCACTGCCGCGCTGGCAAAGTGGACGCAGTACCCCTCGTGGGACTCGTCCAGGAAGAACTCCACAAAGTCCTGGCCGTTCCTGGAAGAGGCCGGGGCCAGGGAGTAGTCATAGTACTTGGCAAAGGTCTCGGCAATGCGGTTGGCAAAATACACTGGGCCGTCCCGATGGCGGAAGTCGTCCTTGCCGGAAAAGTCTTCCAGGTCAATATATCCATCCTGATACCTGACTCGGGTCTTCGGATTCCAGCTCGATGCCGGCTCCAAATCAAAGGCCTCACGGTAGCGCTCCAAAAAGTCCGCCAGTTCCTCCGGCACCTGGGTGTAGTACTGGTAGACAAATCGGTTATAATCTTCCATCTTGGTGAAGAAGCTCTCAGGCGGGGCGTCCCTGGAAAGGAGTTCCTGCCGCAGCTGAGGAGAAAAGGTCCACAGGTCTGGAATCTGGCCCTGGGACTCCAAATCAGAGAGCAGAAGGGCCATAGGGTTCTCTTTCTCCTCAAGAGATACAGTAGCAGTCCCGTAAGAGCCCATCCTCTCCGCAAACTTCAAGGCACTTTCACTCACATACTTGGAGTGGGGGAGGGCTCGGGTATAAACGATAGTTTCCATCAGGCCGGACTGCTCGGCAAGGCCAAAGGTTTCGGAGGTAAACTGGTTCATGAGTCTGCCAAAATAGTTCATGCCGCTGACCTGTCCCTCTCCCTCCAAAGTATACTCCCGGGTGCCGGTAAGGAAGTTGGAGGACTTGACAAAGCCATCGTCCACAAATTCCATTCCTTGGGCAGAAAGCTCCTCCGGGGTGTTTCTCAGCCCGCAGGGGGTGAACACACACCGTGGGTTGGCCCCCAGATTCTCCACTGAGAGGGTGTAGCTGGTAAAGCTGTCAAGCCTGTGAATATGGATTTCCCGGCTGTACTCCGCCTGCTGGTTCTGGGGCACCAGCTCCAGCCGGGAGAGCTCCTCCCGGGCAGCCAGGGGCAGGCGCTCCCAGGAGTCCCCGGTGTATACGCTGCCTGTGAAGCTCTTCAGGTACTCCTTGGTCTGGTCCCGGTAATAGGGCGTGTCCTGGGCCCAGTCGAACCGGACCCGCAGGACGGTCTCTCCAGTATAGCTCCGGCTGCCCAGCTTGTTCAGCTGGACCTGCTGATTGCTGTTGCCCTGTCCCCCCGGCAGATAGGCCCCGGCTCCCATGCCCTCCTCCACAAAGTCCCGCAGCTGGTCCACAATCCGGGGACGGGTATATGTCTCAGGCGGGTTCATATAGTAGATTCCCAGCATACAGAGAAGCAGCAGGGGCAGAATCAGCAGCGTGCCTGGCCGGGCAGCGGCCACGCCAGAGGCTTTATAGTACTCCTTGCGGCCCAGCAGGCCCTCCCTTCCCTGCAGTACAGAGGAGACCAAAAACAGGGCGCTCCAAAACATCAGCAGCGCGCCAAGCGCCCATTCCCCGGGCAGAATGGAGAAGCTGAGGGGGAACACCAGCAGCACGCCTGTCAGGCAGAAGGGGCCCAGGGCGCTCCGCCGCCGGACCATCATATGCCCCATAAGCCAGAAGAAGGGAAAAAGTACCAGGGAGAAAAAGACTGTGCAGGCCTCTTGGGCGCTGGGGCGGGGACTGCCGGGACTGTAGGCCAAGGTGAGCACAGGCAAATCATAATTCAGCTTGGTGCTGTAGAAGTCCAGCATGGTGTTCACAGTACGCACGGCCCCATGAAGGCACTGCTCAAACAGGAAGACCAGGGCCAAAAGCCACACAATCCATCCTGCCAAGGAGACAGACCACCAGCGGCGGCGGGTATCCACCTGCCGCCACAGCACAAAGCCGCAGCTGAGGGCGCCAAAGACTGCCAGGACCCCCGGGGAAGCAGGAATCTCAAAAGCAGTGAGAAAGCTGCCCCAAGCGCCCAGGCCTCCCAGGGCCAGAAGCACAGTGTAAAAGAGCCATTTGTGCAGAGGACGAGTCTCTGTAAGAAGAAGCCGGGGCCGGTCCAGCTGCAGGTTTGGGGAGTGATTGGCCATGGGATGCCTCCTTTCTACTGGATGAATCCGCGCCTTACAGCATAAGGCCCTGCAAATCCTCTGCCACAGAGCCCAGGCGCACCCGCACAGGCAGAATCTCCGGCGGCAGTGAAGCCCTCTCTCCCCAGGCGTCCAGGGACACCATATGCTGCCGTGCCCCAGGGTACTTCTTGCTCAGCTGGCCCAGCAGAGCCAAATCCGGCTTGGGGCACAGATACACCACCCGGGACACCCCGCCCGGCATATCCTGGGGCGGCTTGGGGGAGCGGCAATCCGCTGTGCGCAGAACCGTCTCCTCAGCCAGCAAAGCCTCCTCTGGCTCTGTCACCGGCAGAAAAACCCAGCGGCCTGCCTGGGAAAAGCCCACCATGTATTCCAGCTTCTCCTCAATCAGAAACTGGGTCAAGGTGGCGAATACATCCATCAGCCCGTCCGATTCCAGCCCCGTGCCGGACAGGTCCAGCAGCAGGAGGGCCTGGTCTGCCAGGGGAAGGCTCGCCTCCCGGACCAGCAGTTCCCCGGTTTTTTGAGAGAGCTTCCAGTCCACCCGGCTCAGCCTGTCTCCCGGGCGGTAGTCCCGCAGGCCGAACAGCTCCGTTGGGTCTCTGCCAGGCTTGTGGGGGGAGAACCGCTCCCCGTCGCTGCTCCAGGAGCAGGTCTGCCCCAGGCCCAGGATTGGCCGGTGTACAGTGGGCATCACCACCAGCTGGCAGCGCCCGGCCTTTTTCAGCCTGACAGGCAACCAAAAAAGGCCCAGCAGGTCATAGGCCCGGGCCTTGGTCAGCTGGCAGCTGATTACCCCGCAGGTGCCGGAGGTCAGCTTGTGCTCTAAAATCTGCGGCATACGGCTGGGGGAGAATTCCAGCTTCTCCGCCTGGGCCTCGCCGGTAAAATGATTGGTTATGCTCAGCCGCAGCCTGGCACGTCCTGCCGGAAGGGGGGATTTTGTCACCGCAGCCACATGCAGGGGCACAGGCTGAGCCTTGGCCGTGTGAGGAGTCCCCTCCTCCCCAGGCACGCAGACCGTGACCTGCAGAGTCAGCATACCCGGCAGGGACAGCAGCAGAGACAGCACAGGCAGGGCCAGGGACAGCAAAAACACGTACATGGAGAAGTATCCGTTAAAACAGATAAAGAATGCTCCTGTGCACAGCAGCACAATCAGATATCGCAGAAAATTTTTCAGCACCGGAAGCCCCCCTCACTTCAGCAGCCTGGGGGCAGACACTTGGGCCATCACGCCCTCCAGCACAGAGTGGGCGTCCAGGCCGTTCATTTTGGCCTGAGGCTCTAAAACCACACGGTGGCTCAGCACATCGTAGAAAAGCAGGTTAATGTCCGCGGGCACAATATAGTCCCGCCCGCCCATCCAGGCCGAGGCCCGGCAGGCCCGAATCAGCGCGCTTCCGGCCCGGGGGCTGGCCCCCAGCCGCAGAGACGGGTCCTCCCGGGTGGCTGTGCACAGCTCCGCCACATAGCGGTACAAATCCTCCGCCACATGGACAGCAGCAGCCTCCCGGCGCATGCCCTCCACCTCCTGCAGGGCGGCCACTGGGACAATAGAGTCCAAGGGGCGGCGGCCCTCAGTCTGTTTTAGGATTTTCACCTCCTGCTCTACCGAGGGGTAACCAATGGAGAGCCGGAGCATAAACCTGTCCAGCTGGGACTCAGGCAGAGGCTGGGTCCCGGCCGTGCCCAAGGGGTTCTGGGTGGCAATGACCGTATAGGGCACAGGCAGCGGGCGGCTGATGCCGTCCACTGTGACCTGGCCCTCCTCCATGGCCTCCAGAAGGGCGCTCTGGGTCTTGGCGCTGGTGCGGTTGATTTCGTCAGCCAAAAACAGGTTGCACAGAGCCGCGCCAGGGCGGTATTCCAACCGGCCGGTCTCCTTATTGTACATAGAATAGCCTACCACGTCACTAGGCATAGTCTCGGGGGTAAACTGCACCCGGCTGAAAGACATACTCATGGCCCGGGAAAAGGCCAGGGCCATGGTGGTTTTTCCAACGCCAGGGTTGTCCTCCAAAAGAATGTGGCCCCCGGCGATGACAGCCATCAGCGCCTTGCAGACCACCGTATCCTTGCCGACAATCGCTTTGCGAACCTCATTGATAATGGCCAGAGCCTTGGGCTGGGTCATGGGCTTCCCTGCTTTCTGTTTAGAACTTTGGGGCAGTGAACGGAAACGGGAAAAATCTCCGTCTATAAAAAATAGGGAAGCTGTCGCTTCTCTATTCTTGGCGGGACTATTTAATTGGAGCGGACGACGAGGCTCGAACTCGCTACCTCCACCTTGGCAAGGTGGCGCTCTACCAGATGAGCTACGCCCGCGTGTCTAATCGACATTATACACCATTGGTGTGCAAATGTCAATGGGGGATTTCAAAAAAGTTTAGAGCAAGGGCCCGGGGGCCATTCCCCTCAAAATTTCTTAATAAATGGATATCTCCGCTTGCGGCTTGCCTTTTCGACGATTTTCATGTATAATATAAAAAAAGCCCATGCAAGCCCCTAAGGGGGCGGGCTTTCCCCATGGAGACCAACTTATAGAAAAGAGGATAACTGCCATGAAAATGGGCAAAAACATGTTTATTGCCGTCACGGTGTTCTTGGTGGCAGTCATTGTTGCCTTGTCCGCCATGACACTCTCCCAGGGTCCCCGCTCTCACCTGGTGGAGTTAATCAGCCACTCCGGCGCTACTGCCGAGGTCAATGATTTATATGAGGGCAACACCACCATCCCCTTCTACGACATCCCCACCAACAGCTATGAGCCCACGGACTTTGTGGTGGAAAACGGTGTGGTGGAGTACACCGGCGGTGAGGCCAAGGTGGGCATCAATGTAAATTCCAAGGCCGGGGACATTGACTGGCAGCAGGTGAAGAACAATGTGGACTTTGCCATGATTCGCGTCGGCCACCGGGAGAACGTCAAGGGCCGCCTTATCCCGGACACCCAGTTTGAGAAGAATATGCAGGGCGCCTCTGAGGCCGGCCTGCCCGTGGGTGTGTATTTCTACTCCAAGGCCGTGTCGGAGGCGGAGGCTAAGGAGGAGGCCAACTTCGTCATCGAGCAGATACGGCCCTACTCGGTGACTTACCCCATCGCCTTTTACTGGGAGTACGATTTGAAGGACGATGGCACCCAGGACGAGAACTCCCGCACCGTGCGCTGCAACGGGGATCAGGTCACAGGCTTTATCGACACCTTCTGCGGGCTGGTCAAAAAGGCCACCGGCGCCACCCCCTGCTATTACGCGGACAAGAACATGGCCTATAAGCGCCTGGATTTGTCCCGCCTGAGCGACTACAACCTGTGGTATGCGGAGTTTCAAAATATCCCCAGCTTTTACTATGACTTCGCCCTGTGGCAGTACACCAAAGAGGGCGACGTGCCCGGTGTCTCAGTCAAGGTGCCTATTACGCTGGCGCTGAAAGGCTACGGCTGAGAACAGGCCGCGCCTATCCCTACATATGGATTGGAGAAATTATGCAAGGTATGCAAGGAATGGACAAAGGACTTATCAAACGCCTGTCGGTTATCTGCGGGGCAGTTGCCCTGGTGGTGGTGCTGATTACCCTGCTCATCGTCTTCTTTACCCGGGACAGCTCGGGCGAGGAGTCAGCCTCCAGCGGCATGGTGATTCCTGAGGGGATGCGCCTGGTGGAGGACATCTATAACGGAGAGATGATTGTTCCCGACTTCCGCATTCCGGACAACACCTATGACCATCAGAAATTCACTGACGGCGAGGACGGCTTCCGCCGGTACCCTGGGGCCAGCGTGGGCATTGACGTGTCCGAGTTTCAGGGAGAAATTGACTGGTACGCGGTCAAGGCCGCGGGGGTGGATTTCGCCATCATCCGCCTGGGCTACCGGGGCATGACCCAGGGCTTGCTGCAGGATGACAGCCGGTTTCAGGAAAATATGCTGGGCGCCTCCAACGCCGGGCTGAAGCGTGGGGTATACTTCTTCTCCCAGGCCGTATCAGAGGAGGAGGCCAAGGCTGAGGCTGAGTATGTGCTGGAAAAGCTGGACGGCGCGGAGCTGGACTATCCTGTGGTGTTTGACTGGGAAGACCCTGTCCCCAGTGAGACCCTGCCCGCTGATACCCTGCGGGCGCTGGACTGTCCTGGGGCCACGGTGACAAAATGCGCTGCTGCGTTCTGCCAGCGGATTCAGAAGGAGGGGTATACCCCCTGCGTCTATTTCAATAAGAACCAGGCCTATCATTTTTATAACCTGGAGGAGCTGAAAGATTACGACTTTTGGTACGCGGAATATAATGCCCTGCCCTCTGTCTGCTACGGCTTCCAGACTTGGCAGTACAGCGACCAGGGCACTGTGCCGGGCATTGGCGTGACAGTGGACTTGGACCTCTGCTTTGAGCCCTACTAAAAATCTTTGGGAACACGCAGAACCCCAAAGTCCAGGGGCCCAGCTGCTTCACAAAGCCAGCACACAGAGAGCGGGCCTTTCGGTGAGTGCGGGATATCCCCCATGTAATGAGAGTATCCCTTTCGGAGAGTTTTTCGTGTTCCCCTCCCTACGGGCAGGGGAACGCAGATGATTATCTCTGTGGTTGGGACAACCCCTATGTAATTTACCTCTTGACAATCAACGCTGAATCGTGTATAATCATGAAAACTACAAAAGACTGTGACGGGAAGAAGGCGGCACAGACGCTTTTCAGAGAGCCTGCGGGTGGTGCGAGCAGGCAGGCGGCGTGGCGCGCATACTGGTCCCTGAGTTTCCCTGCCCAAAGGCTGGCTATGTGCAGTTCAGTAGGTGTGGGACGTGCGGCGGCGTTATACGCCCGGCCTTGTCAGAGGCAATGAGGGAATGTGCGCAAGCTCATTCTGAAATCACGGGTGGTACCGCGGTAATCTTTGGATTTTCGCCCCGGATGCTTTCTATAAGCGTCCGGGGCTTTCTTTCTGCCGCTGCCGCCCAGCCTGGAGGTCAGACTCTTGCGGGGCTGAAACCAAAGGAAAGGACGGTTTTTATGTCTGATTGGAATCCAGCACTCTACCTAAGATTCAAGAAAGAGCGGACCCAGCCTGCGGAAGACCTTGCCGCCCGCCTGGAGCTGACCCCTGCCAAAGCCCTGGATGTGGGCTGCGGGCCTGGCAACAGCACCCAAGTGGTGGCAAATCGCTTTCCCGGCGCAAAGGTCCTGGGGGTAGATTTCTCCTCCAACATGGTGGGGGCCGCCCAGCGGGCACATCCAGAGCTGGAATTTCTCCAGTGCGATGTGAGCACCCAGCTGGATACCCTGCCCCATGACTTTGATTTGGTGTTCTCCAATGCCTGCATCCAGTGGGTGCCGGAGCATCCCAGGCTGCTGCCCGGCCTGCTGAGCCTGCTGAATCCAGGCGGCGTGCTGGCGGTGCAGGTTCCGATGAACTTTCAGGAGCCTATCCATCAAATTATCGCCCGCACAGTGGAGCGGGAAGAATGGCGGGAGCGCATCCCCTATCACCGAAACTTCTATACCCTGAAGCCAGAGGAGTACTTTGACTTGCTGGCCAACAGCACCCGGGACTTCACCATGTGGGAGACCACCTATATGCACCGGATGCCTTCTCACCAGTCCATCATGGAGTGGTACAGCTCCACGGGCCTGCGGCCCTATTTGGACGCGGCGGTGGACGAGGAGTCCCGGCAGGGATTCTGTGAGGAGGTCTTCCGGCAGGTGAAGGAGGCGTATCCAGTGCAGGAAAACGGGGAGATTATATTCCGGTTCCCCAGGCTGTTCTTTATTGCGCGGGCGCGGTAGAGAACGAGAGGGGGAGCGCCTAACGGCTCGGGGCAGGGCCCAGCACAAGCACAAACGTCCGGGCGGATTGAAAGTTTTTGAGGGGTCCAGGGGACTTTTTTCAAAAAGTCCACCTGGCGGGGTTTGGGGCAAAGTCCCAAGGTCTGGCCCTTGACCTTAGAGGCGGCGCGCACAGTGAACGGAGAGAGGCAGAACTCAAAGCGTCCCTCCCAAGCCCGACAGAGGCACCCATCCGCGCCGCCCACCCACACAGCACAATTCCGCACAGTTTGGAAACCTGCGTTTCCAAACTGGCGGAGAGATGCGGACTGGCTTTCCAAAGCGTTGGGCCCTAAGCGTTCCGGTCAGATGCCGCTACATCAGAAAACGGGAGTTAACAGCTAAGTTTAGGGCCCCTACGCCCCTACAGACGGCCTGCGGCTCTCCATGAGTTGGGAAATCCGTGATTCCCCAACTCAACGGATTTGCGCGACTGGGTTCTCTGGCGGCGCGGACTGGTACGACGGCCGGATGTTTTGGGGAATGAATTGCGCCCTGCCTCGCTCTATTCGCTATGCGCGCCGCCCCTTAAGAGCAAGACCTCGGGACTCTGTCCCGAACCCAGCCACCTTTTGAAAAAGGTGGACGAAAACTTCCGGTTTGCTCGCTATTCGGCGCTGCTTTATCTTGTAAAATATTCTTGAAAGGAAAGATACCTATGAACCTCGGCTACAAAAAGTACAAACCCTTCCAGCCCATCACCCTACCCGACCGCACCTGGCCGGACAAAACCATCACAAAAGCCCCTGTCTGGTGCAGCGTGGATTTGCGGGACGGCAACCAGGCTTTGGTCAATCCCATGAACCTGGAGCAGAAGCTGGAGTTCTTCCAGATGCTCTGCGACATTGGCTTTAAGGAGATTGAGGTGGGCTTCCCCTCCGCTTCCGAGACGGAATACGAAATCCTCCGGGCCCTGATTGACCAGGACCTTATCCCAGAGGACGTCACCATCCAGGTACTGGTCCAGGCCCGAGAGCATCTGATTCGCAAGACTTTTGAGGCCATTGACGGGGCCAAGAACGTGATTGTCCACTTCTACAACTCCACCTCTACCCTCCAGCGCCGGGTGGTGTTCAACACTGACATGCAGGGGGTCATCAACATTGCTGTGGAGGGGGCAAAGCTCATCCGCCAGCTCACTGAGGAGATTACCAAGAACAGTGACACCAATATCCGCTATGAGTACTCCCCTGAGAGCTTCTCCGGAACGGAGATGGAGAACGCGGTGCTGATTTGCGACAAGGTCTTGGAGGAGCTGGGCGCCACCCCGGACAACAAGGTCATCATCAACCTGCCCAACACCGTGGAGATGTCCACCCCCAACACCTATGCTGACCAAATCGAGTACTGCTGCAGGAACATGAAGCACCGGGACAGCGCCATTATCAGCCTACACCCCCACAACGACCGGGGCACTGCCACTGCCGCCACTGAGCTGGGGGTTATGGCCGGGGCCGAGCGGGTGGAGGGCACCCTGTTCGGCAACGGGGAGCGCACCGGCAACAGCGATATCATGAACCTGGCCATGAACCTGTATTCCCAGGGCGTGGACCCGGAGCTGGATTTCAGCAGCATGAACCATATCCGGGACGTGTGCGAGCGCTGCACCCAGCTGAAAGTACACCCCCGCCACCCCTATGCCGGGGCCCTGGTGTTCACGGCCTTCTCCGGCTCCCATCAGGACGCCATCAACAAGGGTGTGAACATGATGCAGAAGGAGAACAATCCTTACTGGGAGGTGCCCTATCTGCCCATTGACCCAGCGGATTTGGGGCGGCAGTATGAACCCATCATCCGCATCAACAGCCAGTCCGGCAAGGGCGGCGCGGCCTTTGTGATGCACCAGAATTTTGGCTATATCCTGCCTAAGGCCATGCACCCTGAGTTCGGGGCGCTGGTAAAAAAAGCCTGTGACGAGAAGAGCCGGGAAATCAGCCCGGACGAGGTGTTCGACATCTTCAACAACAACTATCTGGAGGTTACCCAGCCCTATAATCTGCTGACCTATAAGATTTTTGAGGAAGATGGCGGCAGCGGCCAGGTGATTGTGGACTTCGAGGGTACCATCCGCTACCACGGCGAGACCAAAGCCATCTCCGGCAAGGGCAACGGGCCCATTGACGCCTTCTTCCATGCTCTCCACGCCATTGGGCTGGAGGACTACGAGTTCGTCTCCTACAGCGAGCACGCTATCTCCGCAGGGGCTAACTCTAAGGCAGTGTCCTATATTCAGCTGAAGCATGGAGGCCGGATGTGCTTTGGCGTGGGGGTGGACAGCAATATCAGCATTGCGTCAATTAAGGGGATTATTTGTGCCATAAACAGGCAGCTGAAAGCACAGGAGGAATAATCCAAATATATCAAGGGCATGGCCTCTGAGAGGGCCATGCCTTTTCTTTGTGGATTCCCCGCGCTGTGCCTATCCCGCAAAAAAGTACTTGCTATTCTCTGTAAGATGGTGTAAAATGAGTAGTAGAGACACAGAAGCAAAAGGCAGGGCGCAGAGGACCGCCATCCCCTACGCCCCTATGCAGGAGCTCTCCCTCCCACACAGCAGAATATCTGCACCATATCTATTATAAACAATCCCCTGGGTTTTTACAAGGGGCTGATTCAGATTTTGTGTGTAGCTTCCGGCGGTGTAGGGTCAAGTTCCCTGTGCCGCTTTTGTTGTCTCAGCGGCGCAGCCCAGGGGCAGGCACAAGTCTGCCCTATGGGAGGGCCGTCGCTGAGAAATTTTTAAGGAGAATACACATGAAAAAATCCATTTTGGCGCTGCTTATGGCGGCGCTGGTGGGGCTGACTGCCTGTTCTACGGATACAGGCAGTTCAGGCTTTGCCGGCTCAAACCCGGCGGAGAGCTCCAGCGAAATCGCGGATGCAGCGCCGGAGCCGGCTCCGGTTCCAATAATAACCCCTGGTGAGCCTATAAGCACGGCTGATTTTGACTTCACCCTGAATTATGTTGCATTCAGTGATAAGGTCGCCCCCTCAAAGGCTTCCGGCACATCTACATGCTACGAAGCTCCAAGCGGAAAGGTGTACATTCATGTAGACGGCTCCTACTACAATAACTCCACGCGCAGTGTGTGCACCAGAGACTTACCGGTAGCAGCAGCTAATTATAAAGATGGCCATATATATGAAGGAATTTCCTTTGTGGAGGCTCCGGATGGAGATAGGTTTGAATGGGGAAGCTACATGATTGTTTGTGACCCGCTTATAACCTGTCATTATCATTGTCTGATTGAATGCCCAGCGGAAGTTGAGAGTTCCGATGCCCCTTTGTACATATCCATACCTTTGGGGGGCACTACGTATCAATACCAGATCCGATAAATTGTACGCAGGAAAGGGAGCCCCCAAGGGGCTCCCTTTCCTCGTGCGGTTCCAGCGCTCAATTCCCCGGAACAGGTATATACTCATAAGGGGCAGGGTACACCACCTTATCCCAGTCAACCCTCTTGTTTTTGGTGCGGTACGTCAGCTCCCCATACCTGGGCTCGTCCAGCCTTTTGCGATACGCCGCAATAATTTGGAGACAGCCGCCTACATTGTCTCTGACATCCTCGTTCAGGACCGTGTTGGGAACATAGGCCCCGGAGAGGGAGTCCGTGACAAAGCCCACGCAGGCTTTTGTGCCGCCAACCAGCTTCTCCGTGTACAGCTTTGGCCGTATTGAGTCCGGGTCACCGAGCATACGAGCGGAGAGGTTTTTGTTCAGTACACGAGGCAGCACCTCCAGCTTTAGATGGGTCGTACCGTCCTCAGAGAACGCAAAATCTGAGGGGCTGAGGCGGTTGGCAGCACATCTGCGGAAAAAGTCCGCCGCTGAGATAGGCGGCTCCTTATGTAGCTTCAGGCCTGTCAGATGGAGATAGTTTCTGTCGAAAAAAGCGGTTTCCACGGCGGTAATACTCCTCTGTTTGTCCACGCAGATGAACAGAAGGCTCCTATCAAGCAGCTCTGCCCGGTACTTTTCCGCACAAGATACAACGATGCGGATAGCCTCTTCCTTCGTATATTTCCTCATAACCGTCTTTCCCTCGTGGTGTTATTAAAACAATCTTGAAAACCGGTATTAACCGATTTTCGAGCAGGACAGCGTGGGTACACCCGCACCGCCCAGTTCAAAAGGGCTCTGACCTCTTTTGAACTGCGTTAACTATAGTGATAAAGAAAGAGGGAGACTATAGCGCCGCAACGCCATGCGTCTCCCTTTTATAGCTGGTTTTACCGTTGTCCGCCAACTCCCGGCTCCTTCCGGCAGCGCCAATCTACAGCGTCTTGCCGTTCTGCCGGATAGCTTTCAGGTTTTTCTGTTGCCTGCCAACTCTCCAGCCCTAGGTCTGGCATAAATATCGGATTCTGGGTGCCAGCCGCACCAGAGGAATGACGTCCTCCATCCGATACCTAGTATACGCAATTTTCAGAGATATGTCAAGCGGGCTTTAGAAATAAGTCTGGAATATTCTGGCCTAAACGATTCCAGCGTGAGTTGGCTCCTATTCCAACTCAAAAGCTCCGGTATACAACCAATCATACTTCCCATACCGGGCAGTCAGCTCCTCGTGGCTGCTTCGCTCGATGATGCGGCCCAACGCTCAAGCCGGTTCGCTGTACGTACCGGAAGCCGCTGCCGCCAGCTGTTTCCTGTTTCGCTCTTAGTGGCAGCCCCTCTGCTGGCACAGATAGTATGCCGTGGGGTCGGTGGGGTCCCAGCTGTGCCCGGCCGGCAGCTTTATGCTGGTGGGCTTTTTCATGGGCCCGTCCGTCTCTGTGGGCGAAATCTCCACCCGGGTGCCCAACTCGCAGTTGTCGTACATCCACTTCGCGTCCCGGCAGGTCAGCCGGATGCACCCAAGGGAGCGGGTGCTCCCCAGCAGGTTGTACTCATTCACCCACATAGTGGTGTTGGTGCGGATGTCATTGGGCACAGAGTGGAACAGGTATGGCCCGTTAATCTGCGTACACCACTGGGCCCAGCTGCCACCCACCATCTCCAGCCAGCGGTACCGGGCGGGAGTATAGAAGGTGCCGGTGGGCGTGGGGTTTCCGCAGGAGGTTATCATGGAGCGCACAGGGATGTTATACTCGCCGTCATCCCCTTTTGCAAAGATAATCAGGTAGTTGGCGGGCTTGTACACCTTGATAAGGTACGGGCCCTCTACCACACCCATCTCGGAGATATCCTCCTGCATCAGGCCGTTTTTATAGTAACGCTTCCACCCATTGGTCATACGGAACCCTGTGAAGGCGGCGCCAGTGTTGTCGAATATGTACTTCTTCCCATCAATGGTCTGTTCCCCCCGCAGGCACTTGCCCCCAGGGCCCACATAGTAACGGTTGCCGCCGCTGGTAATCCAGCCCTTCTTGGGCGTGGACGTGTCCTTTACATAGTCCGTCCAGGCCTCTGCGCCGTTATCCAGCTGCTTATACATGTGGGTGGTAGAGGCCTCGGCAATATGGCCATAGGCCCAGTGGTCCAGGAACACATCGTAAAAGTTCTTCACGCCCTCTCGCTTCTTGATTCCAGCGTCCGGGCGGCGGCCCATCATTGCGTTGATGATGGTGACAGCCTCAGCTCGTGTCAAGAGCTTGCCAGGGTTAAATTTGTTGTCCCCTCCCCCAGCGACCCAGCCTTTGCAGTAGGCGGAGACAATGCTGCGCTCTGCCCAGCTGACCTCGCCCTTATCTGTGAAGGGGCACTCTCCTTCCGCCAGCTCGTCACAGGCAGCGGCAATGGTAATAAACTCCGCCCGGGTAATGTTCCGGTTGGGCCGGAAAGTGCCATCATGATAGCCGCTAATCATGTCCAAGCTGTGGGCCTTTTCCACAGCCTTTGCGTACCAGGCGTCTGCAGGCACATCAGAGAAGACTGTCCCGCTGGGCTCCCAGTCCCGGTTTTTCATCAGGCTGTAGAGCATGACCGCAGCCTCAGCCCGGGTCAGAGGGGCGTTGGGGAAAAACATGCCCTGGCCCTTGCCGGAAACATAGGCGCGGTGGGACTCCAAGTCAAACAGACCCTCAATCCGTTTGGCCCACTGAGCAATGAAAACCGTATCCTCCTGAATGGGCACCGCGGCCGGCTCCACTGGATTGCCCTCCACATCCGTCCAGCCCACCAGGGTCAGTTCCTCACCCTGGCCGGTGGGCACATCCTCAGGCCGGACGGTACCGCCCTGGAGAAGGTGGATTTCCAGCTCGTCCCCTTCATGGAGGATGAACCGCACAGTGACAGGCTTCTCAACAGGTTCTGGGGAGCTGTCAGGCTCAGGAGAGCTGCCCGGCTCTGGGGAACCGTCCGGAGCAGGAGAAACACCTGGCCCGGGGGAGCCCTCCGGAGACGGCGTGGCAGTGCCGTCAGGCGCATCTGTGTCCCCGGGCTTGTCCGTATCGTCCGGGGCAGGGGTACTGTCACTGGGCGCAGGGCTGGCGTCTGTGTCCGGCTTGTCCGTGCTGTCAGAATCCTCCGGGGTGTCCGGCTCAGGGGAATCAGCCGGAGTACTGGCAGTATCCCCAGCGGAATCAGGCTGGGCCGCGCTGGAAACAGGCAGGCCCAGACAGACAGTCAACAGGCAGCACAGCAGCAGGGACAGGCCCCGGCGGGCCAGCTGCCCAAGTGGAGAGGCGGGCTTTTTCATGGTATCAAGGCTCCTTTTTGGTTATGATATCGATAGCTTCTCGCAAGAGCATCCGCTATGTCACACTATGCCACGCTATTATCTGAAAGCTGGATAGGGCGCAAACCCGCGAGCCGCTGTCTTTTGGAATAGTATACTATATATTGAGATAAAATGGAAGACGCTAAACCTATTTTTCGTTCGTCAATTTTGTGCCCCTGCCGACGGGATACCTGGGGTCCAGCAAAAAAGCCAGGGCCTTCTTTGAAATCCCCTGGCTTTCCTCCATTTGCTCTTGATTCAGGCGCTTAGGGCTTGTTTGAAAATAGAGGAAGTGCCGTCTTTTTGCCTTTTTTCAAACAAGCCCTGAATCCGGCAAAAATTTCTGTAGCCCCTACCGCTTCTTATAAGCCCTGCCTTGGGCGGATGGGGCCTGTCCCTGCCCGCCATATGACAAATCTGACAAATCTAAGTTTAGGTTTTGGCAGCCGCAGAAATAACCTTTCCCGAGGGGCTTGACAGCGGAACGGACGTTTGATATGATAATGGGAGTATTGTGAAAAAGGTGGGGGATGCTGTGGCAAAAAGGGCGCGGAACGAGAAAATTGAGCGGGAAGACATGGCAAGGCTGAGAGAGGCTTTAAGCTGCCTGTTGACCCCAGAAGAAACGGACAGTACCATGGCTGCTCTGTCCCGCCACCTGGGCCGCTTCTCCACAATCATGGGCACCTCAGAGGAGGCCCTTGCCTCCATTGAAGGGGTCTCGCCCCGGGCCGCGAGGTACCTGCGGCTGACCCTGGACGTGGCGAAAAGCTGCATCCGCACCATCCCTGCCCAGCGGAATGACCAGATGATTTACGAGGACTACCGGGATTTGCTGTGGTCAGAGCTGTTCGGGAAAAAGGCGGAGTCTGTTGCCGTTGTTTTGGCTGACAGCCAGTTCCGCCGCCTTTACAGCGGCATTGTCATGGACGGGACCCTGAACGAGGCCTCTATGAACGTGACGCGCTTGGCCATGCTCTGTATCCAATACAGAGCCTCTGCTGTGGTTCTGGCCCACAACCATCCAACCGGCCTGGCCCTGCCCTCTGCAGAGGACATTGTGGGCACCACCCAGCTGCTGGACAGCCTGGCCGGCATGGATGTGAGCATAAAGGACCACATTATCTTTACTGACACCGCTGAGTTCTCCTTTGCCAAAAACGGCCTGATGCGGGAGATGCGCACAGCCTCCTCCCGCACCCGCATGGAGCGGTTGGACTGGGCCAGAGATATGGCAAAGGTCTGTCTGACAGAAACAAAACCCAACGGGTGTGAAAGCTCGTTCAAACTCTAGTGGAGGAAACTATGGATTTCAAACTGTCATCTAAGTTCCAGCCCACCGGCGACCAGCCGGAGGCCATTGAGCGGCTGGTGCAGGGCGTAAACAGCGGCATGAAGGAGCAGACCCTGCTGGGTGTCACCGGCTCTGGCAAGACCTTCACCATGGCCAATGTTATCGCCAAGCTGAACCGGCCCACCCTGATTCTGGCCCACAACAAGACCTTGGCTGCCCAGCTGTGCTCAGAGTTCCGGGAGTTCTTCCCTGAGAACGCGGTGGAGTATTTTGTGTCCTACTATGACTACTATCAGCCTGAGGCCTATATTGTCCAGACCGACACCTATATTGAGAAGGATTCTGCCATTAACGATGAGATTGATAAATTGCGCCACAGCGCCACCTGCGCCCTGTCCGAGCGGCGGGACGTGATTATCGTGGCCTCTGTGTCCTGCATCTACAGCCTGGGCGACCCTATCGACTACCGGACCATGGTCATCTCTCTGCGCCCGGGCATGGAGAAAAACCGGGACGAGCTGCTGCGCAAGCTGGTGGAACTCCAATACGAGCGCAATGACGTAAACTTTATCCGAAATAAGTTCCGGGTACGGGGGGACGTGGTGGAGATTTTCCCCGCCGAGTCCAGCGAGAGGGCTGTGCGGGTGGAGTTCTTTGGGGACGAAATCGAGCGCATCCGGGAGTTCATCCCCCTGACCGGGGAGGTGACCGGAGAGCTGAAGCATATCGGCATCTACCCGGCCTCCCACTACATTGTGCCTGGGGATAAGATGAAGTCCGCCATTGCCAACCTGTATGGCGAGATGGAAAAACAGGCCAGCATGTTCCAGTCCCAAGGCAAGCTGATTGAGGCCCAGCGCATTACAGAGCGCACCCGCCACGACATGGAGATGCTGTCGGAAATTGGCTTCTGCAAGGGCATTGAGAACTACTCCCGGGTGCTCTCCGGCCGGGAGCCGGGCAGCGCGCCCTTTACCCTTTTGGACTACTTCCCTGACGACTACCTGCTGTTTGTGGACGAGAGCCATGTGACCCTGCCCCAGGTCCGGGGCATGTTCGGAGGCGACCACGCCCGCAAACAGATGCTGGTGGACTACGGCTTCCGCCTGCCCTCAGCCTATGACAACCGGCCCCTGAACTTTGACGAGTTCTATTCCCACATCAACCAGGCTGTGTTCGTCAGCGCCACCCCCGGGGATTTGGAGCTGGAAAAGTCCGCCCAGGTGGTGGAGCAGGTCATCCGCCCCACAGGGCTTCTGGACCCCAAGGTCACGGTCAAGCCCACGGACGGGCAGATTGACGACCTGATCAGCGAAATCAACCTGCGGGTGGAGAAGAAGGAGCGGGTCCTTGTGACCACCCTGACCAAGAAGATGGCCGAGGATTTGACCGCCTACCTGGAAAACTACGGCATCAAGGTGCGGTACATGCACCACGACATTGACACTGTGGAGCGCATGGAGATTATCCGGGATTTGCGCCTGGGTGAGTTTGACGTGCTGGTGGGCATCAACCTGCTGCGGGAGGGCCTGGACTTGCCCGAGGTGACCCTGGTGGCTATTCTGGACGCGGACAAGGAAGGCTTCCTCCGCAGCGGCAGGAGCCTGGTGCAGACCATTGGCCGGGCCGCCCGAAACGCCCAGGGCCAGGTCATCATGTACGCGGACCAGGTCACAGAGTCCATGGAGTATGCCATCACTGAGACTGAGCGGAGAAGGGCCATCCAGGAGAAGTACAACCAGGACCATGGGATTACTCCCAAGACCATTATAAAGGATGTGGCGGAGATTCTGGAGATTTCCAGCCACAAGGAGGACGGAAAGAAGAAAAAGAAGCACTATACTCCCGCAGAGCGGGCCCAGCTTATTGAGCGCTATAAGAAGGAAATGCAGGCCGCTGCCAAGCTGCTGGAGTTTGAGCACGCGGCGTATCTCCGGGATAAAATCAAAGAGCTGGAAACCGGAGGGGCAGGCCATGCCCCCCTGCCCAGGCGGAGAAAGAGCTGAGGGGAAGGAGCAGAGAACTGTGCGGAGCATTGATTCAGAGCTGAAAGCGTATATTGAGCAGAACATCCTGCCTCTTTATGAAGCCCACGACAGGGCCCATGGGCCTGAGCATGTACAGGTAGTTTTGGAGAACAGCTTTGCTCTGCTGGACGGACTGGACGTGGAGCCCAACATGGTCTATACTGTGGCAGCCTATCATGATGTGGGCATCCGGGTCAGCCGGGAGGAGCACGAGGCCGTCTCCGGGCAGTGGCTTTGGGAGGACAAGGAGTTGGAGCGCTGGTTTACCCCTCAGCAGCGGCAAATTATGCGGGAGGCCGTGGAGGACCACCGGGCCTCCCGGCAGGAGCCGCCCAGAAACATCTATGGGCGCATTGTCAGCGAGGCGGATAGGGATTTGGAGCCAGAGCGGGTGGTACGCCGGATGATAGAATACAGCAAGGCCCACTGGCCTCAGTGGAGCGATGAGGAGCACATCCAGCGAACCATTGCCCATGTAAAGGATAAATACAGCGAGAGCGGCTACCTGCACCTGTGGCTGCCCTGCCCTCGGAACGAGGCGGGGCTGGCCACCCTGCGGGAATGGCTGCGCACAGGGGAGCTGGCTGAGCGGTGCAAAAAACACCTATGAGAAGCGGGAGGGAATACATGAACAAATCCCAGGCCTTTGAGACTGCTTACCGCCAGCTGGCCCTGGAGCTGGGCTGCGCCCCTGAGGCCTTCACCCAGCCGGGCCTGACCCTGACCCCCGCCGCTTTCCGGCCCGGGGCCAGGGCAACCATCCGCAAAGATTCCATGCTGCTCATGGTTGGCACGGGGAACAGTATCGTGGTATCAGCGGACAACCGCCTGGGGGCGCTGGTGGAGGAACTGGCCGGAAAAGTGAACGGGCTCCACCGGCTGTTCGAGTTCCCTGCTCTGAAGGCCCTGGACGCCAGGCTCAGAGAGTATGGCCGGGAGCTGTGGGGCACTGAGCACTTCTTCCTCCCCGGCGGGCCTTTGAGGAAAGTCCCCCTGCCGGAAGGGTTCCGGTACCAGTGGTTCGATGAAAAGAGCGTGCAGGAATTTTACCCCAATGAGCGTTTTCCCATGGCCCTGGCTGAGAAGTACAGCCCCGACCGGCCGGATGTCATTGCCCTGGCCGCGCTGGACGGCAGGACGATTGCCGGGGTGGCCGGAGCTTCAGCTGATACAGAAATCATGTGGCAGGTGGGCATTGACGTTGTAGAGGAATATAGGGGCAAGGGGCTGGGCACGGCCCTGGTCAGCGCCCTCAGCCGGAAAATTGTGAGCCAGGGGCGGCTGCCCTTTTACGGCACGGCGGCAGGGAATCTGGCCTCCCAGAGAATTGCCGTGGGCTGCGGGTTTGTGCCGGCCTGGATAGAGACTGACGCCTGAGCCGGATGAAGGAGGAAAGAATATGGATAAGCAAAAGGTTTGGAGCACGGGCCTTGCACAGCTGGCAATAGACTTTAACATCAGTCCTGAACGCGTCCAAGAGGGAGGCGTGATTTTAACACCCCCTGCCCTGAACCCAGGGCGGCGGGCCTACTGGGACAAAATGCCTTTTTTTGAGATGGCCACCGTGGGCGCGGCAACCGTCATCATGGCGGACAGGAGCCTTTGGCCCGCTTTACAGGAGTGGTCAAAGGACGCGGACGAACCTCACTGGCTTTTTGAGTTCCCCCGGATGCAGAAGCTGGCCGGAATCCTGGAGCCCCACGGCTATGCCCTGACTCAGACCTTCCACCACTATCTCCCCTCCCGGGACTTTTGCCCGGCCCAGGCCCCGGAAGGACTCACCCTGCAATGGCTGGAACAGGAGGACATCCAGCGCTTTTACCCCAACGAGGCCTGGCCCAATGCCCTCCAATCGGAGGAAAACTCCGCCCGTCCTGATATGCTGGCCCTGCTGGCAATGGATGGGGACAGGCCTGCCGCTTTGGCCGGGGTCAGCGCGGACAGTCCCACCGTGTGGCAGGTGGGCATTGACGTGCTGCCAGAGTACCAGAGCCGGGGGCTGGGCAGTCTGCTGGTGGAGGGTTTGGCATATGAGGTGGAGCGCCGGGGGGCCGTGCCCTTTTACGGCACCAGTCTCAGCAACCTCCACTCCCAGAACATTGCCTGGAAGTGCGGCTTCCGCCCGGCATGGGTGGGAGTGTCGGCAAAGAAAACGGAGGTATGACCATGAGCAAGCCCTTAAGCGAAATGACCCTGGAAGAGCTGTGGGAGCTGTTCCCCATCCTTTTGACCGGGCACCAGGATTGCTGGGCCGAATGGTACACGGAGGAGGCCGGTATTCTCCGGGAAATCCTGGGCCCCGGGGTGATTCTGAGCCACATAGGCAGCACGGCTATCGAGGGCATCTGGGCCAAGCCCATTATTGACATTCTCATTGAGGCGGAGGGCCCGGCGCTGGCAGAGGCCGCGGACACCCTCAAGAAGGCCGGGTACATCTGCATGGCGGACAGCGGGATTCGGGTGGATTTCAACAAGGGTTACTCTCCTGAGGGCTTTGCCCAGCGGGTGTTCCACCTGCACCTGCGGCAGATGGGTGACAATGGTGAGCTGTACTTCCGGGACTATCTGAACGTCCACCCGCAGGCCGCGAAAGAGTACGAATCCCTCAAGCTGGGCTTGTGGAAAAAGTATGAGCACGACCGGGATGGGTACACAAAAGAGAAGACCGGCTTTGTCCAAGAGCACACAGCAAAGGCCAAGAAGGCCTATCCGGGCCGTTATGCCCGTCCGGAGGCTCTGGCCCGGGAGACCTTTCCCCATGGAGAGGCGGAGGGGGTTCTGCATTTTCTCGCCGACCTGCGGGAGGCTGGTATGGACTTTGAGCGGGCCGGGGGATACTGGGCGGAGCAGTTTTACTGGGTCGTGGGGTACCAGGGAGAGCCGGTGTGCTTCCTCCTGCTCAACGGCACAGGGGAGGAGGCTCCTATGGCGCCTTTCACAGTGTGGACAGACGACAGCGGTTCCCCCTGGTATGAGGATGGCCCCCTTACCCAGCGGGAGAGGGAGCTCTGTTGGCAGCACGCTGACATCTGCGCCTGCTGCGGCTCCTGCGGCGGAGGCACCAGGAAAACCCTGTTCGGCAAAGAGTTTGAGAACGTGTGCCGGACCCCCATGCGGTTCACCCGCCCGGATGGGGAGGAACTGGCCCTGCTGGAAAAGCTGGCGGGCCTGCGGAGAGCAGATATAGAGACCTCAAAAAGGAGAACCTAGCCTATGAACATACTGAATATACCGAATATGCTGGATTTGATTCAAATCCGGACAAGCTACCGGGGCCGCTATGAGCCCGAACCCGTACCCCGGGAGGACTTACGGAAAGTTATGGAGGCCGGATTGGCCGCGCCCTCGGGGTGCAACAAGCAGACCACCAGCCTGATTGCCGTCGACGACCCGGAACGGTTGGCAAAGCTGAAAAGCGTGATCGACCCGCCCATCGCCCAGACAGCCCCCGCCGCCATCTGTGTGCTGACGCAAAAGATATACGCTTATCGGGACCGCTGCTTTCACGTGCAGGACTACTCGGCCGCCATTGAAAATATGCTGCTGGCCATTCAGGCCCTGGGCTATGCCAGCTGCTGGTATGAGGGGCACATCACGGACCAGGACCAAATAGGCCGGAAAATGGCGGATATTTTAGGCGTGCCGGAGGACTATGAGCTGGTGTGCTTTCTGCCTGTGGGCAAGGCCGCGCAAGAGCCAAGGCCCTCTCCAGTGAAGAAGCCCTTTGAGGAGCGGGCCTGGTTCCATGGATTTGGACAGCAGTAAGGGGAAAGCGGTAAAGATAAGCGTGTGAAGCCGCTTTCCCTCAGAAATTTTCCTTTATGTCGCTCCCATTAAGGAGGGTAAAACGATGGAGAAAGAATGGGAAAGATTATATGAAGAAGCCATGCGTGTTTTGAACCCCCATGATGTTTCAAATAAAATGTGGGTCGGAAGTGTGGCGTCAGCCGTACTCACAAAAAAAGGGAATATTTACAAGGGGATATGCATTGACACAGATGGCTCTATCGGAATGTGTGCTGAAAGAAATGCTTTGTCAACCATGCTTACATATGGCGAAAGTGAGATCAAAAAAGTGGTTTCCGTATATAAAGATGGAAATATAATTCCGTCCTGCGGTATTTGCAGAGAATTTATGATGCATTTAGGCGGAGATGTGGAAAATATTGAAATTCTATTGGATAAAGAAGGACGGACAATCAAATTGATCGATTTGATGCCTGAATATCCACGACATAAATGAATCCTGATTTGTATGGGAGATGCACAAGGGCCTGAAAGCTCCCAATTCCACAGACATCAGGTGGCCGTTGACGAGGAGCTCTGGGATGTGATATACTATGCCATTGCCATCGCCAATCTCTGCGACGCCGGCCTGGAGGCGGTCATCCAGGCAAAAACCAATCTGAACGAGACGCGATGCCCGTTGGACGTGGTGTTTGAGGAAAATCGGATACGGGGAGGGAACGATGGAGATTATTCCAGGGAAAATCACAGACAGGAATATTTTGGAGCTCTTTTCAGAACATGATACTTTTATGCTGGATGTCCTGGGCGAGGATAGGATTTACTATACCCGGTACAATGGGAACGAGAAGCTGGAGCGGGTGTGGACAGCCTGCTTTGAGGGTCTTCCTGTTGGCTGCATTGCCTACCGGACAAAAGAGGCCGGGACCGGGGAGGTCAAGCGGCTGTTTGTCCGTCCGGCGTACCGGGGCCGGGGCCTCTCCAAGGAGCTGCTGCTGGCGGTCGAACGCTATGCCAGAGAGCAGGGCTGCCGCCGGCTGTACCTGGACACAAGAATTACCCTGGAGCCTGCCGTCTCCCTCTACCGGGGCTTCGGGTTTCAAATCACCTTTCAGCAGGGACAGTATATCCAGATGGAAAAGGAACTGCGTCTGAGCGGATCAAATTCTGCCCTTTCGGACCACCTTGGCCCTCAGCGGCCGGAGGGAACATAAAAAGTATTCCTGTCCTTTGTTACAGGCATACTAAAATAATAAGGCAAAGGATGAGCTAAGCAAATGAGCCTTGACAAAATCGAAGTGCGCGGCGCCCGCGAGCACAATCTGAAAAACATCGACGTGACCATTCCCCGGGACAAGCTGGTGGTGCTCACGGGCCTCTCCGGGTCCGGGAAGTCCTCTCTGGCCTTTGACACTATCTACGCCGAGGGCCAGCGCCGGTATGTGGAGAGCCTGTCCTCCTATGCCCGGATGTTTTTGGGCCAGATGGAGAAGCCGGACGTGGACAAGATCGACGGCCTGTCCCCGGCCATCTCCATTGACCAGAAGACCACCTCGAAAAACCCCCGCTCCACGGTGGGCACCGTCACGGAAATTTACGACTATCTGCGCCTGCTCTATGCCCGCATCGGCATCCCCCACTGCCCGATCTGCGGCCGGGAGATCAAGCAGCAGACTGTGGACCAGATTGTGGACCAGGTGCTGGCCCTGGAAGAAAAAA
Source organism: uncultured Eubacteriales bacterium (assembly GCA_910580045.1). Classification (GTDB taxonomy): domain Bacteria; phylum Bacillota; class Clostridia; order Oscillospirales; family Acutalibacteraceae; genus Acutalibacter. Next base: position 53,767 of record CAJTXF010000005.1, read on the forward strand.
CCAAGATACAGGTGCTGGCTCCTGTGGTCCGGGGCCGCAAGGGCACCCATCAAAAGGAGTTTGACGCTGCCCGGAAGTCCGGCTTTGTCCGGGCCCGGGTGGATGGTATCCTTTATGATTTGAACGAGCCCATCACCCTGAACAAGAACCAGAAGCACACAGTGGAAATTGTGGTGGACCGGCTGGTGGTCAAGGCAGACATCCGCTCCCGGCTGGCAGACTCTATTGAGGTGGCGGCCGGGCTCACTGGGGGCATTGTGATTGTCAATGTGATTGACGGAGAGGACATCACATTCTCCCAGAACTACGCCTGCCCAGAGCACGGCGTCAGCGTGGACGAGCTGACCCCCCGGATGTTCTCCTTCAACAACCCTTTCGGGGCCTGCAAAAAGTGCACGGGCCTGGGGGTGTTCATGCGCATTGACCCCCAGAACATCATCCCAGACAAAAGCCTCTCCATCCGCAAAGGCGGGCTGAAGGCCAGCGGCTGGGCCATGGAGGGCAGCACCATTGCCACCATGTATATGGAGGGCCTCAGCGAGCACTATGGCTTCTCCTTAGACACCCCCATTGGGGAGCTGCCCCAGGAGGTTGTTGACATCCTGCTCTACGGCACCAAGGGGGAGAAAATCAAGCTGACCCGCATGGGGGAGTATGGCCACGGCACCAGCTATACCGCTGCCTTTGAGGGGGTCATCACCAACTTGGAGCGGCGGTATAAGGAAACCTCCTCCAACTGGATTAAGGCCGAAATCGAAACCTACATGAACGCTGTGCCCTGTGACGCCTGCCACGGCAAGCGCCTCTCCCCGGAGAGTCTGGGGGTCACGGTGGGTGGAGTGAATATCGCGGATTTCTGCGACAAATCCGTCACTGAGGCTGTGGAGTTTGTGAACGCCTTGGAGCTCACAGAGCGGGAAAAGCTCATTGCCGCGCCTATTGTAAAGGAAATCAAATCCCGGCTGGGATTTTTGCAGAGTGTGGGCCTGGAATACCTGACCCTGTCCCGTTCCTCAGGCACCCTGTCCGGAGGCGAGAGCCAGCGCATCCGGCTGGCCACCCAGATTGGCTCCTCCCTGATGGGGGTGCTGTACATTCTGGACGAGCCCTCCATTGGCCTGCACCAGCGGGACAATTCCAAGCTGCTGGGCACCCTAAAGCGCCTGCGGGACTTGGGCAACACGGTCATTGTGGTAGAGCACGACGAGGAGACCATGCGGGAGGCGGACTATATTGTGGACATAGGCCCCGGAGCTGGGGTCCACGGGGGACAGGTGCTGTACGCCGGGCCAGTGGATGGCATCATGAAGTGCAAGGGCTCTGCCACCGGCGACTACCTCAGCGGCAGAAAAAAGGTAGAGGTGCCTGAAAAGCGCCGGGAGGGGAACGGCAATTTCCTGGAAATCAAGGGCGCCAGCCAGAACAATCTCCGCAATCTGGATGTAAAGATTCCCCTGGGCTCGTTTGTGTGCATTACCGGGGTGTCCGGCTCCGGCAAGTCCTCCCTTATCAACGAGATTCTCTATAAGAAGCTGGCCTCTGAGCTGAACCGGGCCCACACCTTCCCTGGGGCCCACAAGGAGATTCTGGGCCTGGAGCACCTGGACAAGGTCATCCAAATCGACCAGTCCCCCATTGGCCGCACGCCCCGCTCCAACCCCGCCACCTACACCGGCCTGTTCAATGACATCCGGGAGCTGTTCGCCAGCACCCAGGAGGCCAAAATCCGAGGCTTCAATGCAGGGCGGTTCAGCTTCAACGTAAAGGGGGGCCGGTGCGAGGCCTGCCAGGGGGACGGCATCATCCGCATTGAGATGCACTTCCTCCCTGACGTGTACGTGCCCTGCGAGGTGTGCAAGGGCCACCGCTATAACCGGGAGACCTTGGAGGTCAAGTACAAGGGCAAGAACATCTATGACATTCTGGAAATGACCGCGGAGGAGGGGCTGGAGTTTTTCCGGGATTTGCCCAAGCTGGCCCGGAAGCTGCAGACCCTCAACGATGTGGGCCTGGGGTATGTGAAAATCGGCCAGCCCGCCACCACCCTCTCCGGCGGCGAAGCCCAGCGGGTGAAGCTGGCCACAGAGCTCTCCCGCAGGCCCACAGGCAAAACCGTCTATATCCTGGACGAGCCCACCACGGGCCTGCATATCGCGGATGTGCATAAGCTAATCCAGGTTCTGCAGCAGCTGGTGGACAAGGGCAACTCGGTGATTGTCATTGAGCACAACCTGGATTTGATTAAGACCGCGGACCATATTATTGATTTGGGCCCCGAGGGGGGCAACCGGGGCGGTATGATTGTGGCCCAGGGCACCCCTGAGGAGGTGGCCCGGGCAGAGGGCAGCTATACCGGGCAGTACCTGAAATCCCTGGTGCTGTGAGCGTGCATGGGGCCTGGCTTCTGCTCCCTTTCCTGCTGATACGATTTGGGCTGATGGCACTGCTGGACAAGACTGCTCTGGCCCGGGCGGCCCGCTTCGCGCCCATGGAGAAAACCGAGCGGCCCATGTATTGGCTCTACCAGATTTCTAGGAAACCACTGATTAAATCACGCCTGGCGGCTTGGCACGCATCTCGCTTGCACTTTTTCCCTCATAGTGCACAGCTTTCGTTTGCCAATCGCCAGATTGGCTGCACTCAATCTATGCACTCTGACGAAAAAATTCACTGCACAATATGCGCACCAGATTTAATCAGTACTTTCCTAGCACTGGCCTCCTGCTGGCCCTGCTCTTTTTGAGGGTCAGCGTGGCCAGCGGTTTCCGGTTTTGGGCTGGCTTTGGGCTGTATATTGCGGGAATCCTTCTGCTGGCGGCAGCTGTAGCAGCTTTCTGCGCCCCCTCCCCAAACGGCATGAACCAGGGCGGCGTGTACCGGTTTTCCCGCAATCCCATGTATGGGGCATACTTCCTTCTCTTTCTGGGCTGTGCCCTGCTGGCCAGGTCGTGGCTGCTCTTGGGGCTGACTCTCTGCCTTCAGTTTTCCGCCCATTGGATTGTCAAGGCAGAGGAGCGTTGGTGTGTGGAAGCATTTGGGGAGAGCTATGTGGAGTATATGAAACAAATCAGGCGGTTTTGGGCAGAGGGCATAGAAGAGGAAAATCGGCTTGGCTGCTTGAGGATTGCACTCCAGCGGTAAAATACCGTACACAGACTCTAAGCCAGACCGCCAGTACCGCCCAGGCCAGGAAGTGGATATATGGCTGGCAGAGGAGAGAGTGGGAAAGCCCAGCCAATGGGCAACCTTTTATGCTCTGTTGGCAGAGCGCCATCTGGAGAAGTGAGGAATTCCAATCAAAAAAGCTCATGGGCCAAAACCCATGAGCTTATTCTCTTTCTCCCATTACCACCCGGTCCAGCCCTGCCCAATCCTGGAGGACTTGAACCTCTCCCAGCCCGGCTGACCGGAACAGTTCCTTCACCGCCGGGCCCTGAGTGTCGCCAATCTCCACTGCCAACACCCCACCCCGCCTGAGCAGGGGGAGCCACTTCTCCAAAATCGCCCGGTAGAATACCAGCCCGTCCGGGCCCCCATCCAGAGCCAGGATGGGCTCACGCAGAACCTCTGGCTGGAGGGCAGGCAGTTCATCCTCCGCAATATAGGGGGGGTTGGAGGCGATGAAGTCCAGCTCTCCGGCAAGACCTAGATTCTGGGGGCCAAAGAGCACGTCCCCCTGGACAAGGGACACCGCGTATTGAGGATACCGGACCGTGTTAGCCCAGAGATACTCCATGGCCCGGGAATCCAGCTCTACACAGGCAACACGGGCATCAGGCACAAGGGAGCAAAGCCCAAGCCCTACCGCCCCGGTGCCCGCGCACAAATCCAGGCCCCGCGGCCTGCCGATTCTCTCCAGCCGCCGGGCCAGAGCCTCTACCAAAACAGCGGTATCCTCTCGGGGGACCAGCACCCCCTCGCCCAGCCGGAGGGTCAGGGACAGGAAGGGCCACTCGCCCAAGATGTATTGCAGAGGGCGGCGGGCAGCCCGCTCCTCCACAGCCTGGAGAAAGGCTCGCTCTGCCAGGGCGGGAGCTTCCTCCTCCCCCCGGAGCGCCAGGGCAGGGCGGTCCAGGCCCAGGAAACGCGCCGCCAGCTGGGCTGCGTCAAAGCCCGGGGAGTCCACTCCCGCTTCCGCCAGCCGGGCTTTGGCTGATAAGTACAGCTCCCGGCAAATCATTTCACCAAATCCTCGCCGTTTTCAGGAATTACCGCCTCCATAGCCGCGATGGCAGCCGCAATCATCCTGTCATCCGGCTCCTTCACAGTAATACGCTGCATCCACAGGCCCGGGGCAGTGATAATGCGGCAGGCCAGGTTATCGTGGCGGGCGCAGAGCTTTTGCAGCTCGTAGCCAATATTCACAATTACCGGGATGCACAGCAGCTTCACGGCTGTGCGCAGAATGGGGTTCGCAAAGGGAATAAAGAACCCCACGATAATGCCCAGCAGAAGCATCAGGGCCATAAAGCTGGTGCCGCACCGGGGATGGAACCGCCCCTGGGCCCGGACATTCTCTACAGTAAGGGGCAGGTCAGCCTCGTAGCAAAAGATGGTCTTATGTTCCGCGCCATGGTACTGGAACACCCGCTTGATGTCCGGCATGAGGGAGACTAGAAGCACATAGCCCAAAAAGATAAAGATGCGCAGCGCTCCCTCAAATACCGAGCGCCAGCCGGAGATATCCCCGCCAACAACACTCTGCACCAGGTTAAAGAGAAACGTGGGCAGCATAAAGAACAGCACAATGGCCAGGCCTATGCCCAGCACAGAGCCGATGGCCATCACAATGCCGGTCATCTTCTCCCCCAGGTGGTCATCCAGCCACTTGTCCAGGCCGGTGAGCTCCTCCTCCTGTCCGCCGGTGAGCTTTTCCGCTGACAGGGAGAGGGCCTTGTAGCCTAAGCGGAAGGTGTCCACCATGGAGAAGATGCCCCGGATGAAGGGCTTGCCTAGGATGGGATATTTTTTTGTAATGCGCTCGATGGAAATGTCTTCGGTAGAGATGGAGCCCTGTTCATCGCAGAAAGCGGCAGTGGTACGTTTGGGGCCGACCATCATGATGCCTTCCATGAGGGCTTGACCGCCGATGGTGGTGATTTTTTTTGGCATGAGTGACCTCCTTGAATGGTGTGAGGAATGGGTAGGGACAGGATGCCGCCTAACAGCGGCTCACTAAGAGTTGCGGTTTACGGCGCTGAAAGTTTTTTTGGGGGGTCCAAGACTTCACCTTCGGTGAAGTCTTGGGGACCATTTTTTCAAAAAGTCCCCCTGGCGGGGTTTGGGGCGGAGCCCCAAGGTCTTGACCTTTGGGCGGCGCTATCATGAGACAGGGCGAGGCAGGCCGCAGTTCACCCCCAAAACGTTCCAACGTGGCAGCAGGCAGCGCCGCCAGAGAAGCCGAGCAGTAGATTCCGCCAAGTCGGGAAATGCCCCGCATTTCCCGAC
>CAJTXF010000005.1:59224-81071 GCA_910580045.1 uncultured Eubacteriales bacterium
GGCGGAGAGGGCGGACTGTACGATTGGGCGTTGGGCCCTAGACGTTCCCGGAAAACGCCGTTCGATGGTGTCAGGAAATGAGAGGGTACGGGAACGCTTAGTGCCCAACGCTTCAGAAGACGGTCTGCGGCTCTCCGCCAGTTTGGAAATCTGCGATTTCCAAACTGAACGGAATCGCGCGACTGGCATCTTTGGCGGCGCTTGTCTGTGCCACTGACGGACTTGGGTGGGCCGTCTAAAACGGTGCCTCGCAGAGGTTTTGGTGAGCGCCGCCCTTACTTTCTTTCCGCTCTTTGGGAACAGGCTCTTGCTCTGCGCTTAGGGAAAGACCTTGGGACTCCGTCCCAAACCCTGCCAGGGCGGACTTTTTGAAAAAAGTCCCCCTGGACCCCTCAAAAACTTTCATTCCGCCTGTACCTTGCTCTTATTGCCAGGCACTGAGTCTCGTCCGCCCCCCTAACTCGTCAGCGGTATCGCGATAACCACCTTTGTCCCTTCCCCCTCTTTGCTCTCTATCTCCAATATCCCCTTGTGCATTCCCACTATCTCGTCCGCCACTGCCAGCCCTATCCCCGAACCCCGCACCAGCTGGTTCGCTTTATAGAACTTCTTCTTTACATTCGGCAGATGGGCTGCCGGGATTCCGCACCCCGTATCCTCTACAATGACCCGGACCTTCCCCCCGTCCAGCTCGCTGTATACTGTCACTGAGCCCCCTGTTTCCGTATACTTCAGTGCATTGTCCAGAATATTCACAAACACCTGCCGCAAACGGTTCCTGTCTCCATACACTGGGGCCAGCTCCTCATTCTCCTCATATATCAGCTGCTTATTTTCAGTGCGGGCCCGCTCAGCAAACAGGTACACCGCCTCGTCCAGCTCCGCCAGCAAGTCCATCCTTTCAGACACCAGCTGCATCCGCCCGTCCTGCAGCCGGGAGAAGTCCAGCAGCTCCTCCACCAGGCCCGAGAGCCGCTCTGATTCTCGGATAATGACCTCCATGCCCTTCTCCTGGGTAGCTTTATCTGCCCCGTCCCGCAGGGTCTCTGCCCAGCCCTTGATGGCTGTCAGAGGTGTGCGCAGCTCGTGTGACACAGAGCTGATAAACTCGTTCTTCATCCGCTCCGCTGCGCCCAGCTCCTCTGCCATGTCATTCACTGTGTCGCACAGCTGGCCTATCTCGTCATTATGAGGCTTCTGTATGCGCACTTCAAAGTCTCCCTGGGCAATCTGCCGGGCGCTCTGGCTCACCTGGCGCACAGGCACCAGGATGGAGCGGATGAAATACACCCCGGAAAAGGTGAGAAGCATCATGATAAAGATGCCAGCCAGCACCAGAATCTTTACCATCATCTGGGTTTGCTGGTCCGCCCGCTCCATAGAGACCATATAGCGGATAGAGCCAATCAGAATGCCGTCCTCGTCCCGTACTGTGCGGGTGATTGCCATCACCTTTTCCCCTGTGTTCAGCTGGCCCACCCATTTGCCGGAGTTGTCTGGGCTGTGCAGGGCCATCTGATAGTCCGGCATGGCCTGCTTCTGGTCCGGCTCAAACCCAGTGGAGGTGATGAATACCTTCCCGTCTTTAGAAAGGGCCATAATCTCCATTTTGGATTTGTCCTGGAAATAGTTTTCAATATAGTCCCGGGTGATTGCCGTGAACTCAGAGCTCTGATAATCCCTGGTGCTGCCCGAGAGCCAGTTGAGCAGCTCATCCATCCGGGAGGTCAGGGCCAGCTCAATGCCGTTGTAGGTAGAGCTCTGCAATGTGGCGGACAGGGAGGCAATAAAGATAATCAAAATCACAAACACCACGCCGACGGTGTTGATAAACCACCGCCTGGAAATACTTCTGGCAAACATGGCCATCGCCCGCCCTCCTTAGGATTTCCACCGGTATCCCAGGCCCCACACGGTGATGATATGCTGGGGGCTGGAGGGCTCGTCCTCAACCTTCATACGCAGGCGGCGGATGTTCACATCCACAATCTTTTCCTCACCCACATAGCTGGGGCCCCACACGTGCCGCAGAATATCCCCCCGGGCCAGGGCCAGGCCCGGGTTCTCCAGAAAGTATTCCATAATCTGGAACTCCACCTGGGTCAGCTCAATGCTCCTGCCGTCTTTGCTGAAAGAGCGGTCCCGCAGATTCAGGCTGAACGCCCCGGAGCGCACCTCGTCCCGGCGGACGGCCTGGTCCTGCTCCGCGGCCAGGGCCACTCGGCGGTACACCGCGTCCACCCGGGCCACCAGCTCTGAGGGGGAGAAGGGCTTGGTCACATAGTCGTCAGCGCCCATCATCAGGCCGCTGACCTTGTCCATCTCCTGGGTTTTGGCGGTGAGCAGGATAATCCCAATGGACGGGTTCTGCCCCCGCAGCTCCTTGCACACAGCCAGGCCGTCATATGCCCCGGGCATCATAATGTCCAGAATCACCACGTCGAACTGGCCGTTCCCCCGCTGATACAGCTCCAGCGCCTGGTCGCCGGTCTCGGCCTCAATAATCTCATAGCCCGCCCGCTCCAGATTGATGACCACAAACTCCCGAATATTCTGTTCGTCTTCCGCTACCAGCACCCGCTTCATACTTAACCCTCCTGTTTGCTGTGTCCGCTGCCGTCTACCCCTCCGGGCTGGGTGACGGCGGCAGCTCCGGCTCGTCCGCCTCCCCGGTGAGCAGGCAGAAATCTCCGGCAATTTCCTCCACGCTTCTGCGGGCCGCCTCGTCCCGGGTGGTGATTTGTATGCCATATACCACATCGTTCTGAGAGGCCAGCATGGTGTATCCGCTGAACTCTCCCCGGCTCTCCCAGCCAGAGCGGGTGAAAGCCCGGATAGAAAACAACTTACCCCCCAGCAGCTGATTCCCCTCCTCGTCTGTGATGACCTCTGTATAGGTCACCGTGCGGCGCTCCGGGTCATTGGTGGCGCAGATACGGCCCAGCAGGGGGAAGGGCAGCCGGAACCAGTAGTTCTCCCGGGGATTCATCAGCGCCCGCAGCACCAGGCGGCTCTCCCCCTCTGGATTCAGGGCGTGCCACTCCACCATATAGCTGGTGGAATCCAGGGCCACATCCTCTGAAATGCCCGGCAGGCGGGTGACAGCGGGGATTTCAATATACCCGTCATCGTTAATGTCCCGGGCATAGAACTGGGTGACCGCTGGCCGGGCATAGGGGTTCTCCAGGCTCTCGCCGTTCACATGCCAGGGGCGGTTCACCAGCTTTTCCCCATCGAACAGGAAAACTTGGGTGGTCATGCTGCCGTCTGCCGTGGCCCCGTCCACCACCACGCCCTGGGTGGTGGCATTCAGCTGGCCAAACACCACAGAGGAATACACGGAAATCGCGTTGTCCGCGTCAGCCCCAGCAGCCTCCACCGGCTGGCCGGTGTCAAAAGTGAAGAGCCTGGCCCGGGCAGTGGTGGGCTCAGCCCCCTCCTCCTCAGCGGGAACGGACTTGTCAATGGCAAACAGCTCATGGCACCCGTCCCCGTCAAAATCCGTGAGAATCAGCTCGCCGTATATGCCCAGGGAATGTTCATAAACATATCCGCTGCCATCATAGAGATAGGCATTCACTGCGGCGGTGCGGCCTGTGGCTCCGGCAGTACTGCCCCAGCCAATAAAGATTGCCTCTCCCCCGCCGGGCAAAGCGCCGAAGCACACCCTGTCCACCTGGGTGGCAATATTGCGGTACGCGGCGGCAGTCATCCACTCCTCCCCGGACTTCATCAGAAACAGCACCTCCACGCCCCCGTCCTCCACCAAGTGGAAGCCGATGGCATCTTCCACCCCATCTCCCGTAAAGTCCCGCATAATAATGGCAGAGCGGTAGTCACCGCTGCGGGGATAGATAAAGGTCACGTCAGTCTGGGCGCCCTGCATCAGCCGGTAAATGGCCTGCTGGTCAGCATTGGCCTTAGGGGGCGCCATAAGATTTTGGGCGGAGAGCCCTGTGAGAGAACAGCTGGGGAGCTCCATGAGGGTCATAATGAGGGCAAGCAGAGCAGCGAGCTTTTTCATGGGAGACACCTCCAGAAGATGAAGTGATGGGGCAGGGCAAGAAAATCACCGCCTGACGGCTCGGGGCAGTAAGCCGGCGCCAAGCAGCACCCAAAGCCGGCGGCCGGGGGCCAGGGGGGCTTGCCCCCTGGCGGGGTTTGGGGCGGAGCCCCAAGGTCTGGCCCTAAGCGCTGCCATTAAGAGCGCTTTCAAAAAGAGCGAAAGAAAAGTGAGGGCGGCGCTCACCAAAGCCCCTCCGAGGCAGTACGTCCAGCGGCAAGCCCAAGCCCGTCAGTGGCACCAGCAAGCGCTTGGGGCTTTGCCCCAAACCCCACCAGGGGCCTACGGGTCTTGCCTGCCGGCTCGGTCGGTTCGCAGCTTGTGTGCCACTGGCACACGCTCACCCCCTGGACCGCGCATTCCGCTCGTTCGCTTGTGCTTGGCGCAAGGCGCTGCCCCGAGCCGTCAGGCTCTCCGCACCTTATGTTGCCACTGACAGCATCAGCTTTATCCGGTTCTCCTGGTTCACCTGGGTGGCGCTGGGGTCGTAATCTATAGGCACAATATTCGCCTCTGGATATACGTTCTTCACCTTCCGTATCATCCCCTTGCCCACGATATGGTTGGGCAGGCACCCAAAAGGCTGGGTGCATACCACATTCTCATATCCGCTCTCCACCAGCTCCATCATTTCCGCTGTCAGCAGCCAGCCCTCCCCCATTTTGCACCCATGGCCTATCACATCCCCTGCCAGGGCTTTCAGATGGCTATAGGGCGCAGGCGGCGTGAACTGGGGATATTTCTTTACCGCGGCTATCAAATCTGCCTCAAACTTGGTGAAGTACCATTTCAGCGCTGTACACAGCTGCTTCTTGGCCGCGCTTCCCCCATACAGCTCAATATCCTGCAGGCGGTTGTCCACCTTGAAAATCATGAAGCCCATAATGCCCGGCACCATCACCTCACAGCCCTGGCGGAACAGGAATTCCTCCAGCCCGTTGTTGGCAAGTGCTGAGTATTTTACGTAGATTTCCCCCACAATGCCTACCTTTAGCTTTTCCCGCTTCTCGGTTTTTATGGCTGCAAAGGAGCCTGTAATCTGCTCAAAATACGCCCGGACCTCTCGCTGGGTAAAGGCCTTCCCTGCCTCAAACAGCCCGGTCAGCTTCTGAATCCACTCCGCCACCAGGCCGTCGCTCTCCCCGGGGGTCAGCTCATAGGGCTTGGTCTGGTTTTTCAGCAGCATCAGCAAATCCCCATAGGTCAAGGCGGCAATTGCCCTGCGCAGCATAGGCAGAGTCAGCTTAAAGCCGCTGTTGCTCTCCAGGCCAGATAGGTTCAAGGAGATGACGGGGATATGCTCCAGGCCGTCCTTTTTCAGGGCCTTGCGCAGCAGGTGTATGTAATTGCTGGCCCGGCACCCGCCCCCGGTCTGGGTCATAATCAGGGCCACCTTATTCAAATCATATTTCCCGCTGTGCAGGGCGTGCATCAGCTGGCCGATGGACAGCAGCGCCGGATAGCAGGTGTCATTGTGCACGTATTTCAATCCCTCGTCCACCACCTCCCGGCCTGTGGTGGTCAGCAAATCCAGGTGGTACCCAAAGCTGTTGAACACGTTTTTAATCAGCTCAAAATGGATTGGCGCCATGTTGGGGGTAAGGATAGTGTAAGTGTCTTTCATTTCCCGGGTAAATTCTACCCGGCTGGTATCGTCTGCCATATGATTCCTTTCCGCCTATTCGCCCAGGCCCAGGGCCGCGAACAGGCTGCGCAGACGGATGCGCACCGCGCCCAGGTTGGTAATCTCGTCTATCTTAATTTGTGTATAGATGCGCCCGCCGTCCTCCAGAATAGAGCGCACCTCGTCCCCGGTGATGGCGTCTACCCCGCAGCCGAAGCTCACCAGCTGCACAAGGTTTACCCTGGGGTCGCCGCTCTGCGCCACATAGCGGGCGGCGGCGTACAGCCGGGCGTGATAGGTCCACTGGTTCAGCACCTTGGTGGGGAACTTCTCCACCTGGCCGCTGATGGAATCCTCTGTGACCACCACGGCCCCGCACTCACAGATGAGCTTGTCAATGCCATGGTTGATTTCCGAATCCAGATGGTAGGGCCTGCCCGCCAGAACCACCACCGGCAGGCCGTTCTCCTTGGCATAGGCCATATACTCCTGCCCCTTCTGGCGGATGCGCCTCATGTGGGCCGCGTACTCAGCGTAGGCAGCGTCCGCTGCGGCTTTGACCTCTTTCTCCGTGATGCCGGAGAAGTACTTGTTCAGCACCCCGGTCAGCTTTTTGGGGAAATCTTTGCGCCGGTGGGGGCCCACATAGTCATAGATGAACTTGGTCTCTCCCAGGGCTGTCACATTGGCGTCCAGCACCTCGGGATAATAGGCCACCACCGGGCAGTTGTAGTGGTTATCCCCCAAGTGCTCGTCGAAATTATAGCTCATGCAGGGGTAGAAAATCGCGTCCGGCTTCTGCTCCAGCAGGGCCTCAATATGCCCGTGCATGAGCTTGGCAGGATAGCACACCGTGTCAGAGGGGATGGTGTGCTGGCCCTTCAGATACAGCTGCCGGTCTGATTCCGGGGAGGTGATGACCCCAAAGCCCAGCCCAACCAGCAGGGTGTGCCAGAAGGGATACAGCTCAAACAGGTTCAGCCCCATAGGGATGCCGATAGTGCCTCTGGGCCCCTTGCAGGGCTTGTAGGCAGCCAGCAGCTGCTTTTTATAGTCGTAAAGATTGTACTTGGCGGTTTGGCTGCGCTTCTGCAGGGGCTTATCGCAGCGGTTGCCCGCAATATACCTGGCCCCGCCCGCGAAGGTGTTCACAGTCAGGCGGCAGTGGTTCTGGCAGCCATTGCAGTTGATGGACTTCACGTCATGGGAGAAGTTTTCCAGCTCCTCCGGCCCCAGAATCGTACTGCGCTCCCCAGCCCGCTGCTGGGCAAACAGCGCCGCGCCATAGGCTCCCATCAGCCCGGCGGCGGAGGGCCTGGTCACGTTCTGGCCGATTTCCTTCTCAAAGGCCCGCAGAACCGCGTCGTTCAGGAAGGTTCCCCCCTGCACCACAATATGTTTGCCCAGCGCCCGGGCATCCGTCACCCGGATGACCTTATATAGGGCATTCTTCACCACGCTCATGGACAGCCCAGCCGAGATGCTCCCCAGGCTGGCCCCGTCCTTCTGGGCCTGCTTGACCGAGGAGTTCATAAACACCGTACACCGGGAGCCCAAATCCACCGGGCTCTCGGCGAACAGTCCCTGTTTGGCGAAATCGGCCATCTCATAGCCCAGGGCCCCGGCAAAGGTCTGCAAAAAGGAGCCGCAGCCAGAGGAGCAGGCCTCGTTGAGGAAGATGTTGTCAATGGCCCCGTTCTTTATCTTAAAGCACTTGATGTCCTGTCCGCCGATGTCAATGATAAAGTCCACCTCCGGCAGGAAGCGCTTGGCGGCAGTGAAATGGGCCATGGTCTCCACCAGGCCGAAGTCCAGCCGGAAGGCGTGCTTGATAATCTCCTCCCCATAGCCTGTGGAGGCCGCAGCCTTGATTTTTATCTGAGGGAAACGCTGATACAAATCCAGCAGGAAGTCCCGGACCAGAGGCACTGGGTTACCGTTGTTGGGCAGGTAGCGGGAGCGGACAATCTCCCCTTTTTCGTTGATGGCCACAGCCTTCACAGTGGTAGAGCCCGCGTCAATGCCCACATAGGCCGTGCCATCCTCTCCCAGGGGGGCGTTGATTGGCACGCTGTCCTTTTTGTGCCGCTCCACAAACTCCCGGTACTCCTCCTCGCTGCGGAACAGGGCTTCCCCGCTCTGATAGTGGTGGCTGGAGCTGTAATTGCGAATCTTCCCGGTTATCTCCGCCAAATCGAATTCCTCTCCCTGGCCGGAGAGGGCCGCGCCCGCGGCCACGTAGTAGAGGGAGCCCTTGGGGCACACGCCCTGCACCCCCAGAATCTGGTCAAAGGCTTCCCGCAGCTGGGAGAAGAAGGTCAAGGGCCCGCCCAGGTACACCACCTTGCCGGTAATCTCCCGGCCCTGGGCCAGCCCGGCAATGGTCTGGTTCACCACAGCGCTGAGGATGCTGGCGGCAATGTCATCTTTCTGGGCGCCCTGGTTCAGCAGGGCTTGGATGTCGGACTTGGCAAACACCCCGCACCGGGAGGCAATGCTGTAAGTACGTTTGCTCTCCCCGGCAATATCATTCAGCTCAGTGGGGGTAATGTCCAGCAGGGTGGCCATCTGGTCAATAAAAGCCCCGGTGCCTCCAGCGCAGGAGCCGTTCATGCGCACCTCTACAGAGCCGGAGAGGAACAAAATCTTCGCGTCCTCGCCCCCCAGCTCAATGACCACATCCGAGCCGGGCAGGTATCTCTGCACAGCGGCTCGGGTGGCAAACACCTCCTGGACAAAGGGAATGCCCAAGTCCTCTGCCAGGCCCATGCCCGCTGAGCCGGATACGCACAGCGCGGCCCGCCCTGCCTCCGGGAACCGCTCCATCACCCGGGAGAGCATGTCAGAGGCCTTCTCCGCGATTTGGGAGAAGTGCCGCTCATACTCCTGAAAGATTGGGTCATTGCCCTTATATACCACACATTTTAGGGTGGTGGAACCCACATCCAAACCAATTTTCATCGCCTGGGGTATCTTCCTTTCCTAAAGCCGCCTGAAAACCCGCGTCCCTCTGGCCTTCCGGCTGATTTTCGTTCTTTCCGGCCCATGTTCTGGATAGCCTTTTCCGCTCGTCTGTACTCCCTTATATTATAGCGGAATATACCTCGCCTGTCAAGGTAGCTGCTTCACCTATGAAGCGCCTGATACATTCCTTTTTCTGCAATGATACCATCTTTCGACGCAAAAATCAACACATGGGACGATAACAATATATGGTGTTTTCTATTTGGATTTCTGTAAAAATCCACTATTTCTGTATCCCGTCAGCCTGCCGCGGAAACAGACTGGATTTTTCTTTGCAGATATGTTATAGTTAAGGAAGTACTGATTAAATCTGGTGCGCATATCGTGCAGTGAATTTTTTCGTCAGAGTGCATAGATTGAGTGCGGCCAATCTGGCGATTGGCAAACGAAAGCTGTGCATTATGAGGGAAAAAGTGCAAGCGAGATGCGTGCCAAGCCGCCAGGCGTGATTTAATCAGTGGTTCCTTAAGGCACTGCCTGCTCATGGACTATCTCAAGTATGGGAGAGCTTAAAGCCTCCTGCGGCCAGCCGCTCCCTAAGCCAGGCCGCGCTCTCCTGTGGCGTCTGGGCGCCGGTATCCACCGCGTGGGGCTCATATTGTCCCAAATCCGCGAACATCTGCCACATGTGGGTAAAGGTCTCCTCTGTCAAAGGGAACTCTGCCCTGGCTTCCCGCGCCAAGCCCCGAGCCACTGTAAGCTCTTGGCTGGGCCGGAGCACTACATAGCGCAAATCCAGGCCCTTTTCCGCCAGAGTCTGCCAGGGAGGCAGGAACCAGGGGCCTATCACCCCATCCACAAACACCTGATAGCCCCCCAGGACGTACTGCTGGGCACAGGCCGCGGCCGCCCGGATGACTGTCTCGTTCTGGTCCCCGGCAGCCTCCTCCCAGGGCGGAAGATAGCCCCGGCAGATGTACTGATAAAAGTCATCTGTATGGATATGGGCCGCCCCAGGCTCAGCCCCGGCTCCCTGGGCCAGAAGCCGGGCCAGCGTGGTTTTGCCGGAGCCGCAGGGCCCGGAAACCAAACAAATCCGCGCTGCCATTTTGTTCCTCCTCTGGTATACTATATACCGTATACTGTATCATTATAATAAAGAAAGCAGGAATTATGATGCCTTCCATCATCTATACCCGCCCCGTCTTCTACTATGAGACTGACCGTATGGACTGTGTCCACCACTCCAACTATATCCGCTGGTTCGAGGAGGCCCGCATCCATTTTATGCGCCAGGCAGGCTTCCCCTATGAAGAACTGGAGGCTGCGGGCATTGTGAGCCCTGTGCTCAGCACCCAAGCTAATTACCGGGCCATGTGCCGCTTTGGTGAAGTGGTGGAGATTGCCGTTCAGGTGGAGAAATACTCCTCCGTGCGGATTCGGTTTCACTATACAGTGCAGGAGCAGTCCACTGGCCAGATTCGCTGCGACGGCCAGACCAGTCACTGCTTTTTAGGGGCAGCGGGCCGTCCCGTGTCCCTTAAACGGGCCCTGCCGGACTTCCACCGGCGGGTGGAAAAATTTTTGGAAAAGGAGGACTGAATATGGCAAAGGTAATTCTAATCTGCGGCAAGATTGCCAGCGGGAAGACCTTTTACTGCAAGCGCCTGCTGGAATCCTGCCCCGCTGTGCGGCTCTCTGTCGACGAACTCACCGCCCGCATTGGGAAACTGGGCGAGCTGCATGACACGGTCTCTGCCGCTGCCCAGAGCTATCTGCTGGAGCGGGCGGCTGACATCGTCCGGGCCGGGGCAGACGCGCTCTTGGACTGGGGCTTTTGGAGCCAGTCCAGCCGGAAGGAGGCTTCCCGCTTTTTCAGGAGCAGGCCATTCCCACAGAGTGGCACTATATCCATGTGTCAGAAGCCCGCTGGCGGGAGAATATCCAAAAGCGGAACGCTGCCGTTCTGGCAGGGGAGACCTCTGACTACTATGTGGACCAGGGCCTGCTCCAAAAGCTGCTGGACGCCTTTGAGGAGCCGGAGCGGGAGGAGATGGACGTGTGGTTTGAGCTGGGCTGAGCCGGTTTCCGGCCGCTCACTGCCTGCCGGTAGTTAGGGCCCGGGCCTGCTCCCCATTTTTCTTGATGGCTGCTTTCAGCTCTTCCAGAGAGTCAAACTTCCTCTCAGGGCGAAGGAACTCCACCAGCTCCACCTGAATTTCCTTTCCATACAGGTCCCCGGCGAAGTCCGGCATCCAGGTCTCGGCCAGCACCCGGTCAGAGCCCACTGTGGGCTTGATTCCCACATTGCACACCCCGTAAAAGCGCTCTCCCTCCACCTGGCACCAGGCCGCGTACACTCCGAACCGGGGAAAGATAAGCTCCTCCGGCAGGGCCTGGTTGATGGTAGGGGTTCCCAGCTTGGAGCCGCCAATGTGGTTGCCGTGGATGACCTCTAAGGTGAATCCAAAAGGCCTGCCCAGCAGGCGGCTGGCCTGGGGCATATCCCCGGCGCTTACTGCCTGGCGGATACGGGTAGAGCTGATTTTCTCCCCGTCCAGCTCCACTGGGGAAAGGACTGCCAGCTCCGCCCCGGCCTGGGCGCAGAGCCTTTCGAGCAGAGCCGCGTCCCCCGCCTTGCCCCGGCCAAACCGGAAATCCGCCCCGCAGCACAGCCGCCGGGCGTTCAGCCGGGCGAACAGAACCTCCTGCACAAACGCCTCAGCCTCCATGGATTTCAGTTCTGAGAAGTCCATGGAGTACATTTTTTTCACGCCCATTTCCTCCAGAAGCCGGGCCTTGTCTGTCCCCAGCATTACCAGCCGCTCCCCGGAGGGGCTTCGCCGGAAGGTGAACACAGCCGCCTCCAAAGGGCTTTCCCCCTCCCGGAGCGCGGCCTTGATTACCGCCTGATGGCCCAGGTGCAGGCCGTCGAAGGTGCCCAGGGCCAGGGCGCAGGGCTGCTGGGGCTCTTCCGGCAGACGTTCCAGTATTTCCATTTTCCAATCCTCCTACTATAGTCAATGCGGTGCAAAAGAAGGGAACTTCTTTTGAGCTGGCGCCTTTGCCGCCAGGTTGAGAATCAGTATATGTTGATTCTCAACCGCGTTTACTATAAATCACTGGGTGAACAGCTTCACGAACCGCAGCTCCTGCCGCTCTAAATCTGCCCGGGCCAGGCCTAAGAAACCGCCCTTCGGCCCCCGGACGCGGAAGCTCTGGCCCTCCTCTGGGCCGGATATGGGCAGACGCAGGCGGCCCATATCCAGCCCACCCCCGTTGCGGAAACGTGTCTCCTGGGCAGCGCTGACCTTCACTGCCGGGTAGGATTCAAAGAGCCTCTCCACAGGCAAAAGCGCCTCCTCCAAACGGCCCTCCGCCGCCAGTGTGCGCAGCCCTTCCAGGGGATGGGCCTCCTGTATTGAGAAGCCGCAGGCCCTGGTGCGCCGCAGGGCAGTCATGGTCCCCACCGTGCCCGCCGCTTTTGCAATATCCTCAATCAGGGTGCGTATGTACGTGCCCTTAGAGCATTCCGCCAGCAGAATCCCCCGCCGGGTGAGGGCATCGTAGCTCTCCAGCACCAGGGAGGCAATGTGGATTTGCCGGGCAGGACGCTCCACCTCCAGGCCCTGGCGGGCCAGCTTATAGAGCCGCTGGCCGTCCACGGATACAGCGGAGTACATAGGCGGGGTCTGCCATACCTTCCCCCGGAAGGCGGGGAGCACCCCCTCCAAATTCTCCCGGGACACAGGGGTGGAGTCTGTCTCCACCAATGCGCCGGTGATGTCCCCAGTGTCGTACCGCTCTCCCAGCAAAAACTCCGCCCGATAGGCCTTGTCCTGGTCCGGCAGCAAATCCGCCGCTTTTGCCGCCCGGCCCAAAAGCAGGGAAAGCACCCCGGTCGCCATAGGGTCCAGGGTGCCAGTGTGGCCAATCTTCTTCTCTTTGCTCAGGCCCCGCAGCACTGCCACCACGTCAAAGGAGGTGAAGCCCTGGGGCTTGTCAACAACAATTACACCATTCATATTGGCTCAGACGCATCCTATCTCCGCAAGATATTGCTCACAGGCAGTTTTGATTTGCTCCGCCGCCTGGGCCATGGAGGGCCCCTCCAAAGTACAGCCCGCCGCCCCGGCGTGACCTCCGCCCCCCAGCTTTTCGCAGATGGCGGCAGCGTTTACCGGGGGATTGGCCCGCAGGGAGGCTTTCAGCTCCCCGCTGGGCCTCTCCTTAACCGTGATACCCACCAGTACCCCCTCTATCTGCCGGAGCTGGCCCACAGCGGCATCCGCCTCGTCCTCCCGGGCCCCAGTCTCCGTGTAGAAGGACTGGGGCAGCAGCACCATCGCGGCCTTTCCCCCGCAGAACAGCTCCATACTCTCCAGCATGTGCCGTTCCGCTTGGAAATAGGCTAGGCTCTTGGTCTCGAACAGGTGCTGGTTCAAATCCCCGGCCCGGGCCCCGGCCTCCAAGGTCTCCGCCGCGGTGCGCAGGGTGCGGCCTGTGGTATTGCGGAAACGGAAACAGCCTGTGTCCGTGGCAATGCCCGTATAGACCGCGTCCGCTGTCTCCCGGCTGATGTCCGCGCCCAGCTCCTTCAGCAGCAGCCAAACCAGCTCCGCCGCAGCAGCGCTTTCCGGCTCTACCCACCGGGCAGGGGCAAATGGCTTGTGGGTGCCGTGGTGGTCAATAGCCAGCTCTATTTTATCGCCGAACTTCTCCCAGGCGTCTCCCAGGAGCTTCTGGTCCGCCACATCCACAGTGAGCACATGGGCAGGGGTGCGGCCGGTATGCTCCAACCCCTGGGCAAGATAGACGAACTTTTCGGGCACCGGACTGGCGCAGTACCAGTCCGCCTGCCTGCCC
This sequence comes from uncultured Eubacteriales bacterium, assembly GCA_910580045.1. GTDB lineage: Bacteria > Bacillota > Clostridia > Oscillospirales > Acutalibacteraceae > Acutalibacter. Next base: position 72,742 of record CAJTXF010000005.1, read on the forward strand.
ATGGCCCGCAAGCCCCGCACCAGGCCGAACATGGAGCCCAAGGCATCCCCGTCCGGGTTCTCATGGCAGATGACCAGAATATCGTCCCAGCTCTGCAGAAGCGCGACTGTCTCTTCACAGGTCAGCATCTTCCCTGTCCTCCTCTTCCGGTGCTGGGGGAATATCCAGCCCCGCCAGCTTTTTTGAGATATTCGCTCCATACTCAATGGAGTCCGTGGCCTTGAAGGTGAGCTCCGGCACATGGCGGAGCTTGAGCCTGTGGCCCAGCTCCCGGCGGATGTATCCCGCCGCGGACTTGAGCCCCTTCACCGCCTCTTTAGAGCGCTCCAGGCCCTCCACAGTACTTACATAGGCTGTGCAGTAGGACAAATCGTTGGTAACCTCCACCCGCACCACGCTCAACAGGCACCCGGTGATTCGGGGGTCCTTCAGCTCCCGGAGAATGGCCGAGAGCTCCCGGCTGATGTCTTCTGTGACGCGGCCCAATCTATTTCCTGGCATGGCTGTGCCTCCTTATCAATCCACCAGTTGTTATCACATTTAGAGCCTTTCCATAAACTCCTCGTAATTATCCACAAAGCGGGGAAATCCCCCAAAAGCATTTTCGCCCATGCCGTATATCTCCTGCTCAGAACGGTGCCCCTCGCTGGGGATATAGGTGCAGGCAGGCAATTTTTCCTGAAGGTCCACTGCCAGCCGCTCCGGATGGTAAGCATCTGCACAGGGACAGAGTAAAACTGGGATTTCAATTTCTCTCAGCTCCTGGTCCGTCAGGTTTGCCCGATAAAAGAGAGGGTTCCCCATCCATTCACCCCAATCCCGCAGGGTCTGGCTGAACGCCTTGTGCTCCAGAGCAAGAGTCTTCTCCCTGTCCTTTTGGCACAAATCTGCCAGCCACCGGGAGACGCCTGCAAACCTATGGGGCGGCGGATTCTCTGCGTACTTAACCGCCTGCTCCATGGAGTACTCCGCTGCCTGGGCGATATCAAAATACCGGGCCCGGATGACTTCCTGCTCCGGCGGGCTGGCGGTGTCTGTAGGGCGGTACATCCCCAGGCTCTTCACCCGTTCGGGATAGAGATGGGCAAACAGCAGTCCCATCTCTCCGCCTCCCGAGCAGCCTGCCAGGTGCACTGGCCCCTCTCCCAGAGCGTCCAGGAGCTTTGCCAGATACCCGCAGGCCAGATGATATTCACTGGGGGCATGGTAAAGGCTCACGCCGGACTGCCCGCAGTTCGGGCCGTCCCAAATCAGCACCCGGAAGCGCTTGGACATCCTGCCCGCAAAATAGTATGCGCCGGGGTTTATTCCGCCCAATATCGACTGTAGATAGACCACTGTCTCTCCGACGCCATAGGCTTCGTACATAATCTCGATATCTCCGGCCTGACATTTTGGCACAAAACCGCCTCCTATGGCTAAGGACTTGATTGAAAAATCGAAAAGGCCGTCTTTTTAGCCATAAGCGGCCACTTTCCGCGTTAAAAATCCTCGCCAATCGCGAGATTGACGTAGTTAGCGCAGCTAACTACAGCGGTTCTTCTCCTTGAAATTGACCACTTCTGGCCAAAACCCGTCATTTCCTCTATTTTCAAACAACCCCTAGTCCCGATACTCCTCCATCTCATAGGCCTCGAGAATGTCCCCCTGCTTGATGTCCACAAACTTCTCCAAGGTGATGCCGCAGTCATAGCCGTCGGCCACTTCCTTCACATCGTCCTTGAACCGGCGCAGGGAGGCAATCCTGTCGTCCGCCACAATGATGCCGTCCCGAACCACCCGGACCTGGGCGCTGCGGGTGATTTTGCCATTCACCACATGGCCGCCGATAACAATGCCCACATTGCTGATTTTGTAGGTCTCCCGGCACTCTGCCCGGCCCAGGGCCACCTCCCGGTACTTGGGCGCCAGCATACCCTTCATGGCGCTCTCAATCTCCTCAATGCAGTCGTAGATAATGCGGTACAGCCGCATATCCACCCCGTCCCGTTTGGCGTTCTCCTCAGCCACCGGGTCAGGCCGCACGTTGAAGCCCACGATAATGGCGTTGGAGGCATTGGCCAGCATCACGTCGCTCTCGCTGACCGCGCCCACTGCCCCGTGGATAATATGCACCCGGACCTCCTCGTTGGAGAGCTTCTCCAAGGACTGGCGCACTGCCTCCACAGAGCCCTGCACATCGGCCTTGACGATGATTTTCAGCTCCTTCATGTCCCCCTCTTTCATCTGCTCAAACAGATTATCCAGGGTGACCCGGGTCTGGGCCCGGAAGGTCTCCTCCTTCTGCTCCGTGAGGCGCTGCTCCACCAGCTCACGGGCCAGGCGCTCGTCAGAAACCGCATTGAAGGTGTCGCCGCCCACAGGCACGTCTCCCAGGCCGGTAATCTCCACCGGCACAGAGGGCCCTGCCTCCTGGACCCTGCGGCCCTTGTCGTCCATCATGGAGCGGACCCGGCCCACCGTGGCCCCGGCCACAATAATGTCCCCAGCTTTCAGGGTGCCGTTCTGCACCAGCACAGTGGCAATGGGGCCCATGCCCTTGTCCAGGCGGGCCTCCACCACAGTGCCCTTGGCGGCTCTGTCCGGGTTGGCTTTCAGCTCCATCATGTCCGCGGTAAGGATGACCATTTCCAGCAAATCATTGATGCCCTCTTTTGTGTGGGCGGACACAGGAATACAGGGGGTGTCTCCGCCCCACTCCTCTGGCACCAGCTCATGCTCAGTGAGCTGCTGCTTTACCCGGTCCGGGTCCGCGCCCACTTTATCCATTTTATTGATGGCCACAATAATGCTGATTCCCGCCGCTTTGGCGTGGTTGATAGCCTCCACGGTCTGGGGCATGATGCCGTCATCCGCAGCCACCACCAGCACGGCAATGTCCGTCACTTGAGCTCCGCGGGCTCTCATGGTAGTAAAGGCCGCGTGGCCGGGGGTGTCCAGGAAGGTTACATCCCTGTCGCCCACCTTGACCCGGTACGCGCCGATATGCTGGGTGATGCCGCCTGCCTCCCCCTCGGTCACATTGGAATGGCGAATCACATCCAGAATCGAGGTCTTGCCGTGGTCCACGTGGCCCATGACCACCACCACTGGGGCTCGGGGGGTCAGGTTGGCCTCGTCATCCTCGCTGTCGTCAATAATGCGCTCCTCAATGGTGACCACCACTTCCTTCTCCACCCGGGCATGGAACTCGTCAGCAATAAGCACAGCGGTGTCAAAGTCTATGGTATCATTGATGGCCGCGAACACACCCAGGCCCATCAGCTTTTTGATGATTTCCGGGGCAGATACCTTCAGCCGCAGGGCAAACTCGCCCACAGTGATTTCCTCCGGCACCTCGATGGTGATGTGCTTGGCCTTGCGCTCCTGGGCAATACGGCGCAAACGCTCAGCCTCGGTCTCCCGCTTGCCCCGGCGCTGCTGGCCCCGGCGCTGCTGGTTCCGGTTGGTGAACTTCTGCTTTGTCACCACATTATCCTGGCGGCCGCCCACCTTCTGGTCAGCCAGCTGGGTATACTTCTCATTATATTTGTCGATGTTCACGTTGCTGGAGCGGGTATCCACCACCCGGCGCACTGGCTGCTTGGGCTCCCGCACTGGCTGCTGCGCCTCCTGCTTGGGCTGGGCGGGCTGGGCCTGCTGGGAGCGGCTGGCCTCAGGTTTTTTCCCTCTCTCCTGCTGGCGCTCCCGGCGCTCCTGCTGGGGCGGCTTCTTCTGGCCGTCCTGAGGTTTCTTTTCCCGGGCCTGGCTCTCCTTCCCCTGTCCATCAGGTTTCTTCCCGCCAGGCACGGCCTCAGCGGGGGCAGTCTCCTTCACCGGCTCCGGCATGGGCTGGGGCTCTGGCTCAGGGCGCACCACCACTGTCTCCCTCTGGGCAAAATAGGCGTCAAAATTCTCCATGTTCCGCTCCTGGGTGAAGGTCTCCAGCACAATGTCCAGCTCCTCCTCCGTCAGGGCGGTCATGTATTTTTTTGGCTCCGGGAAATATTTGCCCAGGGTCTCTATGACCTCTTTGTTCTGGATACCCAAATCCTTGGCAATCTCCCGCACTCTATATTTAATCATCATAGGGTCTCGTCCTCCTTTTCACTGAGTCCGGCAGCTGGGCCGGACCTCTCCAATTCCTTTTGCACCGCCGCGGCAAAGCCCTTGTCACAGACAGCCGTCACGCCGGCACGCACACCGCAGGCATGGCCCAGCTCCTCCATGGAAGCCTCCAGCCGAATTGCCGGGATTCCGGCCCGCTGGGCCTCGTACTGCAGATTCTTATATGTCTTTTCCGAGATGTCCCCGGCAGCGGCCAGCAAAGCGGCCTTTCCGGTTCTGGCGGCCTTTTGGCAGGCGTCGAACCCAGCCTCCAGCCGTCCTGCCCGGCGGCACAGCCCCAGAAGGGACAGCAGCTTACTGGTCATCCGCCAATTCCTCCTCCAGCCGGGCATAGACCTCCTCCGGGATTTTGCAGGAGAAAGCCCTCTCCAGCCGCCGGGCCTTGCGGGCCAGGCGCAGGCATTCCCGGCTGCGGCACAGATAGGCCCCCCGGCCGGGGCTCTTCCCTGTTAAGTCCAAAGTGATTTCCGGCAGCAGGGGCTGGCCGTCCTCCCCCAGCTTCTCCGGGGCTTTTACGATTCGCACCAGCTCCTTTTTCGGTTTCATCTCTCCGCAGCCGGTGCACATCCGCATGGGGAGCTTCTTTTGCCGCATGATGACCACATCCCTTCCTGCCGGGGCCGGATTCCGGCCCTCACTCTGTCATGTATTCTCTTCCTGTTTTGCCGGCTCCTCTTCTTCCTCGCCGAAGAAACCGCTCTCAGGCCGGATGTCAATCTTCCAGCCAGTGAGCTTGGCAGCCAGGCGGGCGTTCTGCCCCTTGTTGCCAATGGCCAGGGAGAGCTGGCTGTCCGGCACTGTGACCCGGCACTCACGCTTGTCGCCCTCCTCTTCCAGCCGGACGGAGAGCACACTGGCCGGGGACAGAGCCGCCGCGATAAACTTCTGGGGCTCCTCGCTGTACTCCACAATGTCAATCTTTTCTCCGCCCAGCTCTTCCACAATCTCGTTGACCCGGGCGCCCCGGGCGCCAATACAGGCGCCCACCGCGTCCACATTGGGGTCATGGCTCATGACCGCCAGCTTGGTGCGGGAGCCCGCCTCCCGGCTGACAGCCTTAATCTCCACTGTGCCGTCATAGATTTCCGGCACCTCGGTCTCAAACATCCGCTTGACCAGCTCAGGCCTGGTGCGGGAGAGGATAACCCTGGGCCCCTTCTCCTCATCTTTGATGCCAGCCACAAACACCTTGAGATGGTCCCCTTCCCGAACCACCTCTGTGGCAATCTGCTCACTCTTAGGCAGCACGGCCTCTGCCTTGCCAATGCGCAGGGACAGGGCCCCGGAGCGGGGGTCCACCCGCTCGACCAAAGCAGTGACCAGTTCCTGGTGCTTGCTCTGGAACTCCTGCAGCATCTGGCCGTGCTCGCTCTCCCGGATGCCCTGGCGGATAATATTCCGGGCGGTCTGGGCCGCCACCCGGCCAAACTGGCGGGTATCCAGCTGAATGCCCACCTTGCCCCCCAGCTCCGCTTTGGGCGAGACCTTTTGGGCAGCTTCCAGAAGGATTTCCACGTTAGGGTCAAAGACCTCCTCCACCACCTCTTTGTTCAGGAATACGTCAAACTTCCCGGAAGCGGAATCCACGGCAACATCCACGTCCTCGTTGTCATACATCTTTTTGCAGGCGCTGGCAATGGCCTTCTTGATTCTGTCCAGCATAAACTCTACAGGGATGCCCTTTTCCTTTTCCAGCATGTTCAAGGCCAGGAACAGCTCCTCATTCCCCTGTTGTTCCGGCTCCTTCTTCTTTCTGCGTACCATTTTTCTCAACCACTCCTTACTGTAATTACCAATGTTTCATCTCTTTTTCAGACAACAGTAAACTCTGTCCACTCCGCCTGATTCAAAACCATCACGTCCTGTGCCTTTTCCATCCCCAGCTTTTGGTAAAAGGGAACCGCATCCTTGTTGGCGCAGGTGTATAAAATAATATTTTCCTTGCCGCCAGCAGCTTTCAGAGCCCTCTCCATCAGCGCCCGGCCAATGCCCTGTCCAGCGCAGTCCCGGGCCACGCCTAAATCTGTGATAAACAGCCAGTAGGCAAAGTCCGTGATGCCAAAGCACACGCCCACCAGGCGGCCCGCTGTGTCCCGGGCGCTCAGGCTGACTGGCACGTTTTTCACCAGGGCGGCAATGCGGGCCTCGAACCGCTCCTGGGGATATTGAGAGCCCAAGTCAGTGGACTTCAAAAACGCAATGTAGGCCCGGGGGCTCAGGCGCTCCTCACAAATCCTATACTTTATTTCCGTATTCTCTATATTCTCCATGGCTACAGCTCCACTTCGTCTATGGCGCTCACCCAAGCCAGCTCTTTCTTTTCCAAAGTGACACTGGTCTCTTCATCCAGCTGAATTTCCAGCTGGGTGCCGTCATACTCCAGCAGAATGCCCTCCAGCTCACGGGAGCCGTCCTCTAAAGGACGAATCAGCCTGGCCCGCACCAATTCGCCCAGATAGGCGGCAAAATGCTCGAGCCGGGTGAGCTTGCGGTCAAGCCCTGGGGAGGAGACCTCCAGCACATACTCCTGGGGGACCGGGTCCTCTGTGTCCAAAACAGGGGTCACTGCATGGGTCATGTTCACGCAGTCATCAATGCCCACACCGCTGTCCTTGTCAATGATAATTTTCAGAACCCACTCCGCGCCTTCCTTGGCATACTGCACATCCCACAGATGCAGGCCCAACTCCTGGGCCAAGGGCTCGGCCAGCTGGCGGACCTTGGCCGCCACGCCGGACTTGGGCTTCTTCTCGGTGCTCATAGCTTCGCTTCCTCTCCGGCGCAGGCAAAGATGCCGCCGCCATATAATTGACGCGTCTGAACCTCTCTGCCTGCGGCAAAGAAGCTGCAGCTTACAAAGTCAAAAAATTATGAGCTTGATGCTTCTGAAGTTTTTTGACTATAACAAACGGAAAGAGCGGGTCGCCCCACTCTCTCAGTCTACGTTCTATTACTATTGGATATTATACCACCCATATGCGGGAAAATCAAGCCTTTTTCCCGGGTTTCTCCTGGGGAGGGGCGAAAAAATGCCGAAATTTTCCGGCACAGAGGCCTCATGGGCTGTCCAGCGCTAGGCCTCCAGCTGCCGGGAGAGGAACATGGCAGCCGCTTTTACGCTCTCTGCTGCTTCCCCGCTCAGTTTTGACGGGGTCTTTTCCCCTTTAAGCAGCATGACCGCGCCCATGGAGTCGCCCACAGACACCACCGGGAACACCGCCACAGCCGCAGCGGGCATGTTATGAGCTGCCAGCACGGTGTTTTCCCCATTAGAGAGGAAATACCGCTTGCCCTGGACCAGCTCGTCCATCTGGGGGGATACGGGCTTGTGGAGCAAATCCTTCTTCACAGGCCCGGCCACCGCGATGATTTGCTCAGTGTCGCACACAGCGGCAGCGCAGCCGGTCAGATTCACCAGTGCCTCAGCATAAGACTGGGCCAGCTGGGACATCTCTCCCACCGGCGAGTACTTTTTCAGAATCACTCCGCCGGACACGTCAGTGAAAATCTCCATGGGCATCCCCTCCCGAATCTTCAGTGTCCGCCGAATCTCTTTGGGGATGACCACCCGGCCCAGGTCGTCGATACGGCGGACAATACCAGTAGCTTTCATAATTATTCGTTCCTTTCAAGGTAGATTTTGTATGAATCAACGATTTTTGCCCGATGACGCTCGCTAACTGCACAATTAGTATCAAATTCTATTCTCTATTTTGAGCAAGTTATCCCAACTGACCACCCGGCCCAGATCGCCTGCTAAGGTATTATTTGCGTTGTTTTCCCTTTTATCCCGCTCCTTGACTGGTTCATTTTTAACTTTGTGTTGCCATTCAATTTTCAAGTCTCTGCGTTTAATAGAAATCATGGTACATCTATTTGCAATTCGCTGTTGTCTTTTGAAACAATCTCATATGTTATCGTATATTTTTGACATACTTCATATCAAGTTCGTTTTTGATTATATACTAATATCAATAATATGCGAGATAAACAAAGGCGAGGAACGAAACATCTAACATGTTATGTCTAGTGACAATCTTACAAAACTGTTTGAGGTTATGAAAAAACGGGTCTGTCCCAAAATCTGTGTAACCGCAAAGTGATGCAAATAGAGGAAAATATAGGCAAAGGGGACGGGGCAACCTACCCCCTTTACCAACATATTAGCGGCAAACAAGCCGGATGTCAAGGTGCTACCGGCTCAGTCCGGCATTCGGTCAGCG
>CAJTXF010000006.1 GCA_910580045.1 uncultured Eubacteriales bacterium
CCGCCCGTAGGGCGGGGGAACACAGATAATTATCTCTGTGGTTTGGACAATCCCCCTGCCTTTTCCTGACTTGACAAAACATCTGTCCAGGAGTAAAATGACTGAAATACCCATTAAGAACCTGTATTCACAGTGGGTGGACAGCGAATGGGCGGTGATTTTCCCGCCATAGGACGGTAAATTTTCTTGCCAACCGCCAGGTTGACGGCAAAAATTTCCCGCCCTCTGACGAAAAAATCCCTCGCCCCTGCGCTATCCTCCACTATGAATACAGGTTCTAAGACCACGGGAGGGACACAGCATGAGCGAAAATTGGACGGAAATCAAAATTACGGTGCCTGCGGTTAAGGCTGAGACTGCCGGTAATATTGCCAATATGACAGTGCCCCATGGCATCTATATTGAGGACTACTCAAATTTAGAAGAGGAAGCCATGGAGATTGCCCATATTGATTTAATTGACGAGGAACTGCTGGCCAAGGACCGGGAACACGCCATCATCCACATCTACATCAGCCCAGAGGATAACCCAGCCGAGGCAGTCTCTTTTTTGGAGGAACGTCTTCGGGCCTGTGGCGTTGCCTATACCATTGATTGTGCGGACTGCGCCATGGACGACTGGCTGAACAACTGGAAGAAATACTTCAAGCCCATTCCTGTGGGAGAAAAGCTGCTGATTCGCCCTGTTTGGGAGGAGGAATTCGACTCTCAGGGCCGGGCAGTGCTGAATTTGGAGCCGGGCCTGGCCTTCGGCACTGGTACCCATGAGACCACCCGCCTGTGCCTGGAGCTGATTGAGCGTTACCTCTCCCCTGACTCCAAACTGCTGGACGTGGGCTGCGGCAGCGGAATCCTCTCTGTAGCCGGGTTGCTGCTGGGAGCCAAGGAGGCCATTGGCATTGATATTGACGCACTGGCTGTAAAAACCGCCAAAGAGAATGCCCGCCTCAACAGCGTAGAGGAGCGGTTCACAGGCATATGCGGCGACTTGGCGTCCAAAATCAGCGGACAGTTCCAGCTGGTGGCGGCTAACATTGTGGCGGATGTGGTCATTCAGCTCACCCAGGATGTGCCGCGCTTCCTGGCTCCGGACGGGGTGTACATTATCAGCGGCATCATCGACACCCGAGAGGACGATGTGCTGGCCGCGCTGGCGGGGCGGTTCACGGTAATTGAGCGCAAAGAGGAGCGGGGCTGGGTGGCCATGGCCCTGCGGGCCTGCTGAGAGGGGGAAAACATGGAATTTATTCCGGCGGCGGAGATTACCGCTCTGAGCAACCCGGGAGTTATCTCCCGGCAGCTGCTGAACCCGGAGAACTCACAGAGTAAGCGGGTGACCATTACCGAGGTACATTTGGAGCCGGGCGCCTGCCAGCCACGGCATACCCACGAGAGCTCGGAGCAGATTTGGTACGCTTTGGCGGGAAGCGGCAGGCTGCTTTTAGCAGAAGGAGAGGAAAAACCCTTCCGGGCAGGAGATGTGGTGCGGTTCGCGGACGGAGACGTCCACGGCCTGGTGAACGACGGAGAGGCGGAGTTTTCCTATCTGTCTGTCACCGCGCCGCCTATCCACTTCGGGTACGCTTATCAGGACAAACTAATCAGGAAAGGATGAATGAAATGGACTTGTTTATCGAGACAGACCGGCTGCGGCTACGGCGCTGGCGTATGGAGGATTTGGAAGACTTCTACAACTACGCCAAAAATCCCGATGTTGGCCCCTGGGCGGGCTGGAAGCCCCATGAGAGTATAGAGGAATCCCGTGAGAGACTCACCCGCTGGGTTGAGGGCAAGGAGGACGGCTTTGAGATAGCCCTGGAGCTCAAGGAAACCGGGAAGGCGATTGGCTCCATCGGCGTGATGGTCGACGGCCACCGCCCCAAAATTGAGGGCTGCAGAAGCATTGGCTATGTCCTAGGAAAGGACTACTGGGGCCAGGGGCTTATGAGCGAGGCTGTCCGGGCGGTGATGGACTATGTTTTCCAGGTAATGAAAGTGCGGCTGCTGACCATCAACCATTACACCATCAATGCGCGTTCCCGGCGGGTCATTGAGAAGTGCGGCTTTGTGTATGAGGGCACTCTGCGCAGCGGCAGCGCCATCTACAACGGCGAGGAGCGGGACCTGTGCTGCTATTCCCTGCGGGCCTGGGAATATTGGTGTATGAGGGCCAAGGAGGCTGGATTCTCTCTGGCTCTGCCGGAAGAGGTGGATCGGGAGCAGCTGGAGGCCATGCAGAAGGAGTTTGTGGAGGGCGACAACGGCGATGTGACCCCCTTCATGCTGGACCCGAAAGGCATGAGCTTTGAGCGCTGGATGGAGCGTACTGTGGCCTGGCGTTATGTGGTGCCCAAGCCCACCTATGCCAAGTCCACCCTGTATATTCTCACCAGCCAGAAGACAGGCCCAGCGGGTGCGTTTGATTTGCGGCACTACCTGACCGAGCGGCTGATGAACGGGGGCGGGAACATTGGCTACGGCATCCGGCCCAGCCTGCGGGGTTGTCATTACGCGCCCTTCATGCTGGGGCTGGGCGTGGAAAAGGCCAAGGAGCTGGGCCTTGCAAAATCCCTTGTCTGCTGCGATGAAGACAACCCTGCCTCCGCCCGCACCATTGAGGACTGCGGCGGAAGGCTGGAAAACGTGGTGGACGGACTGCGGCGGTACTGGATTACCATATAGCAAGCACGTGAAAAGGCCAGGAGCTTTACGCTCCCGGCCTTTTCTGTTTTGATTAAAATATCAGATTTTATCGCGGTACCAGTTCTGGACAAGCTGACTGTCCCCTTCGCCCATAAAGGCATGTTCCTTGCCAGGAGCTATGGTCAAATCACAGCTATACCTCTCTGTAAAACACTGGATAACCTTCTCTGACTGGAACCAGTCGCTTCCTCCATACAGAATTGCCGTGGAAATCCTCCAGTCTGTAATGGGATTCTCCTTTACAAACTGATAGTAGTCCCAGCGCAGTGGGTCAATGGGGTTGGGTATGACTCCCTTCTCCCAAAGCTCCCCCTCGGTCACGCCAAACTCATCCATCATCCGGCGGATTAGGAACTCCATGTCCACAACCGGCGACTGGAACAGGCACTTCCTGAAGGGCATATCCTGATAAGCATACAAACTGAAAAAAGCACCCAGGCTCCCAGCGTAAAGGGAAACAGCTTTCCAGTGAGCAAAGGCATATTCCGCAATCGTTTTCAAATCCCTGGGGCCGTTCCAAATGTCGCAGGGGTATTCCTGGTCTCCTGAGCGCTCTCCATGCTCGGGCAAGTCGAAGCTCAAAGTCTGATAGCCCTTTTCCCCGGCAATCATGGCAAAATCCTCCGCGAACTCTTTGCGGGACATTTTTCCGTGAACATGGACATAAACCTTATCTGACGCTCTGCCCCAGATAAGCGCCGGGATGCCGTCTATTTCAAGTCTCCGGACCTCCATATTATTTCCCAGGCTTAAAGCTGTCCTTCAGCTTTACCGAGCGGTTGAATACCAGGCTGTTAGGCTTGCTGTCCTTACTGTCAACGCAGAAATAACCCTGACGCATGAACTGGTAGCTCTCACCCGGCTTGGCTCCTGCAAGGGAGGTCTCCACCTTGCAGTCAGTCAAAACCCGCAGGGAATCCGGGCTCAGATAATCCAGGAAGTTGCCTTCGTCCGGGTTCTCGGCAGTGAACAGATTGTCGTAGAGCCGTATCTGGGCATTAACCGCGGTTCGGGCATCCACCCAGTGTAAAGTGGCCCCCTTTACCTTCCGGCCATCCGCAGGGTCACCACCCCGGCTGTTGGGGTCATATTCAGCGGTAATCTCCGTAACATTTCCCGCTTCGTCCGTCTTATAGCCCACGCACTTGATGATATAGGCTCCTTTCAGACGGCACTCAGGCCCGCCGGGGAACAAGCGCTTGAACTTGGGCACTGGCTCGGGAAGGAAGTCCTCGGCCTCCACCCAGAGCTCCCGGGAGAAGCTAACCTGGCGTACGCCATCTTCTGGGCGGTTAGGATTGTTCTCCACTGTAAAGGTTTCAAACTTGTCGCCCGGATAGTTGGAAATCACCAGCTTTACTGGATGCAGGACTGCCATAACCCGGCGGGCGGTCTCGTTTAAGTCCTCCCGCAGGCAATGCTCCAAAAAGGCATACTCCACAGTGGAGGCAGCCTTGGACACGCCGTTGCGCTCGGAGAAGCTGCGAATGGCCCGGGGCGTGTACCCCCGGCGGCGCAGGCCGCAGATAGTGGGCATCCGGGGGTCATCCCAGCCGTCCACATAGTTTTCCTCCACCAAAGTACGAAGTTTGCGCTTGCTCATTACAGTGTGGTCTATACCAAGCCGGGCAAACTCAATCTGCCGGGGCTTGGAGGGCAAGGTCACGTTCTCAATCACCCAGTTATAGAAGGGCCGGTGGTCCTCAAATTCCAGGCTGCACAGAGAGTGGGTAATGTGCTCCATGGCATCCTCCACAGGGTGGGCGTAGTCGTACATGGGATAGATGCACCACTTGTCCCCTGTGCGGTGATGGGGCTTGTGGTTAATACGGTAAATGACCGGGTCCCGCATGTTGAAATTGCCGGAGGCCAAATCAATTTTGGCCCGCAGGGTCATGCGGCCGTCCTCAAACTCCCCGGCCCGCATCCGGCGGAACAAATCCAGGCTTTCCTCCTTGGGGCGGTCTCGATAGGGGCTCTGGGCGGGAGTTGTCAAATCGCCCCGCATCTCCCGCATCTGCTCCTGGGTCAGCTCGCACACATAGGCCAGGCCCTTTTCAATCAGCTCCTCCGCGCCCCGGTACATCTCCTCAAAGAAGTCCGAGCCGTGGTAGAACCTGTCCTCCCAGTCATAGCCCAGCCAGTGGATGTCCTCCTTGATGGCGTTCACGTACTCCACGTCCTCTTTGGTGGGGTTGGTGTCGTCCATGCGCAGGTTGCAGATGCCCCCGAACCGCTCCGCCGTGCCGAAGTCCACATAGATGGCTTTGGCGTGGCCGATGTGCAGATACCCGTTAGGCTCCGGCGGGAAACGGGTGTGCACCCGCATACCCTCGGTGCGCCCGCCGGAGGCCATGTCCTCCTTCACAAACTCATCGATAAAATTGGTGCTGGGCACCTTTGAAATATCTATCCGATTTTCATCGCTCATGGCAAAAACCTCGCTTCTGAATTTCTATTGTTTTTTCGAGCAGTACACACAGCGGTATGTGTGCCCCCGATAGGCAATCTCTTCTTCCCGGTCCAGCCGGACCATGCCGCATTTCTCCATCACCCGGAGGCTGGCAAGGTTTGTGTCAAAGGCGCCCGCCACTACCTCCTCCACCCCTTGGGCGAACAGGACGTCCATCATGGCCCCAAAGGCCTCGGTGGCGAAGCCCCGACCGTACCAGCGGGGATGAAAGGCATAGCCCATCTCCACCTTGCCGCCGGATATCTCCACATCGTGGAGAAGTCCGGCCAGTTCACCCTGAAAATAGACCCCAGCCCCATAGTGCCCCTCAGACAGAGAGCATTCCTTCAAGCGCTGGAACAGCCTGTCCCCTATCTCCTTGCTGGTGATGTCCGGCACCATGTAAGTCTTCTTCACGGTGTCGTTTTGCAGAATCTCCACCACCGCGTCCCTGTCGGAATCGGAAAGAGGGTGCAATTCCAAACGTTCTGTCTGTATGGGCCTCATCACAGCTTCTCCAATCCGGCCCGCAGACGGCGGAGCGCTTCGTCACGGCCCAAGACTGCCAGTATCTCCATCGCCCCGCCCGGGGTGACCAGGGTGCCCGCGGCGGCAATACGCACGGGCCACAGCAGAGTGCCGTTCTTTACTTCCAGCCTGGCGGCCAGGTCAATCAACGCAGTATGAATGGTATTCAGCTCCCACCGGGGGAGCTGCTCCAGTACCTCCAGCGCCGCCCGGAGCATTTGGGGAGAGTTCTCCAGGTTGGTCTTTGATTTCTTGTTCACAAAGAAGTCCGCCGGATACTCCGGCAGCTCTTTGAAGAAGCCTAGCAGGCCGGGTATCTCGTTGAACTTAGTGAGCCGGGCCCGGAGGATGGAATCCAGCACCTCCCAGGGCTTGTCCTCTTCCCCAAAGACCTCCTTATAATAAGGCATGGCATGGGCGCGGAAGTCTTCCTCCCCCATGACCTTAATATACTCACCGTTGAACCAGTTCAGCTTGTCGTAATCAAACACAGCCGGAGACTTGCTGATTCGCTCCACGGAGAAATTCTCTACCAGCTCCTGCAGGGTGAAAATCTCCTGGTTGTCCTTAGGTGCCCAGCCCAGAAGGGCAATATAGTTGGTGATGACCTGAGGCAGATAGCCGTCGTTCACCAGGCCTTCGAAGCTGGTAGAGCCATGGCGCTTGGAGAGTTTCGAGGTAGAGCCATCCTCGTTCTTGCCCATAATGAGGGGCAGGTGAATATAGGTGGGCTGTTCCCATCCCAGGGCGCTGTAGAGCAGCTGGTACTTTGGGGTACTGGTCAAGTACTCGCAGCCCCGCACCACATGGGTGATATTCATCAGATGATCGTCAATGACATTGGCAAAATTATAGGTAGGATAGCCATCGGCTTTTATCAGCACCTGGTCCTCAATTTCTTTATTCTCAATGGTAATTTCCCCGAATACTGTGTCCGTAAAGCTGGTGGAACCAGTCAAGGGCACCTTCTGCCGAATCACATAGGGCATGCCCGCATCCAACAGACGTTGGATTTCCTCCTTGGGCAAATCCCGGCAGTGGCGGTCATAGCCGCCAAAGCTGTCCTCTGCCTTCAGGCTCTCCAGCCGCTCCTTGGTGCAGAAGCAGTAATAGGCCTTGCCCTCCTGTACCAGCTGCTCCGCGTAGGGCTTATAGGTATCCAGCCGCTGGCTTTGGATATAGGGTCCATACTCACCGCCCACATCCGGGCCCTCGTCATGCTTGAGGCCCACTTGCTCCAGGGTCCGGTAGATTACATCCACCGCGCCCTCCACATAGCGCCCTTGGTCCGTATCTTCCAGACGAAGCACAAAGGTTCCCCTCTGGCATTTGGCCACCAGATACTCATACAGCGCGGTGCGCAGATTGCCCACATGCATAAACCCAGTAGGACTGGGAGCATATCTTGTTCTGACAGTACTCATATCCTTACCTCTTTCTTCAAATAGGTTTCCTATTATTTTACAACATAACAGCCGCCTTGGCAAGCAAAAAATCAGATATAGAAGGCTCTTCCGAGAATTTCCGTCTTTCTGTCCCGGCGGTTCTCCCCAAACTCCTTGCGCAGGGTGAGCAGGCTGACGCTGTCATACCCTAGCCGGTAGTAAAGCCGCATGGCCGCCTCATTTCGAGGCGACACATCCATGCACAGCGCCGTATAGCCAGGGCGGGCGGCCACAATTGCCTCTGCCTGGCCAATCGCCGCTGACCCAATGCCCTGTCCCCGCAGCTGAGGGCGGACGTACAAATCCTCAATCCAAGCCACCTGGTCTCCCCGGTACCTCAGCCTCAGAAACCCGGCATAACCTCCATCGCGCAATATGGCATATAGGGCGCTGCAGTCCTGCTGCCAGTCTTTTAGTATTTCCGCGGCCTCCTGCTCCGCCTGCTGGTGCTCTTCCTCCGGGGCTTCCACCAGGCCGCTGTGGAACGCGAAGAAATCCACGATATCCATCTTTACTTCCTGGGCAAAAGCGGCATTGTATTCTATCAAATCAATATTCATTTTGGATTCTCCCTACTGTTTAATGCTATCTATATCAAAACAGCCCGTCCGGCGGGGACCTCTCCCCCTCTGCCGGAAATAATTCAGCCGTCCTGGGGCTATTAAATAGTAAACACACTTTGAAATCGGTGTATGCCGATTTCAAAGCAAGCAGCTTCGCTGCTTGTTCAAAAGAAGCAATTTGCTTCTTTTGAACTGTGTTAACTATACCCGCAGGACGGCTGATTGTCAAGTATTTCACCACTGTATCCGACTGCTTTTCCAAGAGAACAAGTCTGGAATAAACCGGCGGACCGCTACTGCACCCCCTGGTCCTTTAGATACTGCACATATTCCTCTAGACACATATCCAGCCGCTCCATCTCCTGAGCGTGCTCTTTGCCCACATAGCGGTAGTGCCAGCTTTCGTTGTCAATGCCCGTATACTCCACTTTATCCGCACGGTAGCGCTGTACAAAGCCGTATTCCGCCGCATGTTCTTTGAGCCATTTGTAGGCCTCTGTCTCCTCAAAACCATCGTCCACATTATTCAAATCCACCACAAGTCCAGTGTGGTGTTCACTGTAGCCCGGGGGATTGATGGTGCGCAGAGAGTACTCTCTGGCCTCCTCCTCTGACATCCCGTCATTCTCCATATGCTGCTGAATCTCCCGGTTCAAAATACGCTCCTGGTCTTCCACGCTGCGATAGCCGGAGGCTACCCACAGTGTGATGCCATCATTTTCTGCCGCCAAAAACATCCCGTTTAAGTCATTATAGATTCGGATGTCCACTGTCTCCTCACCAATAAAATTAGGAGTTACCTGCCATCCCTCTGGAAGGGGCACCTCATAGTTTACCAGTACCAGTAATGGGTCCGAAAGCTGCTGAAAGTCCGCGCCAGCCTGTACAGCAGCGGTTCCGCCAGCAGTCTGGAGCGCCCCTCGGTTCAGTGTCTGAGAGCCCGCCCTATTATCTCCTGCCAGGGCTGTGTCTGGCTCCGCCGCCATACCCGTACTCCATATGGCGAAAATCACCATCGTCATGCAGAGAACCATGGCCCCAATAACAACCAGTGCCCCTACTCCCTCTCTCTTCCTCTTCTCTTTTGCAGCCGGAGTTCTGCGATTGCTCTCTCCCGCGCTCTTCACCCGGCCTCTGGAAGATGTGGATGAAACTTGTCTGCCATTTCTTTCTCTTGTCATTTTACTCACCCTTTCTGGAATCTTTTCATAGAATAGGGAGGGTGCGGAGCAAGGCCTTTCGAATTCAGCCCCACAGCCCTGAAAATTCCTTGACAGAAAAGGCCTGGGGACCGTATAATGAAACCATGCTCGGCAGCGGCTCTCCATCCTGACTCTTTCCTGTCTACGAGAATTAGACGGGGCAAGGAAGCAGAAGGAAAGCAAATTGTTCGTGAGTTTACATAATATTCATATTTTGTTTAAGATGAACCTGTCTACTGATTCTCCATTATTATACAAGATGCCCCAGAGTAAAGTCAACCGGACTTCTATAAACATTTCATTTTCAAGCGAATTTTCGTCCTGCATTTTTCCAGCCTTTTTGACAGAATCCTGCAAAATTCTAACACATAGGAGCGTTTTATGGAAAAAATTTATATTTATGGTGAGCGGGAAAAGCGTATCAACTATGTCGAGGCTCTGGAAGCCTGCGGCGTAAAAGCTGTCGTTTCTTGGAAACTGGAGGATGCTGATTTGTGTAGCGGGCTTCTTCTTCCCGGCGGAGCGGACGTGAACCCTTCCCTCTATGGCCAGGAGAACCAGGGCAGCCGTGGAATTGATTCCCTGCTTGACCAGGCAGAACTCGGGCTGGCCCATCGCTTTGTGGACAGCGGCCGCCCTATTTTAGGCATCTGCCGGGGACTTCAAATATTAAACATAGCCTTTGGTGGTACTCTCATACAGAACCTTCCCACAGCTTCCTCTCACCGCTGGGAGGAGTCTACTGGTGATAAACAGCATATGATTACTGTGCCGACAGACAGCTTCTTGTTCCCTCTGTACGGAGCCCGCTTTTCTGTGAACAGCGCCCACCACCAGGGTGCCGGTCAAGTGGCGGAGCATTTCCGCATCGCGGCCCAGGCAGAGGACAGTACAGTTGAGGCTCTTGCGTGGCCAGAAAAAAATATCTGGGCTGTGCAGTTCCACCCCGAGCGGATGACTTTGCGCCACAGACGGGATGATACCGTAGACGGCTTAAAGATTTTCCAGTTTTTTACTGGGATTTTGGGACAGCGCTCTGCATAAGCAGGAGAAAAAAGAGAGAATTATCAAATTTGAGATTGACAATTGGCGGCATAAGTGCTATAATGTGAGCGTTGATTTGCGCGAGTGCTGGAACTGGCAGACAGGCACGTTTGAGGTGCGTGTGCTTATGGCGTACGGGTTCAAGTCCCGTCTCGCGCACCAGAAATATCCCCGGGAAATTTGGTTTTCCGGGGATATTGTTATTTGCTTTGCATGCCTCATTCTCAGAAGAAAACGCCCAGGAAAGCGCGGCGCCTTCCTGGGCGTTTTTATGTATCAGAGAGCTTTCGTTTATAACCGGCCAGAATTTCAGTGATACTTTGGCAGCCAGTTTCCATGGGTGTCAATCAAATCGTCCACCATCTTAATGATAGTGTCAATATCCAGCTCACTGCCTGTATGGGGGTCCAGCATGGCAGCTTGATAGATGTGCTCCTTCTTCTGGGTCACAGCAGCCTCAATGGTCAGCAGCTGCACATTGACGTTGGTCATATTCATCGCTGCGCACTGCACAGGCAGGCGGCCCACCCGGCAGGGATTCACGCCCATATTGTCCACCAGGCAGGGCACCTCGACACAGGCGTCAGCAGGCAGATTTTCAATCAGCCCGCCGGTATTCACAACGTTGCCGCCGATTTTATAGGGATTGCCGGTGATAATGGATTCCATAATATAGGAGGCGTACTCCCGGGAACGCTCATGGTTCAGCTGGCGGCTCTCCTTGAGCTGGTCACGCTCTTTGGCCCAGCCCTCAATTTGGTTCACACAGCGGCGGGGATACTCGTCCAGGGGAATCTGGAAGCGCTCAATCAGCTCAGGATACTTCTCCTTGATGTAGAACATATTGTACTCCGCATTGTGCTCGCTGGACTCCGTGCAGTAGTAGCCAAACTTGTCGATATAGTCGAAGCGAACCATATCCTTGTGCTGTTCCTTCGCGTTCTTCTCCTTGGCGCGGCGGCGAATCTCAGGGTACAAATCATTGCCGTCCTTATCCTGGAGCTTCAGCAGCCATCCCATGTGGTTGATGCCTGCAATCAGCTCCTTGCGGCCCTCCAGCTTGTCCTCCATGTCCAATGCTTTCAAAAGGCCCTCAGAACAGACCTGTACGCTGTGGCAGAGGCCCACCGTCTTCACGCCGGTATATCTCTGCATATAGCCAGAGAGCATGGCCATAGGATTGGTATAGTTCAGGAACCAGGCGTTGGGGCAGACTTCCTCCATATCCCGGGCAAAATCAGCCATAACCGGAATGGTGCGCAGAGCCCGCATAATGCCGCCAATGCCCAGAGTGTCACCAATGGTTTGGCGCAGGCCGTATTTCTTGGGCACCTCAAAGTCAATGATGGTGCAGGGGTCATACAGGCCGACCTGAATGGCGTTGACAACAAAATTTGCTCCACGCAGGGCCTTCTTGCGGTTCTCTACCCCCAAATGTGTGGTAATCCTGCCATGGCCGCCCAAAGTCTCATTCATCGCGCCCAGAATCTCAGCGCTCTCCTGCAGGCGCTGGCCGTCAATGTCATACAGGGCGAACTCCGCATCCCGCAGGACTGGGCTGCACATGCAGTCGCCGATGACATTCCGGGCAAACACCGTACTGCCGGCGCCCATAAAGGTTACTTTTATCATTCGATATTCCCTCCATTTTTGCGGCTTTCAAAGCCCGCAAGAGTTTTCTAAAGAATAGCACAAGTGTACCAAAATAGCAAGGGAAATCACGAAAAAGACAGGTAAATCTAAAAAAGCACCACCTCATAAGCTGTGCTGTTCCCTGCTCCCCCCTTATATAACCTTTATGCAGTACTTGGCAGCAGAATCCGCCTATTCTGTCAACTTATTTTCTCTTTCCTGTTGCTTTTTTGCCAATCAGCCGGTATAATGAAGAAAATCTTTCCAGCTTCCACAAAATTATGAAAAGGAGCAGAAACGATGATTCATAGACCTGAACATCCAAATCCACAATTCCAGCGGGAGAACTGGATGAACCTGAACGGTCCCTGGCAGCTTGCCTTTGACCAGGGCAGGAGCGGCATGGCCCGCAAGCTGTATCTCTCTGAGCCAAAGACTGCCAAACAGTTTGACAAGACCATTCAGGTGCCTTTTTGCCCAGAAAGCAAGCTCAGCGGTATTGGGTATACTGACTTTATCCATGGGGTGTGGTACCGCCGCACAGTAGAGCTGAGTGACGCCCAGCTGGCAGGCCGCGTCCTGCTCCACTTTGGTGCAGTAGATTATGAAGCTGTGGTGTATGTGAACGGTGCAGAGGCTGGACGGCATCTGGGCGGATATACCTCGTTTTCTTTTGACATAACCGGGCTGGTGCATCCAGGTGAAAACATAGTGACTGTGTATGCGCAGGACGACACCCGCAGCTTGGTACAAGCCTCGGGCAAGCAGTCCGGAGAGTATGGCTCCTATGGCTGCTTCTATACCCGAACCACCGGCATCTGGCAGACTGTATGGCTGGAGTTTGTGCCCCGGCAGTATGTGCGCCGGGTGAAATTCTATCCTGATTTGGAGAACCAGTGTTTGGGGATTGACTGTGATGTAGAGGGCCAGGGCACTGTCACTGTGACTGCATCTTATAAGGGAGTTCCCTGTGGGAGTGTTTCGGGGATGGCCAGCGGCAGCGGCAGCCGGTTCACCCTCCCCCTTTCTGAGCTGCACCTGTGGGAGCCTGGTCATGGCAGGCTGTATGATATTGAAATCACGTTTGGTGAGGACCGTATCCGTAGCTATGCTGGAATGCGGCAAATCAGGTTGGATGGGTATCGCTTCCTACTTAACGGAAAGCCTGTGTTTCAACGTATGGTTTTGGACCAGGGGTTCTATCGGGAAGGTATCTACACCGCTCCCAGCGATAATGATTTGCTGCAGGATATAAAGCTGTCCATGGCTTTTGGATTTAATGGTGCGCGCCTACACGAGAAGGTATTCGAGCCCCGGTTCCTATACCACTGCGACAGGGAGGGCTATTTGGTCTGGGGCGAACACGCCAACTGGGGCATGGACCTGAGCGACGCCAATGCTTTCCTGCACTTTATGCCCCAGTGGATGGAGGCTGTGGAGCGGGACTTCAACCATCCTTCCATTATTGGCTGGTGCCCCTTTAACGAGACCTGGGACTGTGAGGGCCGCCGTCAGCTGGACAGGAGCCTGGAGGCTGTTTGGCAGGTGACCAAAGCCCTGGATTCCACCCGGCCCTGCATTGACACTTCCGGAAACTTCCACACAGCGTATACCGACATATACGACCTGCACGACTACTGCCAGAATGTAGAGGAATTCACTGCCCACTATCAGGACTTCCCCCAGGACACAGAAAAGATGGAGACTTTCCCCCAGCGCCAGCACTACCGGCCAGGACTGCCGCTTTTTATCAGCGAATACGGCGGCATCAAATGGGACACTGGCAGTGAGAACAGTGACGCCTGGGGCTATGGTGACGCGCCGAAAACAGAAGAAGAGTTCCTAAAGCGCTATCAGGGCCTGACCCAGGCATTGCTGAACCATCCCAACATCATGGGTTTCTGCTACACCCAGCTGTATGATGTAGAGCAGGAGGTCAACGGCCTGTGTGACTATGAGCGCAAGCCAAAGTTTGAGCCGGAAGTGATTCGGGCCATTAACGCAGCTCCAGCCGCAATAGAGAAATAAATTTATAGTTAACGCAGTTCCAAAGAGGTATCACTTCAGAGGTTATACCTCTTTGGAGCCTGGCGTCACGGGTTGCCCGCGCCGCTCTGCTTGAAAATCCGTTTTTACCGATTTTCAAGTGCGTTTACTATATCTGCACATGTGCAAATAACCGCCTCGAAGCTAACGCTCCGGGGCGGCTTTATTTTTTTATCTTACACTGGGGGCGGTTTTCAGACAGTTAGGTGGCCTCTGCCTGCAGGCGGTCCAGCTTTTCCATACATTCTTCCACTGTCGCTCCCTCTAAAAGATCCCGTACCAACAGGCACACATTCCCCCACTGCTCCAGTTTCATATTGGCGTTGCTAGCCAGCACGTATACATTCTCCTGTATCAAGGCATTCAGGGGCTTCAATGAATCTACACAGTCCACTTCCACATTTTTAGAAGGGGATATTACCTGGTTCATTTCAGAGTAAAGCTGCAGGGCCTCGTCAGTCAGCATGGCATCCAGGGTTGCTATAGCGTCTTCCCGGTGCTCTGCTTCAACGCCGATGCCAAAGCCTGTAATGGTCATCACCGGCATTTGACCCCGGCTGCTGGGGAATCCGATAACCTGCATGGAAAAATCCGTTTTGCCATAGGCTGTCTCCGTGTTGGCCGCGCCCCAATAGGCCATAACAATCGGCGTCTTTCCCGCCAAGAAGTCTGAGCCTTCCCCCTCAATGGCCTCGCTGACAACAGCCTTTTCTGCATCAATAAAGCCTCTGTCAATAAGCTCCTGCAAAAACTCAAAGCTGGGACGCATATAGTCGCTGTACTTCTTTTCACCGCTGTTCAGAGCTGCAATTTCAGCCTCTGTATCGCCGCCGTTGTACAAGTCGGCATAAGCCTGGGCAAACACAAAGGTTTCCAGCCACCAGCGGTTCGCGCCGACAGGCGTTTCATAGCCCTTGTCCTGCAGAACCTGACAGCAAGCTAGGAATTCTTCCGGTGTATTGGGGATTTCCAAGTGACATTTTTCAAAAATATCCGTGTTGATGAATAAGCCATAGGCCACCACCTCTTGCGGAATGGCCACCAGTTTCCCATCGACCGTATTGGCAGTTATAATTACATCCCGCAGATTGTCTACACACTCCATGTCGGATAAGTCCGCCAGCAGCCCCTCTTTACCTAAAGCCGAAATCACGTCAGGATTGAGCAGGTACATATCGTCCATATTGTTCCGTGCCCGCTCTAAAGTCACATCATCGTAGGTTTTATCCTGATAATCAGCGGCAGTATAGGTTCGGTAGGCCATGGTGGTGCCAACTTTTTCTTCTGCCAGGGCTATCGTCAATTCCGAGGCGGTCCGGGCAACATTCTGTGCGTCAGGATTGATTTTCTCCATGGGGCTGAACAGGTTGACCACCCGCTCCTCCTCCGCGTCAGAGAGAATCAGCTGACTGTCCTTAGGCGTACTGCAGGCTGTCACTGTCAAGAGCAGCAAAAGCGCTGAAAGGAAAAGAAACACTCTTTTTAATACATGCTTTTTCAAAAAGAATCTCTCCCTACTGAAATCTATATATCCAAACAAAACACTATAGAAAAACTTTACAAAAACGTTGGCTACACACTGCTAGAGACTCTTTCGTGTGGTACTAATAATGACCCGCTTCAACAATTCTATGTCAATGGGCTTGGGAACATGGGCGTTCATACCAGCCTCCAGAGCAGCCTTTTCATCCTCGGCAAAGGCGTTGGCAGTCATGGCGATGATTGGAATGCTCCTCGCATCCTCCCGCGCCAGGGCACGGATAGCTCTTGTAGCCTCATACCCGTTCATAACCGGCATTTGCACATCCATAAGAATAGCGTCAAACTCGCCCGGGACGCAGTTCTCAAAGCATTCAACCGCCAGCTGGCCGTTTTCCACCACCTGGCAGCTGGCGCCCTCTAAATCCAGCAGTTCTGAAAGGATTTCCGCGTTGATTTCATTATCTTCAACGGCCAAAAAGTGGAGTCCCTCCAGACTGAGTTCCACGTCTCCAACAGGCCGGGCAGGACCATCCCATAGCTCTGCCAGCTTCTCCTGCAGAGCAGAAACCAAGAAGGGCTTCATCAGCGATATTACGCCATCCCACGCCGGAACCTCACCTGAGCAGGACAGCACCAATACAGGCCGCCCTTGCGGCATGGCCTTTCTCACCTGTTGAAGCACTGCCTCTGGCATACTGCCCAGTGTCTCCCAGTCTAAAAGAGCCAGCTGGGGGTCTCTCTCCTGAATCTGCTCCAAGGCTTCCTCCAAATCAGAAGCAGTAAACAGCTCCAATCCAGAAATCTCCATTCGGGACAGAAGCTCTTTTTCTGCCTCCCTCTCACCCACCAGCACCATAGCGCGGGTAATTTCATGGCTTTGCCAAAAGGCCTGCTCTGCCTGTCCTTCTGGTACACGAAGCTCCAGCTCTACCCGGAAGAGGCTGCCTCTATTTACCTGACTGGTTACCTCAATAGTGCCGCCCATCAGCTCTACAATACTCTTGGTGATGGCCATACCAAGGCCTGTACCCTGCACCTTATTGGTGGTACTGTTCTCCGCCCGGGTGAAAGCGTCAAAAATTGTCTCCAAAAACTCCGGCGTCATGCCATAGCCATTGTCCTCCACCTCAATACGCAGGCGCTGATACTGGGCAGACCGCTGCCCCAAGCCAATAATCCGAAACCAGATGCTGCCTCCTGCCTGGGTATATTTCACCGCATTAGACAGCAGATTGATAAGCACCTGGTCCAAACGGGTCTGGTCCCCCACCAGATACTCATGCCGGACACCTGTCACTTCCACAGAAAAATGCTGCTCTTTTGCCGCGGCCATGGGCTGAATGATAGCATCTACAGAGGAAACCAAATCATTAAGGGTAAATTCAGAGAGATTCAGCACCATTTTTCCGCTCTCAATCTTGGATACATCCAGTACATCATTGATTAAGCTAAGCAGGTGCTGGCCGGAGGCGGTGATTTTCTTTGTGTATTCCCGCACTTTTGCAGGATTGTCCGCATCCATGACTAACAGGCTGGTAAACCCCAGCACAGCGTTCATTGGCGTGCGAATGTCATGAGACATATTGCTGAGAAAAGTGGTTTTTGAGCTGCTGGCCAGTTGTGCGGCATGAAGAGCCTCTGCCAGCTGCCGGTTGTAGAGCTCGCGCTCTGCTTCCCGCTCTTGCCGGAGTTTGTTTTGCTGAAACTGGTTGAAGAAATACAGCAGGCAGCAGAGAAAGAATGCTACCAGCATCACAAGCACAACGATAGAGATATTCTGATTTACCGTGTCACCCTCCTGCTGGATGGCAGAAACAGGTACATAACCCACCAAAAACAGTGTGCCGCCGTTCACTGCCCACATGTAGCTAAGAGAATCCTTCTTCTGGATATCATGGTAAAAGAGAATATTATTTCCGCCAGCTATGCACTGGCTTACATCCGCTTGAAGGGACTCATCGCTAATCGCGTTAGCACGGTAAAAATCCGCCAAATCAAGATGGCCTGCACTGCGTTCCCCCATGCCCGTGGGTTTCAGAACAAAACGCTCGCTCTGGGCGTCCATAATATACAGCAGTGCCTGCTTATTGTAAAAACCTTTGGGCAGGGATTTGTCTAATGAGTCATAGATATACTCCACATATAGAGTCCCCAGCTCTTGTCCGTCCTGTTCTACGGGACAGCTTATGGTATAAGCCCAAGTACCCATATAATTTACATAGGACTGCGAAACCGGAAGTCCGTCTACTGTACCTCCGGCAGAAAAATCCAGTTCTTCTGGGTGAAAAGCAGCTCCTGTGCTGGAGACACCCTCGTCATGACCGGAGAGCACCAAAGACAGCTGGACCATGGTGGCGTTCTTCTTGTAGGAGCGAATATACTCCTCCGGGTCCTCCGCGGCGCCTACATCCCGGGCCAGCAGGAGCTGAAACTCAGCCTCACTGCGAAGCATACTCTCTATTGTGCATCGAATCAAATCCAAACTCTCACTTAGATTCTGGACCGCAGAATTGGACATTTCACGGCTGATTTTTTGGGAAACTGAAAACACCACACACCCCATCACCACGAAGACAAGCACGATGGAGACCAGCATGGTCATACTATTTCTTCTCTGGCCACCGCGGCCACTGTCTGCAACATATTTCATACTGCGCGGTCACCTCTATCCCTGTGCTCTTTTGCGTTTTCTCTGTCCAAAACATACTATGATTTTCGCCATTATTATACCACTCCCCACCAGAATCTGTCAATGGGGAGCGCGGGAAAGGGATTGTCCAAATCACAGAGATAATCATCTGTATTCCCCCGCCCTGCGGGCGGGGGAATACGAAAAACTCCTCGGAACGGACGCTCCCCGCGGGAAAGGCTAAGAAATCGTGATGGGATGATTCACTATAAATATTTCTGTAGCAGAAACTTTTAGATGAGCCAGATTTAGTATATTCTATGCGCAAAGAGGGACAGGCGATAAAGAAAGTTTTATAACGATGCCCGTCCACATCAATTTCCAACAAACAAGACTCTGGCATGTTTTGAAGAGTTCTGATAGATACAAGAAAGGGCACAGGATTTATGAGAATTCCTGTGTATAAAACACGAGCCTAAGTAAAAATTTTTGATTCGATTTTCGTTCTATTCTGCGCAGTCTCTACTATGCTAATGCCCAGAAAACCCAGTTCTTAATAGATTGCAAAACAAAATAGAGCTGTTTCTCGACGAAAAGGCTCGAAAAATAGCTCTACCTCCTACTTCATCCCGGTTACTTGATGGTTTCGCTGTTATTAAGGACAGAAGTACTGTAAAGGAAAAGCACGTCCTGATTGGTGAAGGAGATAAACTGGCCCAGCATCTGGGGAGATATATAGCGGATGTCCACCAGAGTGATAGAGGCGTAGCCCTCTGCCAGCAGAGGGGCTATGCTGCTCCCAAAGGAGTCCCGGAAGAGGAGCAGCTCTTTCCCGGAAGCGGCGTGAGGGTTTTCGATTTTCAGCAGCGATTTGGGCCCTGCCAGAAAGAAGGAGTAGGGGTCGCGGCCCGCGGCCTGCTCCGCATCGTAAAAGGGGATATAGGTGCCTGTTTCATAGTCATAGACCTGGCAGTCCTCCAGCGCGGCGTGGCTCAGCCAGTACAGCTCCTCCCCTGGCAGGGGCAGGGCCGCCTGCCCATAATACACCCCATAAAAAGGGGACTCGGCAAGATGGCGGGTGTAGCCGCCTGACAAGGTAGCCCCCATCTGTCCAGCTAGGTACTGGGCGGCATCTGTGATGTTTTCCTGCCGCCAATGGCTGTCTGTGCGGTAATAGTCCGACAACTCTAAAAAGGGGAAGATATCAATATACTGGGCAAAATCCAGACGGGTTCGCAAGGCATCCACCAACTCTGCATAGTGAAGGGTTGGGGCGCCGTGTTCTGCCGCCATATAGCAGTTCTTGTCCGGGATGACAGATAGGTAGACTGCCATGTCTTTGTCCACCAGATACTGCTCGTAAACATACCGGAACCGCGATGCCGCGTAGTCCACAGACGACAGGTCAAGGGGGTAATCCAGCTTGGAGATGTAGCCGTCCTGCAGGTAGACCCCGTTGTTGTCCTTTTGCCTAAAGGCGCAAAGAGCGGTAAGGGCCTTGACCGTGCGCAGCTTGTCTCGTAAGGGGAACTGGTCCAGCGCGTATTCCTCAAAATCCGCCATAAAGTCCCCTGAAAATACGGCGTCCCAGCTGGCAGCTGGCGGGGCTGCCAAAGGCCGGCGCTCACTGGCCGACTGGGCATCCACAGGCTTGAGGACAGCCCACAGCAAAAAGCCATACATAAAGAGACAGGTAAGGACCACAAGGGCCATATCCTTCCGTTTTTCCGGCATACCATCGCTCCTAAAATCTAAAATATAAGAAGGGATTAAAGGAACCGTCTATAAGATAGGCGGTGCACACCGTTAACAGCGCCAGACAGGCCACTGGCTCTGCTATATGGCAGGCTATGCGAGTATACCTGCCTTTCTCCACAAGAGCTGCCAGCTTTTTGGGCAGGGGGGTAGCGCCTATCAGGGCCAGGGCCAAAATCACCAGATAGCTTTTCAGGTAATAGACGCTTTCCACCGTAAGGGCTGGCAGGGCTTGGCCCCCGAACATAGCGGAAATATGGGAGAACGCCGCTACCACACTTTCCGCGTCAAAGATAACAAAGCTGACCATAACCAGAAACAGCACATACAGATGGCTGGCGGCCCTGTGCTTGTTCAGCCACTTGGACAGCCACAGCTTTTCCAGCATCAGCAGAGCCGCAAACAGCAGGCCCCAAAGGGCAAAATTCCACGCCGCACCGTGCCAGAGCCCGGTCGCCGCCCACACCACCGCTATATTGAACAGCCAGCGGGGCTTGCTCACCCGGTTGCCGCCCAGAGGGATATAGAGATAGTCCCGGAACCAGGCCCCCAGCGAGATATGCCATCTTCGCCAGAATTCTGTGATGCTACAGGAGATATAGGGGTAGTCAAAGTTCTCTGGGAAACGGAAACCAAACACATACCCCAGGCCAATGGCCATATCGCTGTAGCCGGAGAAATCGAAATAAATATGCAGCATATAGGCAGCGGCGTACAGCCAGCAGAACAGGACAGAGGGTTCCGCGGATTCTTTGAAAGCAGCCACCAGAGCCCCCAGCTGGTTGGCCACCAGTACTTTTTTAGATAAACCGATAATAAACCGGCGGACGCCCCTTGCGGCTCCGCTGAGGCTGTGAGTTCTGTTCCGCAGCTGGCCAGCTATGTCTGCGTACCGGACGATGGGCCCAGCCACCAGCTGGGGGAACATGGCTATATAGGCCGCCAGATCCACATAGTTCCGCTGTGCGGGCACCACGCCCCGGTATACGTCCACCGTGTAGCTCATCACCTGAAAGGTATAAAAGCTGATGCCCACCGGCAGCGCAATTTTAAGCAGCGGAAGGGACAGCCCTGTTGCCTGGTTGAAATTGCTGATGAAAAAATCCGCGTACTTGCAGTACCCCAGCAGCAGCAGGCTGAAAAGGATAGAAACTGTCAGGAAGGCTTTTGGGCGGCCTTTTTCCCGGTATTTTTCAATCAGGAGCCCGAAAATATACCCCTGGGTGATGGAGAGGAGCATAAAGGCCAGGTATCTGGGCTCGCCCCAGCCATAGAAAAAAAGGCTGGCAAAAAGCAGCACGCCATTTTTCAGGCGCATGGGCGAAATAAAGTACAAGGCCACCACAACGGGCAGAAAGTAAAACAGAAAGGTTATGCTGGAAAATAACATTGCTTAGCCTTTACCCTGCCGCTGGTTACGCCACGGGCTCATCGCACAGGGTTTCCGCAGCGGGATACGCAGCCACCAGCTTTTCCTGGAAGGTGCCGGTAATTTCCTCCTCGCCAAAGAAAGCCACTACATAGCCGCCAGTCTGCATAATCATCAACCGGTCCGGGAAGCCGCACAACCACTGCCGCTGCAGGATGTTGTCTTTCAGGGCGGCGGAAACCTCCTGCAGGTCCCCGGCATCCTTGACATGATACGCACCGCAGGTAAAGGTATTGGCGTTCATCATATGCACCAGGGAGGCCGCGTCGTCTATTTTGTCCACAGCAGCCTCAGGGAATCCCAGCGTGGTATCCAACGCGGCAGCATCGCTGACGCTGAACTTGCCCGGGCTGTCCATGGTCATGTTTTCCTCAGACATATCGCCGCCAGCAGCGGCAAAGCGCTCCTCTTCCCCATAGCTGTCCCACACGGTGGTGAGCAGTTCCAGGGCGCTGCCTATGGCCTTTTCCTCTTCGCCCTGAGAGCCTGAGCTTCCGTCAGCGCCGCACGCCGCAAAGGCAAACATGAGCAGCACCGCCAAAAGGGCTGCAAGGGGTTTCTTCATAGTATGCATTGCTTTCATAGTATCCATCCTCCAAAATATAATTGCCTGGACTGTCTGGCTAGCCAGGCGCGGTGCCCGGCAAAAGCAAAATCCCCAGAAACCGTATAGTTTCTAGGGATTGGAGACTTGGCTGTGCCAATGTCCTTGGTCCGAGTGGCGAGACTTGAACTCACGGCCTCTTGACCCCCAGTCAAGCGCGCTACCAACTGCGCCACACCCGGACAACATCGATATTATACTACATGCTGGCAGAAAATGCAAGCCCTTTTTTGTATTTTCTTAAATTTTTTTCATGGAAAAAGCGGGCAGGCTCTCCCCTCCCCGCTTTTCCCGTCACCGGCGCAGCATCAGCTCGTCCACCAAACGGCGCATATCCGCCTCGCTGTGGATTTCATTCCTGTGTTCTTCCAGCGCTGCCCGCACTTCTTCGGGCAAATCACGCCCGCCAAAGGCGAAGGGCAGAAGGCCCATCCCCATGCCTGCCGGCGTGCCTATGGGTCCATACCCATATCCATTCTGATACGGAAACATACCATCACCCCCAGGCTTATTGTGCGCCGCCTGGGGTTACTTAATCCCGGAAGTTTTTTCCGCATAACGCTATTTGATGATAAAATTATGATGGTTTCCTGCGGCATTTCTTTCCCGGCCAAAGATTCTTACAGCCCTTTTCGGGTTAGCCATTCCTCAATGACCGGCCTGACCGGCGGAGAAATACTCTCCGGCAGCTCGTCCGCCGAAAAGAAACCCAGCCGCTCCACCTCGTCCTCCTGCGCCCTGAGCTTTCCTGAGTAGCTTTTACACAGATAGACAACGTCTACAATATAGACTTCATCCTGATTGGGATAAATATGATGGAATTCTTCCCCGGAAAACACGCCAAAAAGCTCCAGCTCCTCCGCAATCAGTCCGGTCTCCTCTGCCAGTTCACGCCTTGCCGCATTCTCCAGGGTTTCCCCCAGCTCCAAAGCGCCGCCCGGATAACCCCAGCAGTGATTATCCGCCCTCTGCTGCAAAAGAATCTTCCCCTCTGCATTCTCCACAATCACGCTGGCTCCCACCATAATAAACGGTTTGTGCCCAACATACTTCCGTAAGTCCATAATGTAATTTGGCATACAACCTCTCCTTGATTGAAAAATCATTTGACCCGCCGGGCAATTTCTTTAGCCTTGGCAATGCCGTTTTCGGAAATGTCAAAAGCGTCCACCTGACAGCCCAGCTTTGCCATAAAGATAGCGTTGCGCCCCTCCCCACAGCCTACGTCCAGCACCCGGCCCTGCCGGGGGAAAACAGCTGAATGCTCCTTCACGTCCACAGTAGGGTCCTTGGAGAACGTGGACACCTCATTGTCTGCGTAGGTACTCTCCCAGAACGGCTTATCTGTCATAACGATGCTCCCTTCAAATGTTTTATAAACAACTTTCTCCCCGCCGCAGGCAGGGAGAAGGGATGAATCGGGACTTTAATTCTCAAAGAACTTGGCGTGGATGGCCTCCACCGCCCTGTCACTGTCCGCTTTGTGAACCAGCACGGAAATCTTGATTTCACTGGTGGAAATCATCTGGATATTCACGTTCCGGCTGAACAAGGCCTCAAACATCTCCGCTGCCACGCCAGGATGGGACTCCATGCCCGCGCCTACAATGGACACCTTAGAGACATTATCGTCCGCCACCAGGCTGCTGGCACCCAGCTTCTCCGTGTAGCTCTGCAGCAGGGCGATGGTATCCTCCATCCTGTCCTTTTCCACAGTAAAGCTGATATCCTTGGTGCCGTTGCGGCCAATGGACTGCAGAATAATATCCACATTGACCCCTTTTGAGGACAGCTTCGAGAAAATCTTATAGGCCAGGCCAGGCTTATCCGGCACGCCAATAACAGAGATTCGGGCAATATTGTCATCCTTTGCTACACCGCTTAAAAGCATCTGTTCCACACTGTATTCCTCCTTGACAATCGTTCCCCGGGCCTTGGTCAGGCTGGAGAGAACTTCCAATTCAATATTATACTTTTTCGCCATTTCCACAGAGCGGTTGTGCAGCACCTGCGCACCCAGAGAAGCCAGCTCCAGCATTTCGTCATAGGTGATGCAGTCCAGCTTCTTGGCCCCAGGAATCTTTCTGGGGTCAGCGGTGTACACGCCGTCCACATCTGTATAGATTTGGCACAAATCCGCATGCATGGCGGCGGCATAGGCCACGGCGCTGGTGTCACTGCCGCCCCGGCCAATGGTTGTCACATCTCCATAACGGTTGACGCCCTGGAAGCCCGCGATAATCACAATGCGGCGCTTATCCAGCTCCTTGCGCACCCGGGCAGCGTCAATCCGTTTAATTCGGGCATTTCCGTAGTCCGAGGTGGTGTTGAACCCAGCCTGCCAGCCCAGCAGGGACACCACCGGGTACCCCATACGCTCAATGGCCATGGCCAGCAGCGCGGCGGAAACCTGCTCCCCGGAGGAGAGCAGCATATCCATCTCCCGCTTGCTGGGACGCTGGTTCACCTCTGCGGCTTTGGCAATCAGGTCGTCTGTGGTGTCGCCCTGGGCAGAGACCACCGCCACCACATCGTTGCCGTCCTTATAGGCGGAAGTGATAATCCCCGCCACATTGTCAATGCGCTCGGCGTCCCGGACCGAGGTGCCGCCGAATTTCTGTACAATTAAAGCCATATACAACCCCTCTGTATCTTGTTGTTTTCACGTATTATATCGCTGAACTCCTATGCTGTCAATACAGTGTCCCATCCTTTATTCGATGACCACCTTGGCTCCCTCATGGTCAGCCTTGAGAATCTCCACCCGCCAGCCGGTGATGCCCTTCTCCTCCAAGTGGCTGATGCAGTTCTGCCCAAAGGCTCCGGCGTTCTCCGTATCAATCATGGAGATAATGGTGGGCCCCGCGCCGCTGACGTAAGTACCTAAAGAGCCCAGCTCATAGCTCATGCGGAACACATTGTCATAGTTCTCAATCAGTCCCGAGCGGTAGGGCTGATGGATACGGTCCTGCACCGCCACTCTCAGGTTATGCAGCTCGCCGGAAAAAAGGGAGGCTGTCATCAGCCCGGAGCGGGACAGGTTGTATACCGCGTCCTCCCGGCTGTACTCCTTGGGAAGCGCGGCCCGGGCCTCCTCGGTTTTCAGCTCAAAGGGGGGAATCATCACCGCAAATCGTATCTTATCACTGACCGGCACGCTGACGCTGTACACCCTCTCCCCCTCCATGGCCGAGGCAACCAAGCCCCCGGACAGGGCGGGGCTGGTGTTGTCCGGGTGGCCCTCAATCTTTGCCGCCAGATTGATTAAATCCGTCTTAGACATGGGGTTCCCCATAAAACGGTTGGCAGCCAGAATGCCTGCCACAATACAGGCCGAGCTGCTCCCCAGCCCCCGGGCCATGGGGATATTGTTTTCCTGGATAATCTTCAGTCCCGGCAGTTTTTTGCCGCATATCTGGTACAGATGCTTCGCTGCCCAAAAAATCAGGTTGCTCTCGTCCTTAGGTACAGGCAGGTTATCTGTACAGCTGATTTCCAAGCTGTCAGACTCTTCCACCCACACCCGGTTCTGCATGGTCAGGGCAATGCCCAGCGAGTCAAATCCAGAACCCAGGTTGGCGCTGGTAGCCGGTACGTCTACACGTATCATCAGAATCCCCCCTTAATAATCGGAAATGATAATCCGGCCAAGCACCCGCACGCCCATACTGCTTAAACGGGCAAAGCCCTCGTCCAGCTTATCTGCTGTGACTTCTGTCACGGAGAAGCCCGCTTCTCCCGGCTCCTCCTCCCTGCGGATAATCCGCACCGCGCCGGGGAATACCGTCTCCGCGGCGGCGAAAGCCTCGTCTGAGCTGCCCTCACCCCGCACACGGACAAAGCAGTCCCCAGGCACTGCGCCAATGGGTTCCACATAGTCGGGTTTTGCGTCCTCCCAGAACAGATACTTCCGGGCCTTGAAATGCTTCACGCAGTCGATTACGTCCGCCACCACGGCGCTGGCAGTGGGCAGCTTCCCTGCCCCCTTGCCGTAGAACATCACATCGCCTGTGGCATCGCCCCGGACCATAATGCCGTTGAATACATCGTCCACATTGCACAGGGGGCTCTCCCGGCTGATGAACATGGGGGCAACCTGGATGGAAATCTTGCCGTTCTCCCCCATCTTCACCTCGCCAATGAGCTTGATGACCCCGCCCCAGGCATCGGCATAGGCCACGTCCTCCAGGGTGATTTTTGTAATGCCCTCTGTGTGTACCTGCTCGGGATACACATGGCTGCCAAAGGCCAAGCTGGCCAGAATGCAGATTTTCCGGCAGGCATCCGCGCCCTCCACGTCCGCAGAGGGGTCCCGCTCAGCATAGCCCAGCTGCTGGGCCAGGCTGAGGGCATCGGCAAAGGCCATATGCTCCCGAATCATCTTGGTCAGGATGAAATTGGTGGTGCCGTTCAGGATACCCGCAATCTCGCTGACCTCGTTGGCGGCCAGGCACTGGCTGATGGGCCGGATGATGGGAATACCCCCGCCCACGCTGGCCTCAAACAGGAAATTCAGATTGTTCTTCTGGGCCAGGGCCAGAAGCTCCGCCCCCTTTGCGGCCACCAGCTCTTTATTGGATGTGACAAAGGATTTCCCGCTGGTCAGGCAGGCTTTGGCGTAGGTGTAGGCGGGTTCCAGCCCGCCCATGCACTCTACCACAATCTTTACATCCGGGTCACTGCGGATGCACTCAAAATCTTTGGTGAACAGCCCGGCATAGGACAGCTCCGGGAACTCCCGCAAATCCAAAATATACTTTACATCAATCTCTTCTTTGGCCCGGCGGGTAATGCTGTCCCGGTGGGAAAGCAGCACTTCCAGCACGCCAGAGCCCACAACTCCATGGCCTAATACGGCGATTTCCGCCATTTTAACCCCTTCTCTCTCTTTTGTTTTCTGCGCTGACCAGCCCGCGGGCTAATCTTTATTCGCCGCTATCCCATCGGCACATCCGGCGTATGGGTCTCCACGTCTGACGACGGGTCATCTGGTTCCTCCGGCGGGGGAGTCGGCTCTTCCGGCTCCGGCGTCACCGTCGGGTCAGGCGGCAGAATCGGCGTGGGACTGGGCGACGGCTCGTCTGTCGGTCCAGGAGGCGGACTGGGCTCATCTGTAGGCCCAGGCGTAGGCGATTCATCCGGGTTTATGGTTGGCTCTGCTGAGGGAGACGCGGAGGGTGACACAGAGGGCGAAGCCGAAGGAGACGCACTGGGTGATGCGGACGGCGACACCGTAGGCCCGGCAACATGGTCAGAGCCGCCGTTGCAGGTGCCAGGCGCATTGCCCGCAGCATACCAGCCCAGGGCCGTATCAAAACAGCCAGGCCCTGCCAGCTTTCCGCTGCTGCGGCAGAAGGTGAGCTGATTTACATTCTCGCTGATAACCCACTCTCTGCCCGACCAGTCATAATTATCAATCAGATGCTGCATTACCGATTTCCAGGTGCGCAGGTGCATGCTGCCGTCTCCCAGCTCCCGTGAGTAGGTGTAGCCGTTCCAGATGCCTGCCACGCAGAAGGGCGTGGCGCCCACAAAGTACAAATCAAAATCATCGTCCGTAGTGCCGGTCTTTCCGTAAATGGTCACAGGCAAATCGGCCAGATACCCGCCAGTGGCCGAAGGGCCGTAGATAGTCCTTTGGAGGAGCTTATTCATTACTGTGGCGTTCTCAGGGCTCATTACCTGGGTTCCGGAATCATTCCGGTTGTCCAGGATGACGTTGCCGTTGTGGTCCTTCACGTACCAGTAGGAGATGGGCCGGTGATAGACCCCGCCGTTGGCATAGATTTGATAGCCAGCGGTCATGTCCTCCACGGTCACACCCCAGCTCAGGCCGCCCAGGGCCATGGGGGACAAATCGTTGTCTTCGGGAACCAGTGAACTAAAATGCAGAGACTGAGTCAGCCACTCATAAATGGCATTGGGGCCCACTGTGTTGGCCAGCTGCACTGCCGGAGCGTTCATTGAGGTCTCCAAAGCCTTGTCTACACACATATAGTTGCTGTAGCGGCCATTCCAGTTCTTTGGTCCGGGCTGGCCAGGTCCAAAATAGTCGGGCAAGGGCTGGTCCTTCAGTATCGCTCCATAGGTGATGGCTCCGCTGCCAATGCCCACTGCATATGGGCCGATGCCCTTCATGGAAGAACCGCACTGGCGGGTGGCGTCGCTGGCGTTGCTGTAAAGGCGCACGCCGTCCCGCTCATACCGGTCTCCAATGGTGGCCATTACCTGGCCGTTGTAAGGGTTCATCATAAAGAAGCCCACCTGGATATCTTCATCAGCAGGGAGCATGTCCGTGTTGGTAAGGAAGTAATGCTCCATATCCCGCTGCAGGTTCAAATCCATTGCGCATTGGATGGTCAGGCCGCCGTTGTACATCATGGTGATAGCATAGTCCTCTGAGTAGCCGTAGCGCTCCATCAAATCCTCTACTACCTGGTCGAACATGTAGTCAATATACCAGTTCCACTTTGCCTCATCCTGGTTCTCTTCCACATCCTCTTCCTCTGTCTCTGCGCCCACAAAATCCATGGCGGCCAGCTCCTGCAGGGCGGCATCGTGCTCGGCCTGGGTGATGGGCACCAGATGCTCGGTATCCAGCTCGCCATTTTTGGAGAGCTCCAGCATACGGTCCAGCACGATTTCCGCCTTTTCCTTGCTCTTCTCTGGGAAAAGAAGGGGGTTGAACTGGTAGGGGTTCTGAGTGATGCCCGCAATCAGGGCGCACTCGGCCAAATCGCACTCTGTGATGCTCTTGTCAAAATAGCACTTGGCAGCAGCCTCTACCCCCTGGCACATGCCGCCATAGTTGACATAGTTCAGGTAGGCCTCCAGAATCTGCTCCTTGGTGTACTTGTCCTTTTCCATATTCAGCGCGGTGAATATCTCCTTCACCTTGCGCATAATGCTCACTTGGTTCTCTTTGGTGATGTTCTTTATCAGCTGCTGGGTCATAGTAGAGCCGCCGCGCCCTGCCTGTCCAGTGAACAGATGCAGCACAGCGCCCGCGGTGTTTTTCCAGTCCACACCCTGGTGCTGATAAAAACGGTGGTCCTCAATGGCAATCTGGGCAGTCTGCATATAGGCGGGAATTTCCGCCAAGGGCATCCACACCCGGTTCTCGTTGCGGAAGATGGTCATGTATTCCACCGAGCCGCCATTGCCGTCGTCCAGATTGATGGTGCTGGAATAGTTCAGGCTGACAGCGTTAATATCCGGCGGCTCAATATTCCGGAAGCTCATAATATAAGTGGCCACTGACAAAAACACAAGCAGGCCGGTAATTGCCATCACCCAGAACAAGGTCTTAAACGCCTTCCACACCATACCCAGCATGGTGCTGGCGGTCGCTCCGGCGGTTTTCGCGAGTTCTCCCTCTGTGCGCCCGCTGGGCACACCGGAAGGGGACGTGGTATACTTATTGATATCTTCTCTTCTCACTGGCAGTATCCTCCGTATGATTCAGATTGGATTGTTTTGGCAGGAGTGGAATATTTTGCTGAAAACAGGGCAGGCTAAAGTCCGAGGTGGTTTTATGACACACAAACAGTACAAGACCTACACGCTCTGGCTGCTTATCATTACCATCACAGCTCTGGTCGTCACAGCAGCCATGCTCTCACTGAAACGCGCCGCAGCGGCTCAGCCTGCCGCAGCCCCGCCGGCTGCACCGGCCCCGGAAGAACCTGGTATTGCTTATTATACCCCAAACCCGGCCTCAAGTCAAGAAAACAGCGAAACCGTTGAAAACAGCGGCCAGCCGGAATATCTTGTCACCCTCTATCAGGGCAGGCTGGGGGTGTTCAAGGAGGGCCACACCAGCCCGGTGCTGACCCAGGATACCCCGGTTTATCTGCTGCCTGAGGAGGACATTGAGCTACTGAAAAAGGGCCTGCCCGCCAAGGATTTGAACGAGGCCCGGAAGATTCTGGAGGACTACGACTAAAATCGCTCCTGCACTTTACAGCAAAAGGAACGCTCTGCCGGTGTCCGGCAGAGCGTTCCTTGCTGAAAGGCCTTGCTTACTTCATGCCCTTCTCGTAGCTCTCAATCATCTTCTTGACCATCTGGCCACCCACAGAACCAGCCTGCCGGGCAGTGATGTCGCCGTTGTAACCCTGCTTCAGGTTGACGCCCACCTCAGAGGCAGACTCCATCTTGAAACGCTCCATAGCTTCCTTGGCCTCGGGGACCATAACAGAATTGTTCTTCATTGTCTTCGTCTCCTTCAAAAAAGTTTTTTCGCGTTTGCATTACCTATTGTAACACCGGGGCCATGGTTTATGATTGTCAATTTTTGTATGGCTTCTTTCACGGCATCCTAAGGGTGTGTTTACATAAGCGTCTATAAAAGTCTTTCCCATAGACTTCAGCCACGTTCTGTGTTAAAAAATCTTGAAGCGGCCAAGTGTATCCGCGATTTTCGCCTGAAAGCTGCCTGAAATCAGCGCCCAAATCTCTGCTTATAGGAGCAAAGCCGCCCCGTTTGCCGGGACGGCTTTTGCCTGGTCTGCGCTCAATTTATACACAATCAGCAGGTAGCTCCGCCTTTCATGTGCTTCTGGGCGCTCAGGTTTTCCTGTTTGCGGGCCAGAAGTCCATCAGAGAGCAGCTGCTCCTGGACATTTTCAAAGCCCAAGCGGGCAATGGTATCCGCAAAGCGCTCGCCGGTGATGCCCTGCTCACGGAACAGCAGAATGGCCTTTTCAATCACATTCAAGACTTCTTCCTTATCAGTGAAGACCTTGTCAAGGCAGCGGCCATGCGCGGTCCGCTTGCCCCAGCGCCCGCCAATATACACCCTATAGCCAGGCGCGAAATTCTCTGCCGCCTTAAAGGGGCACTTGCCTACGCAGCGGCCGCAGTGGTTGCAGGCTGTATCGTCAATGATTAGCTTGCTGTCCTTGACCACAGGCACCTGAATGGGACAGGCCTTCTCCACCTGACAGACCTTGCAGCCCCGGCATTTTTCCAAATCAATCTCCGGGACCTTTTGACCAATCACGCCCAAATCATTCAAGTCAGGCTTCACACAGTTATTTGGGCAGCCGCCAACCGCAATCTTAAACTTATGGGGCAGTTTGACCCCAGCATAGCCGTGGAAGAACCGCTCATGAATCTCCTCGCTCAGGGCAAAGGTGTCAATCAGGCCGTACTGGCAGGTAGTCCCTTTGCAGGAAACCACAGGCCGCACCTTGCTGCCTGTCCCTCCGGTCTCAAGCCCGGCAGCCTGCAGGTCTTCCCGCAGGGCGTCAATATTATCAAAGGGCACGTGCTGGATTTCCAGGGTCAGCCGGGAGGTCATGGCCACCTCACCGCTGCCGTATTTCTCCGCCGCCTCAGTGATGGCCCGCATTTCATCCGCTGTGATTTTGCCGTTGCGGGTGATAACCCGTCCGTTGAAGCAGTCCGGCGTCCGCTTATCCCACAGGAAGCCCAGGGCCTTCACCCTCGCGACCTCTTCGGGAGGCACAGCAGCCCCAGCGGACTTGACTTTCACATCATTAAAGGCAGTCGCGCCCTCCAGCACCAGCGTATTGGTATAGCCCAGCGCCTTCAGCCTGTTCTGCACAAAATAGGCACGCTTCCCCCTGGCGCAGACCAGCAGCAGCTTCTCGTCCTTTCCAATGCCCTCAATGGCTCCATTGACACTGGCTAAATCCACAAACCTTGCCCCGCGAATGGAGGGCTGGGGATTCACATCCAGCACGGTATATCCCTCAGCTTCCCCTGCCGCATACTGGGCAGGGGTCATGCTGTTCAGAATGCCGTCCAGCTTATTCTCCAGCACATAGACCGCCTGGACAAAGGGGTGAATGGCTGTGGAGAAGGGCGGGGCGTAGCTCAAATCCAGGTTCTCATAGTCCTCCAGCTTTGCGCCCATGGAGATGCCCAGTACGCCCAAATCAACAATCTTATCCACCGCGCCAGGGCCCAGCACCTGAACCCCCAGCAGCTGATTGGTGGCTCTGTCTCCAATCAGCTTGATAACAAAGTAAGCGGAATCAGGATAGTAATGGGCCTTATCATCCGTGACCATCAGCACAGTTTCCACGTCAAAGCCCTTCTCCCTGGCAGCTTTCTCCGTCAGGCCGGTTTTGCCCACATTAAGGCCGGGCAGCTTGCAGACAGCAGTACCCAGCACCCCGGCAAAGGTATTCTCCCTCCCTGCCAGCACTTGGGCCAGGGTACGGCCCTCCAAGTTGGCAGAGGAGCCCATAGGCGACCACTGGGGTTCGCCGGTCAGCCGGTTTTTTACCAGGGCGCAGTCACCGGCAGCATAGATGTCAGGAACGCTGGTGCGCATTTTCTCGTCTACCACCACAGCGCCTCTTTCCATTTGAATGCCGGTACCCTCTAAAAACCCTGTATTAGGCCGCACGCCCACAGAGAACACTATCATGCCGCAGGGCAGGTTTCCGCTGCTGGTCCGCACAGACTCTACTCTGCCCTCTCCCAGAACAGCCTCTGCTTTGGCTCCTGTGAGTACCCGCACACCAGCGGACTGCAGATGCTTTTTCACATACCCGGCCATCTCCGAATCCAATACACCGGGCATCAGCTGCGGGGTGAACTCCACCACTGTGGGGGAGACGCCCTTTGCCAGCAGGTTTTCCGCCATTTCCAGGCCGATAAACCCACCGCCTACAACAACTGCTTTCTTCACTCCGTTCTGCTCAATATAGTCCCGCATAGAGACTGCGTCCTCTGGGGTGCGCACTTGGAATACCCCAGGCAGGCCGGTACCCTCCATCTCAGGCATCACTGGAGCAGCGCCTGTGGCAATCACCAGCGCGTCATACTCATATACCTCCATCACCCCGGTGGACAGGTTCTTGGCCTCCACCCGCTTTCCGGCGGTGTCCACCTTTACCGCCTCCCGGCCTGTGAACACCTCTACCCCGGTCAGGCCTTGGAACTTCTGGGGTGTGTTGACAATGAGCTCTGCCCGGTCCTCAATGGCTCCTCCCACGTAATAGGGCAATCCACAGCCCGCATAGGAAATATCCGCGCTTTTGGACAAAAGTGTCACCTGTGCCGAGCGGTCCTCCCGCTTGAACTTGGCGGCAGCCTTGGTACCAGCGGCAACACCGCCGATAATGAGCAATCTCATGCTATATTCATTCCTTTCGTCTCCCCAAACCCCTAGGGGTTTGGGGAGAAAGTCTGCAAAATAATTATATGGTATAGTATAACGATTGTCAAGTGAAACATACCCTGCACAGCGCATATCCTAACCTGCTGCTGAGCTGTTGGCAGAAAAGGGCCGGGAGCACCTGCTCCCGGCCCTTTGACTGGCTGATTACTCTTTCTCGAAAGAATCTTTCCCCAGTCCGCACACAGGGCAGACCCAATCTTCCGGGACCTGCTCCCAAGGGGTGCCGGGCGCAACGCCGTTGTCCGGGTCGCCGGCAGCGGGGTCGTACACATAGCCGCAGGGGCAAACATACTTATCCATACTGACAGCCTCGCTTTCTTCTTATTTCTTTCCAAACAGCCCGCCGATAAAGCCGCCTGCCTT
Organism: uncultured Eubacteriales bacterium; assembly: GCA_910580045.1. Classification (GTDB taxonomy): domain Bacteria; phylum Bacillota; class Clostridia; order Oscillospirales; family Acutalibacteraceae; genus Acutalibacter. Next base: position 33,036 of record CAJTXF010000006.1, read on the forward strand.
GTCCAGGCTGAGCTTTGCCTTGATGCCTTCGGCAAGCTGCTTGAGCTGTTCTTCCGGTAAATCAATCCCAATCAGCTTTTCCAGCGTGGCGATGGGCTCCTGGAGGAATCCCTCCTGCAGCGCCTTATCGCGTTTGATTTTCTCTACCAGTTCTTCAATCTTTGCCTTGATATCCATAAAGAGCCGTCCGACTTACTTAAAATAGCGCTCCAGCAGCCCCTTGAACGCCTTGCCGTGGCGGGCCTCGTCCCGGGCCATCTCATGGACAGTGTCATGGATGGCATCCAGGCCCTGCTCCTTAGCCAGCTTGGCCAGCTTGGTCTTGCCGTCAGTGGCGCCGTTCTCTGCATCTACCCGCATCTGCAGGTTCTTCTTGGTGCTGTCGGTCACCACCTCGCCCAGCAGCTCGGCAAACTTGGCAGCATGCTCAGCCTCTTCATAAGCGGCCTTCTCCCAGTACATGCCGATTTCAGGATAGCCCTCGCGATGGGCAACCCTGGCCATGGCCAGGTACATGCCGACCTCTGTGCACTCGCCCTGGAAATTGGCACGCAGGCCCTCCAGAATCTCCTCGCTGACACCCTTGGCTACGCCCACAACATGCTCAGCAGCCCAGGCCATATCAGCAGCCTGCTCAATGAACTTCTCACCGGGCACGCCGCACTGGGGGCACTTCTCAGGGGGGGTATCTCCCTCGTGAACATAACCGCAAACAGGGCAAACAAATTTTTTCATAAGAATCATTCCTCCGTTTAATGAATTTATTCAAAGCGCAAACCGCGCGTTTTGACTATAATTTCCGCACAGCCACAATTTCTTCCCCGCACATCTGGCCGTTCTCAGCAAAGCCGAACTTCTTGTACAGGGATTTCGCAGCCTCATTTTCCGGCTCATAGCTGAGCCAGCAATACTCCGCCGGACCCAGAGGCCTGGTTTGAAGATAGTCCAAGCAAGCCTGCAGGGCCTTTTTTCCCAAACCACGGCCCTGGTGCTTTTGCTCAATCATAAACCGCCAAAGGCAGTAATTTCCTGCCGCGATTTGGGGCTCGTCCGAATCGTCCAGGGTGCCATAGCCGAACATCACAAAGCCCACAGGCTCCTCTCCTTCATAAATGCCGAAGGGCTGGGCACAGCCGCCATTGCTCAAGGCAATATAGGCGTCTACAAGGCTATACTCATTGCTGGCCACAAACTCTTTCTGCTCCTCTCGGACGGTCAGAGCCAAAACTTCATCCACATTGCTATAGGTCAGCTTTCTCAATTCCACTTTTCCATTCCTCCATCAGCTGGGCGATGGACTGCTGACGCTTTGCCCTATCATCGCTTACCGCCTTGCAGGCAGTCTGATAGAGCTCAGGGCTTAGCTGCCAGGTATCCATGCCCCGCTCATATTTTCCAAACAGCGCGAATGCCATGGCCCCAGCAGTGTACACATTGGTCACCTCATCTATCTGCGCGCCTAACTGGAACTCCTCTGGTGACATGAACTTCGCACTGCCCCACATCCGGCCCATATCATTGACGCAGGGCTTCTTTCGGAAGAAATCCACATCACAGATAGTAGTTTTCCCACTGTCAAAATTATACATCACACTGCCGTCATAAAAATCTATGGCCACAGAGCCTGTCCTGTTCACATAATCAAGAAATTCCAGTACATCCCAGTACACCTGCAAGCGGGCTTTCACCGGCAGGGCCATGAATCTCTGGTGAGCCTCCTCATACATCCGGCCCATGCAGTCCCCCTCCGCCCAATGAAACACAGCGGCAACTCCAGCGGAGTCCCCCTGCCCTACCTCCTCCCAGCTCACCAGCTGAATCAGGCTGGGGTGGCGCAGTTCCTGATACACAGGCAAGGAAACCCGCAAGCGCTCCACAGCCTGAGCAGGGGCATCACAGCACCGGGCAGTCGGGGCCCCGGCGAATTTAACAAAATACTTCTCTCCAGCTTTTTGAACGCCAAAGCAGATATTACCGGAATCCTGGTCATCAAAAACTTTGAAAACTCGGCCATATTTCTTCAAAAAACTAAAGTCATAGGCTGCCTTCATACGAAAGCTCACCCCATCCACAGTCTGGATGATTTCGCCGTCAAAATTATTCTCCAAGTGGCTCCTCCATCTCTCTGGTATTGCATTCAGGGCACAGGCCGGTAAATATTACACTGGCGGCCTCCACCCGGCATCCGCTTTCTCCGCTGATTGCCTCTAAAACATCTGAATCCGGCAGGCCCTGCCAGATATCCACGACCCGGCCGCAGCGGCTGCAAATCAAATGGGCATGGGGAGCAGTTTCACCGTCAAAGCGCTCATAACCGTCAATACTTCCCAGGCTTGCGGCCTGTCCGGTCTCACAAAATCGGTTGAGGTTCCTGTAAACCGTGGCCAGACTCAAATCAGGATACTGGGGCTTTAACGCCCGAAATATCTCCTCCGCAGTGGGGTGCTGGGTCGTACTTTGCAGCGCGGCCAAAATCGCGGCCCGCTTGCGGCTGTAATTTTCCCGTTTTCCCTCCACCTGATTCACGCTCCTTTGAGACTTCCATATTTTACCATACCCAGGGCCTTTTGTAAAGTGCAAATCGTTATTATTTTTGATTTATTCACAAATAGAGGGAATGGCCACGATAAACCCTCCGCACAGCATGCCTCAATTCAGGTACGCTGCTTCAAACTCATCCAGGCTGTTATAGCGGCAGAACTCCACGCCGTTTTTGAGATAGAGCCCAGCGTATTCCTCCATGACCTGGTCAAAATGTGCCGCTGTGCCGGAAAGATTTTTGCCGGAAAAGTCTGAGAAGATTTGGAAACAGGGCATATCATATTCCTCTGCCATGGAATCATAAAAGGACTGACAGCTTCCCGCTGTCATAAAGGCCAGGTAGGCATCATCCAATGCAGCTGCCCGGTGCATTTTGCCGTGCCAGTTGGAGTATATTTCCTCATAGCTTCCTTCCAAATCTTTGGCGGAGACCTGCTTTTTCTCCGCTAGACCTGCTCTGCGTTTTTTCAGGAACGCCTCTGTTATCCTCCCCAGATTGCTTGCCGTGGATAAAATATTCTCCCGCCCCTCCGCCAAGACCAGGCCGGAATAGGCCTGGGCAAATCCTTCAGGCAGGTGCTTGAGCGAGCATATTTCCTTGGGAATCCCCTGGATGCCATGGTGAACGGAGGCTTTATTCACCATATAAACCACATATTCAATGTAATAGAGAAAATGCGAGGAGAGATACTTGCACGCCCCATCGCTGTCCGCCAGGCAGAGCTTCCCCAGCACGTTCACAGCGGAGGCAAAATATCCCTGGGCCTTCTCCAAATCCTCCATGGAGAAGGGGGCGTCCAGCACAGCCTGAAGCTGTTTTCTCAGCCCCAGATACCGCTCCTTTGCAGCCTGCCCGGCAGTATACACCAGCTCTGCATCCAGCAGCTTGATAACATGTGGGTCGGGATATCCAGCCGCGTGCTCCAGCGCTTCCCAGGTCTGGCAGTAGATGTCAAATCCCACATCCTCCAAGATAAACCCTTTGGCCAGCTTCCAGCCAGCCTCACTGTTGATAACAATCAATAAATCCAAATCCGACTTCTCATAAAACTCTCCACTGTGGAAGGAACCTGTAATCGCGATTAAGTCCAAAGCTCCTGGACAGGCCTTCTCTGCCTTTGTTTTTACTGCTTCAATCAGCCGTCTGTTCCGCTCCAGCAGACGGCTGGAGCTTTTTGCATCCAAGATATATGTCCTCCAAATTAGATTTTACTATCTGGTTTCACCCAGCACTCTCCGCAGCCCCTTACGGCTCTTCTCCTCTGCCACAGCCACCAGTTCATCTCCGGCGCGGAGCACTGTGGAGCCATTGGGTATGGTTAGCTCTCCCTCTCGTATTAAAGATATTACCAGCGTGCCTTTGGGGAAGCTCACGTTTTTCAGCGCCTTGCCCTCCCAAGCTGTGTGATAAGGCAGGGTCATGGAGATAATCTCCCCCTTGCCCTGTTCCAGGCTGGCAATCAAATGGGTGTGGGCAGAATCCGCCTCCTGTTCAATAAGCTGCACCACCAAATCTGTACTGCTCACCACATTCTGAATCCCCAGCGCACGAAAGGTCTCCGCGTTGCGGGGGTCATTCACCCGGGCAATGACCTTTTTCGCGCCGAAATGCCCTTGGGCCAACTGGGCAGCCACCAGGTTGTCCTGGTCCACCCCAGTGACAGCCATAACACAGTCAGCCTTTCGGGCTCCGGCCGCCTCTAAAATAGACACATTTGTACCGTCCCCCGGAAAAACCGCTGCATCCAACTCATTGGCCAGCAAGGTGCAGCGGGGACAGCTCTTTTCAATCAGGCACACCTCGTGCCTGCGTTCCAACAAGAGGCGGGCCAGGCTTCTGCCAGTCTGGCCGCCCCCCACGATAATCATGCGCAATAGAAACAACCTCCCACTGATTTCCCCATTCTATAGTCAATCAATCCGGCGGGTGAGTACCAGGGCGTCCCCCTCGCTGATTGGCAGGTTCCCTGCTGTTTCTTTCAGCAGGAAACGGCCATCAGCCCGTATCAGGCCGAAGATTCCGCACCCCGGCAAGTCCACATCCCCTGTGGTCCGGCCAAAATGCTGCCGCTCCGCAGGGCGCACTTCTAAGGCGATTGTGGCTGTGCCAAAGGTGACTTGACGGCTCTGCCAGGGGCTGACCAGCTCTGCCACCAGCTTTTCTCCCGCCATATTGGTGGGACAGACTGTTCGCAGGCCTACCCGCTCAAAGATGTCCTCCCTGGCAGGGTCAGAAATACGCGCGGCAACCCGTTCCACCTTAAAATATTTTTTTGCAATCTGTCCCACGGCAATATTCAGGTTGTCGTCACTGGTGGTCACAGCCACTGCATCGCAGCTCTCAATTCCAGCCTGGCGCAGAACATTCAAATCCATGGGAAACCCCACATAGGTTACTCCGCCAAACCCTGCGTCCAGCAGGCCAAGATTCTCCGGGTTCTCGTCTACCACCACCACGCCGTGGCCCAGGCTGTCCAGCTGCCGGGCAGTTTCACGCCCCAGCATGCCGCCTCCAATAATCAACACATTCATATGTCCACCATCTTCCTTGTTGCCAGCCCATTCTCTTTTTATACACATTATGTACAGCAAGAAAAGAGCATTTCGAATTACACAAAATGCTCCTCTCCACCCTTACCTCAGGCATGACTTAAAAATTCAGCTTATTCCCCATCTTCGTCGCTTCCCGCTGGTGCAGGAGAGGCACCGTCCGCCGGAGCGGGGCTGCCGTTGGGCTCTGCGGTCGCGTTAGGCGCTGGTGTGGGTGTTGCCGTGACCGTCATCAGCTGCTGATACTGCTCTGTTGTAATGTCAATTACAGTGACAAACTCCGCCGAAACATAGGCTGGTCCCCCCTCATACTGCACATTATACCACCCGTTCTGCGGCGTGTCCGAGAGAAGGGCCATCCGGTCGTCTTCGGAAACCGTGCCCAAAACATCACTGTCTGTGGAGGCACTCTTCCGCACATTGAGCACATCCGCCGTAACCTTCACAGCCTTGGCAGTGCTGGCTGGCGTCGGCGCAGCCGTGGCCACTGGTGGGGGTACAGAGGCCAGTCCCGCCCCGCTGGCAGTGCTGCTTCCCTCTTTATCGTCTCCGCCGCAGGCCGCAAGAGTACCTGTCAAGAGGCAGCCCGCCAAAATTGCCGCAAGCCCCCGCTTCAGTGTCTTCATAGTAACCTTAGTTTCAAACCGGAACTTTCTTCCCACTTTTTTCATAATTAGCCGCCTTTCTGGTTTCTCCTGGAATATTCTAAAATTAAGAAGCTCTATTTTCGGTGTTTTTTTAGCCATCTATATACGTTAGACTTCCGTCATGCCTGTCAGGTAAGCCCTTTCTTGGAAGAAAATTTCTGCCCCTCTCCCCTTGAATTCACCTAATACATATATTCTACCATAAATTGCGAAAAAGTCCACCGCTTTTTGCAAATTTTCACTCGAAACGGTCAAGATTTTTTTGGACAAAGCTGTAAAAAGGGCTTGATTCCTACCCCAACCCGTGGTATAATATTAACCGCCAAAACACACGCCCGAGACGCGGCTCTGGTCCGGATTAAGGTTTTCCCTAGAGGTATCTATGCCTTTTGGGATAAGCCCGGTCGTCCCGCAAAGAAAGCTCCGGCGGAGGAAAAAACCAGGAGGTATTTATCAATGGCAGTCGTATCTATGAAACAGCTGTTGGAGGCTGGCGTCCACTTTGGCCACCAGACCCGCCGCTGGAACCCCAAGATGGCCCCTTACATCTTCACCGAGCGCAATGGTATCTATATCATTGACTTGCAGAAAACCGTGCGGAAGCTGGAAGAGGCCTACAATTTTGTTCGTGATCTGGCCACTGAGGGCAAAAACATCCTGTTCGTGGGCACCAAGAAGCAGGCTCAGGAGTCTGTGAAGGAAGAAGCTACCCGCGCCGGTGCTTATTACGTCAACGCCCGCTGGCTGGGCGGTATGCTCACCAATTTTACCACCATCCGCACCCGCATTCAGCGCCTGGCTCAGCTGCGCAAGATGGAGGAGGATGGCACTTTTGAGCTGCTCCCCAAGAAAGAGGTCACCAAGCTGCAGCTGGAAATCGAGAAACTGGAAAAGTACCTGGGCGGCATCAAGGATATGAAGAGCTACCCCGGCGCCCTGTTCATTGTAGACCCCCGCAAGGAACGCATTGCTGTTTCTGAGGCCCGCAAGCTGAATATTCCCATTGTCGCTATTGTGGACACCAACTGCGACCCTGACGAGATTGATTATGTTATCCCCGGCAATGATGACGCTATCCGCGCTGTAAAGCTGATTGCCAGCGCTATGGCTGATGCTGTTATTGAGGGCCGTGAGGGACAGATGGGCGCAGCTGCCCGTGACGCCGAGCCCGCTGAGGAGACTGAGTCCGAGACAGCGCCGGAGGCTGTGGAGGAATAAAAGCCGCTGAGTTCTCGGCTGGCTCTCTCATTTGTTCCGCGAGTTCTCTTTAAGAATACAACCGAAAGGATGAAATAACCCATGAATTTTACCGCTAAAGACGTGGCCAGTCTTCGCGAAAAGACCGGCTGCGGCATGATGGACTGCAAGAAAGCTCTCACTGAAGCCAACGGGGACATGGACAAGGCCATTGACCTGCTGCGGGAGAAAGGGCTGGCCGCGTCCGTAAAGAAAGCCGGGCGCATTGCTGCGGAGGGCGTTGCCTTTGCCGAGGTCAGCGAGTGCGGCAAGGTGGCTGTTGCCATTGAGGTCAATGCGGAGACCGACTTTGTTGCCAAGAACGCAGAGTTCCAGGCCTTTGTAAAGACCTGTGCTGACACTGTGATTTATGAGAATCCCGCTGATATTGATGCTCTGCTGGCCTGCAAGGCCCATGGCAGCGACATGACAGTGGACGCTATGCTGAAGGACAAGATTCTCACAATTGGCGAGAATATCAAGGTTCGCCGTTTTGCCCGTTATGAGGGTGCTGTCACCTCTTATGTGCACGCGGGAGGCCGTATCGGCGTTATCGTGAAGTTTGATGTGGACGAGGCTATTGCCGCCACCGATGGATTCAAGACCTATGCCCACAATGTGGCCATGCAGATTGCCGCCTTGAATCCCGAGTACTTGGATGAGAGTTCTGTGCCTGCTGACCGTGTGGCGAAAGAGAAGGAAATTCTCACCCAGCAGATTATGGACGAGGGCAAGCCTGCCAATATCGCTGAGAAGATTGTTTCCGGCCGGCTGGCCAAGTTCTTTAAGGAAATCTGCTTGGTGGACCAGGCTTATGTGCAGGATGGCAGCATGAGCGTGGAGCAGTACACCAACACCGTTGGCAAAGAACTGGGCGGCGATATCAAAATCAGCGCCTTCACCCGGTTTGAGAAAGGCGAAGGACTGGAGAAGCGTGAGGATAACTTCGCTGAGGAAATCGCCAGCATGGTGAAGTAATTTTACAAATTGAGTGTTTTTGGGGAGATATCAGATGGTATCTCCCCTTTTTTTGAAAGGAGCATACCATGATTGACCAACTGTTTGAGTTGTTCCTCCGCTGCTTCCCGGAGTACCAGACCACCCGGGAACTGTTTACGGAGCTGCTCAAGCCTGAAGAGGCTCATATTATCGCAGAGTACGCCCAGGGGAAATTGGCGGGGTATGCCATGGTTCATGGTGGCTCAATTCCGGTGCTGTGCGTGGCAGAGGAACACCGCCGGAATGGGATTGGCTCCCGGCTGCTGGCGGCGGCTGAGGGATATATCCGCAGTCTGGGGGAAAAGAGGCTCACTTTGGGCTGCGGCCCCTACTATCTGCTGCAGGGTGTACCTGTTGTGGGCGATAATGTTAACTTTTTTGAGAAGCGAGGCTATACCGCAGCCTGGATTAGCGTCAACATGGAGTTGCGCTTGGATGGATTTGAGCGGAACAGCTTGACCATCCCGCCTGCACCTAAAGGCCTGGAGTATCGCTTCGCGGAGACCTCGGACCGCACTGAGCTGCTGGCCGCAGTAGAAGCCGCTGAGGAGGGCTGGGTCGATGTTTTTGTGAGTTGCAAGGACCCCATTTTTCTGGCGGTTATGGACGGGAAAATCGCGGGATTTGAAATCCTCTCCCCCAATGGCGGACAGTTCCTGCGGCCCGGGCAGCAGGTGGGCAGTGTGGGCTGTGTTGGCGTAGTGCCTGCCCAGCGGGAAAGGGGCATCGGCCTGGCAATGGTGGCACAAGGCGTGCAGTGGCTGAAAGAACAGGGCTGTACTTTGATTGAGCTGCGCTATACCTGGCTGGACAAGTGGTACGGCAAACTGGGCTTTCAAACGGTCGCCTGGCAGTGGATGGGCGAGAAAAAGTTGTCATAGTATAAACCAAAGGGCTTCCTCTCAAGAGGGAAGCCCTTTTCTACTAATTCAGCAAATCCTGTTGGGAGTAGCCTAGACTCTGCAAAGTCTCCGGCCTCTGCCGCCAGTGCTCCTTCACCTTCACCCATAGCTGCAAATTCACCTTGCAGCCGAAAAAGCGCTCCAAATCCTGCCGGGCTGTGGTGCCAATCTTTTTCAGCATGGAGCCGCCTTTACCAATCAAGATGGCCTTATGGTTGGATTTCTCGCAGTAGAGGGTGACATGAAGCTCCAGCAGCTCGTCTCTCTCCTCCATATGCTCTGTCACTGCCGCTACCCCATGGGGAATCTCCTGGTCCAGCAGGCGCAGCACTTTCTCCCGCACCAGCTCCGCTGCCAGGACCCGCTCAGGTTGGTCGGTCAAGGTATCTTCGTCAAAGAACCAGCCGCCAGGCTGGGCCAGCTGCTTTAGTTCGTCCAGCAGCGCGTCCATACCATCCCCCTGCCGGGCAGATACTGGCACCACTGCCTGGAAGCAGTACAGCTGGGCATAGGCGTCAATCTGTCCCATCAGCCGGGTTTTGTCGGCCAGAGCGTCAATCTTATTGATGGCCAGCACTGCCGGAAGCCGCCCCTTGCGAAATCGCTCTATGAGCTCCTGGTCCGCTTTTGAGACAGGAGCGCCCGCCTCAGTTACAAGCAGGCCGACATCCACACCCTCTAGGGCTGCGGTCACAGATTGGACCATGTAATCACCCAGAGAGCTTTTGGATTTGAGCAGGCCTGGGGTATCCAAAAAGACCAACTGGTCCTCCCCTTGGGTCAGCACACCCATGATACGGGTTCGTGTGGTCTGCGGCTTTTTAGAAACAATGGCAATTTTCTCGCCAATAAGTCTGTTCAACATTGTGGATTTCCCCACATTAGGACGGCCTACAATGGCAATATAGGCCGAGTACTGATTCTCCATGTTTTTCCTTTCCTGTCCGTTTTTTCAATATACCGGTATCTCCCCGGAATAGGATTTGGCTCTCTCCAAAAGCGGACCCTTTGCGCCTAAAGTGAACGCAATATCGCTGCTGCGGATACATAAGAGCTCAGCTCCGATATTCAGGTCAAGCTGGTGAAGCAAAAACTCAGTCAGCAGAAGCCTTCCCGACTGCGACACTGTCAGCCAGCCATATCTCCGGCCCTTATAAGGAGTCAGCTCCCCCTCAGGGAAAGTGTATGTATCCAGCTTTGGGTTCTCCCGCAGAATATGGCCCAGCTGTGAGGGCGCAAGCAGCCCTTTTCGCGTGACACAGAAGCCGCCGGTAGCCCTCGCGCCGGTGAAAATGTAGATACGGCCCTCCCGGCAGATTCCATATTCCTCCATGGCCTGCGGGGGCAAAAAGAGCTCTCCGCCCTCCCGGATTCGAGATATTCCGAATACAAATTTTCCGCCCTTATTCAACTGCGGCATAGTTTCACCCCATCTACTTCCCTCGTTTTATCGGTACGGCAAACACCAACAGGCCGCCTGCAACCAGGCTGATTGCCAGGACAATCAACTTCCAAGGTGCACCGGCTAAGTCCGTCAGCACTTGCCAGAGAGCTGGCCGGGCCAATATGGCAACACCTGCCAAGGCAGCAAAAGCCGCGCTGAGCACCACGCCTCCTGCTGCTATATCCTTGACAAATCCAATTCGCCAGTCCTGTTTGGGCTCTGTGAAATCACAGAGCTTCTCCACCGCAGTGTTCAACGCCTCGGCAGCAGTCACCATACCCATTGCCAGCAGCAAGACCGCTAGTTCACCCTGGCTCACTCCAATTTGGAGCGCAAAAAACAGAACATACCCGCAGGTTATGGCGTGTATGCGCATATTCCTCTCAGAGCGCAGGCACAGCCAGACGCCTCGAAAAGCGTCCCGAAAGCTGTGGAACAGTGTCCGCCTGCCTCTATTCTTCTGGGGCATAGCTGCTGCTGGCAGGCAGGCCCAACTCCCGCATGACCCGCTCTTCCTTTTCCCGCATCCGCACCCGGGCAAGACCGCCCTCCTCATGGTCATAGCCCAACAGATGGAGCATGGAGTGGGCGGTGAGATAGCCAATTTCCCGCTCTAAGCTATGGCTGTAGGCCTTGGCCTGCTCCATTGCCCGGGGAACTGAAATGACAATATCACCCAAAATCTTTGCACCAGTCTCGTGGTTCACGTCATAGTGGCCGTTTTCGCCCATGGGGAAGGACAGCACGTCCGTAACCGAGTCTTTATCCCGATATTGACGGTTCATCTCGCGAATCTGCTCATTATCTACAAAGCTGACGCTGATTTCCGCAGAGTCGGGGAAGTCCTCCATCTGCAGGACAGCGTGACAGCAACGGCGAATCAGCATCCGCACCCCGGTTGGCACCCTAATCTGCTTTTGTCGGTTAGAAATGATGACTCTAATCTTCTCCATTATAACGCATTCCTTTCTGTTGGAATCTCGCCCCGGCTCAAGAGTTGGGCTTGGCCCGGCTGGCCCGCTCATAGGCCCTGATAATGTCCTGCACCAGCTTATGGCGCACAACGTCCTTTTCGGTAAAACGGAAAACGGCAATATCATCCACACCCCGCAGCACCCGCACAGCCTCTTTCAGGCCGCTGCGCTTTCCGTCAGGCAAATCAATTTGGGTAATATCCCCGGTAATCACCATTTTCGAGTTAAAGCCCAGCCGGGTGAGAAACATTTTCATTTGCTCCCCTGTGGTGTTCTGGGCCTCGTCCAGGATGATGAAGCTGTCGTCCAGTGTACGGCCGCGCATATAGGCCAAGGGGGCTACCTCAATATTCCCCCTCTCCACATAGCGCTGATAGGTCTCCGCGCCCAGCATATCAAAAAGCGCGTCATACAGAGGCCGCAGGTAGGGATCCACCTTCTGCTGCAAATCCCCGGGAAGGAAGCCTAGCTTCTCCCCCGCCTCTACCGCTGGACGGGTGAGGATAATCCTGTTTACCTGCTGGGCACGAAAAGCCGTGACCGCCATGGCCACTGCCAGGTAAGTTTTCCCTGTGCCTGCAGGCCCCACGCCAATGGTGATGGTGTTCTCCTTGATATTGTCGCAGTAAGTCCGCTGGCCCACGGTCTTGGGCTTGATGGGTTTTCCCTTGCTGGTGACGCAGATACAGTCCCCGGCCAGGGAGGTAATCATCTTCTGCTCACTGTCCTCCGCCACCATGCGCATACAATACCGCACATTCTGCTCGCTGAGGGTCTCGCCTCCGCCAATCAGCGTGACCAGGCTGCGCACTGCTCGAGCGGCCCTATCCACCTGCTCCGCATCCTCACCGGAAATTTTCAGCTCAGAGTCCCGAAATACCAGCGCCACACCATATTCCTGCTCAATCAGCCGCATATTGCTGTCAAAGCTACCAAACAATTCCGCGGCCTGTTCCATTCTGTCCAAACTAATTCTCTGTTCCAATTTTATCCTTTCACCCGCCAGCGCTGTATGCTGTGTCTGCCTGTCGCGGCAGGTTTTCCTGAAAATATTCCACTCCCATTTTATTGGGGAGCTTCCACCGCTATTATACCATAAAACCCCTGAAATGTTCAACCCCAAACTTTATGAAATTTCTTTGAAAATTTCAAAATTTGTATACCTATTCTACAGTGATGATTCTCTCCACCCCAATATCCTCCAGACAGCGGCTTTTTGCGCTAAGGATGCACATCCCGTCAGCAAACACAAATTCCAGCTCCTCCTGCTTCACGCTTCCTCCCTCCGGGAGAGCGGCTTTCTGGGCTTCCCGCAACTTGAGCAGTGCTGCTGTTCTCAGCTCTTCCTCGCTCAGCGTCCGCTCCACCCCAGTCAGGAAGACTGTTACCTCCTGCTGAAACCCCAGCGGCAGTTCCACCCCCAGCAGCGTCAGCCGGTTTGCCTCCCGATAGGTCTTCACCTGCCCTTCCGGCTTGGACCAAAGCCCCAGGGGGATGCGCAGCCCGAACAGCTCTGCCCAGCGGGCTGTCTGCCGCCCGGACTCCACCCACTCCGTCTGCTGGGCGCTGACCTGCACTGTAAACTCCCGGTATGTCTCCGCAATGATTTGCCCCCGGGCTGGCCCCACCTGCCGGAAGGGCTCAAGGGGCTGGGCGGCATAGGGGTCAGGCGCCTCCTGGTAGAGACCGGCAATCAGCAGCTGTCCCTGGGTCACTGTATCTCCCAAAGCTACCTCTGGCCTTCCCTGCTGGGCAACAATCTCCACCACCTGCCCCTCACGGCCTGCGACAATATTGGACAGCTCCTGTTTATCCTCCAGAGCTGGGGTACCAGCCCCCTCTTTCAGTGCTATTTCTACAAAACAGCCGTCTGTATTGACATTCGCCCAGCTCAGCCCCGGCAGCTGGTTCAGGATGCCATAGCTGGCATTTTTAGGGGAGAAATCTGATTTTCTCGCCCCCACAAACACGCCATAGGCCTGGGCCGCACGGCGAATCTCCGCAGGTGTGGCCCCTGTCTCCCCGCCTGTTACGCTGACCCCCCAAATAAACCCTGAGAGGAACACATACAGCGCTGCCCCTGCAGCTGCGCCCAGAAGCAGGCTTTTCCGCTTTTGCACCCGCAGCAGCTGGAAGGGCAGCCCTGCTTTTCCCAGGTTTTTTGTCCGGACCTGGCACCGGCGGACAATCGGCCGAAGCCTTTTATACTCCCGCGGCTTGATTCGCGCCACAGGCCTTCCCTGCCTGCGGTCAAATCCCCACAGATTGAATCCCTGTTTGGCCGCCATAGTAAACAGCCTGCTCCCATCTCCATATACCTCAAACTCCACATATCCTGACAGCAAATGAAAGATTTTTTCCAGCATACACAGCGCCTCCGTCAATAGGTGTATTCCACCGCAGCAATGGTCCCCTGTATCACAGCAGAGTTCTCTGTCAGGCTAGCCAGCCGCAGGCCTCTGCCGCTGATGCACACTGTCAGCCTGCCTGTGCGCAGGATGACCCGCTCCTCATCATAGTCCATCACGCCGTCGCAGCCGTCCACTACAGCGCAGCGGTTGCCTGTGATAGAAATCACCGCGCCGCCGCTCCCTCGCATCTCCATTCCCAGTGCCCCCTTCCCCGAATCAGTTACCAGACATTTTATGCCTCTTTGGGCGAATGTATCCCTTTGGGCAGGCATATATAGTAAACACGCTGGAAATCCGCAGCGCCGGTTTTCAAGTCAGTCCGCCCGCTCAAGATAAGCGTGGGGGTTCTTTATGACAGGCTGACTATAATCCGCATAAGCAGTGCATGAAGGAGTCTTTCTATGGATATTTCTCTCGTAAAACGCCCTTTGCCAGCTTTTCTCTGTACCGGGGGCTTTCTGTTGTGTCTGGCGGCGCTGCTGCTTTTCCCGGACGCTGTGCGCACCAGCACTGCCTCTGGAATTGGCTACTGCCTATCCGTGCTGGCCCCCTCTCTCTTCCCTTTTATGGCCCTGTCCTCATTCGCGGTAAATTCTCCTGCCTCCCAGGTGCTGGGGAGGCCTCTGGGGCCGGTAACCCACTGGGTATTCCGCCTGCCCGGCTGTTGTGCTCTGCCTATCCTGATGAGCTTTATTGGTGGTTACCCAGCAGGAGCCCGGGGAGTATCCCTGCTGCTGGAGCAGGGGCGGATTACCCGCTCCCAGGCAGGACGAATGATGCTCTTCTGTGTCAACCCTGGCCTGGCCTTTGTCGTGAGCTTTCTGGGAGCCGGTGTGCTGGGCAGTGTCCGGCTGGGCTGGCTGCTCTTCCTGGCTGTGACAGCCTCAGGGCTGGTGCTGGGGATTCTTACCGCTCTGCCCATACCTGTTCCTGAAAAAGAGCCAGACCCTGTCCCCAACTCCCACAGCGGAGCCCTGATGCGCTCAGTCACGGACTCTGCCCGCAGTGTGTTAATCATGAGCGCCTGCGTCATCCTGTTCTCCGTACTGACAGCAGTGCTCCACGGCTGCGGCGCGTTCCAGTGGGCGGTCAGGCTGCTGAGCCGGACGGGCATCTTCAACTCCATGGAGTGGGCGGCTGTGCTGTCCTTTTTGATAGAGGTCACAGGCGGAGTGGGCGACGCGGCAGAGCTCTCGGTGGGTGCGGGATTTTACGCCTTTGGTCTGGCCTTTGGGGGCGCGTGTGTGCATATGCAGGTACTGGCCCTTTTCCCACGTCCGCCTATAGGGATAGGGCGCTTCCTGGCCAGCCGTCTTGTCCACGGTTTTCTGGCTGCTGGTACATTTTGGGCAATGTGCCGCCTGCTGCCCAGCAGGATAATCCCGGCATCCGCGCCAATCGCGGCGGCGGGGGTCCAGGCTTTTTCAGGGAGCTTCTTGGGCGGGGCCTCTTTGCTGATGATGTGCGCCGCTTTCCTGCTGATTACCCAGGAGGAAAAAGGGAAAGGGTAATCTTTTCTCTTCGCGCCCCCTGGCTTGCATTCCCCACGGAAATGGTGTATACTACACCCAGGTGATGCAAATGTTTAAGAAAAAGCAGGCTCTGCCCTTTGGCCGTTCTGTTCCGCCAGACTGCTCCTACTGCTTCCACAACGGCATTCCTGTCGGGGAGCCTATCTGTACCCTGGGCCGCAGGCCGGACAGCCAGGGCAGATGCCCAAAGTACCTCTATAATCCTCTGCTTCGCGAGCCCCGCCCCGCGCCTAATTTCAATCCGGGCGGCTTTGACCCAGAGGACTTCAAGCTCTAATAACCACATCAAAAAGACCGCCTGCCCACTGGGCAAGCGGCCTTTCCCTTCGCACACTTCTTTTTCGTCAGGCCTGCAGGTGAATCTCATGTCGGGTCCCGTGGGAGAGCAGGAGGCCGTCTGTCAAATCTATCCGGAGAATACAGGTATTCTCATCCTCAAAATTGTTGTGGCCATTGTCAATCCACGACGCAAAGACCTGCCGCATTTTTGCCGCCACGCTCCGGTTCTCTTCCCGGGCAAACCAGCCCATATTTACCGCCCTGCCATGGGCTGTGAACCAATCCCCTGCTATGGCCACCACCGGGTTTTGCCGAATCTGCTCCATCTTTCCGGAAAGTCCGTACGTCAGCACGTAGAAGGAGCCGTCCTCATAAAAACTGTTCACTGTACGCACATAGGGGGTGTTCCCCACTGCTGTGGCCAGGGAAACCAGACAGTCGCGGCCAAAACGCTCCACCATCAGCTTCTCTGCGTCATTGGGCAATTTCGCCATTCCCGTTTCCTCTCCTTTTTCATCATTATGATTGCTTAACCTCCTGCCTGTGCCGCAGATGAATCCCAATGTGCCCAATGCCCAGCACAACAGCCGCACCGGCAAGCCAAATCACCCGGCCGTATATGCTCAGCAGCAGGAATGCCGCCACTGGCAGAACCGCTCCAGGCACTGGGATGCCCAGCAGGCTGCCATAGAAGCTCCCCATGGTTTTCGGCCCGCGAAAATACCGCACCCACCAGAGCTCATACAGTACCATGGCGCCAAAGGATGCAGCCAGCCACAGGCTCCAAGGAGACCAGGGCCGTGGATTCAAATCCTTAAAAATCAGCGCACAGCAGGTAACGCCTATCTCACCCAGCCGTTCCAGCGCCTGCATAACCCGGCTCTCACTTTCAGCACTGTACCCAGCCGGCCGGTTCCGGGCCCACAGAATATTGGGCACAAACAGCATGACCAGGTAGACTGCGCCCGTATAGGAGAATCCCAGATGCCCCATTCTTCCCGCTCCTGTCTACTTAAAGTACAGAACATTATTCAGCATCCGGCTCTGGGGGCCATAAAGCCACTGGCCATTCACATACAAATTCGTAGAGCCGCCGCCGTCCAGGTTTACAGCGGACTCGCAGCCCATCGCGGCCATAATGTCCGACAGCGCGGCCAGGCTTGCCTCCGCTGTCAGAATAATCAGCCGGCCATCATACCGCACGCCAATGCACACACGCCGCACACCGCCGCCGGAGGGCACCAGCCCATAGCCTTCCGCACTGTAAGTAGAGGCGTTCCCGTAGGGGCGGCCATACTCTACAATTTTAGGCCCAGTACCCAGAGAGACTTCAATATCCTGTACGCTGGACCCCTCATAGTTTACACCTATGTCCAGCGACGCCCCTACAGTGATATTCGCCTCAAACTTATCATTCCTGGGGGTGCGCAGGGCCAGCACATAGCCCTCCCCCTTTTTGGGGATGGCCACATCCCGGTCCCGGTAGACCGCTGTTACCGTGCCGCTGGCGTCAACCACCGCCGCGAACCCGGGGGAAAAGCCCAGGCTGTTCCCCCAGTAACTGGTGAAGATGACACGGCTCTTGTCCCCCGCCCCAGGCAGACGGTTAACCACCAGGGAAGGTACTGACAGGAACTCCCCGTTCACTGCTGTCAGATCCGCCTGTACACGGGTGGAAAAGTTTTCCACCGAGAAGTTCCCGGCAGAATCCATTACAATAGCGGATTTCGCGGGCGCAAAAACGTCATAGATGGTGACAATCTGCCCATTGGCAACGATGGTGCCCAAGGCGTCATAGGTATTCATATCAAAAAATGCCGCGTTAACACAAATCTTCGCCCCTGTTCGGCTGACCAGCGAGCGCACACTCTCGCTGCCTCTGGCGCGGTCATTGCCCATTGCCACACCAGTGGTAAACTTGGAAGGGTCAAACTCCACCGCGGCGATAGAGGTGCCATACATACGTTTACGGATAATCCTGTAATCAGGCGCCCGGGATTTGGTCAGCAGATTATAGAGCACCAGCGCCGCCTCGGCCCGGGTGGCCGTACCCTTAGGGACAAAGCGCATACCGCCCCGGCTGGAGATGATTCCCGCCCGTTGGCAGGCGGTCACACTGGCCTTGGCATATTCGTCAATGGAATTATAGTCCAAAAACATCATGGGCCCTTGGGTCTGGGGCAGCTCCAGGCCCATGGCCCTGGCATAGCTTGACACCATCACAGCAATGTCCTGGCGGGTCACCTTTCGGTCAGGACTGAATTTTCCCCCGCCGGTACCGGCAATGACCCCAGCCTCGCTGGACCAGTTAATAAAGCGGCTGGCCCAATGGCTTTTAGGCACATCAGAAAAAGGGGTATTATAGGAGTATGCATCCAATTCGCCTTTGCTGAGGGCGCATTTGGAGAGCATGGTTGCGAACTCCGCCCGGGTCAGCAGGCCGCTGGGGTTGAAGCGTCCACCACCCACACCGCTGACAATGTCCCTGTTCGCCATCTCATTGACAGCCACTGAGTACCAAGCCCCGTTGGGTACGTCAGAAAAGGTGGCCGCGCTGGCGCAGAAGGGCAGCGCTGTACAGCACAATACCACTGCCAATATCAGGCTGCAAGTGCGAATCAGGAGACTGTGGGGCTTGTTTTTCCAGTTTCGTGAGAAGTTGCGCACGGTGAAATCGCTCCAATCTTGTAAAAAAGTGTTGTTTTGTAACAATATTGTAACATATCAGGGAGGCGATGTCAAGGTCAAGCCTTCTGACAGTACACTTCCAAAATTTACGCTAAAAAAGGAATATCTTCAAATCATTTCGAAAAGTATTTGCTTTTTCACCCAAAATACGCTAATATAATTATAGTTGCGGCTGGCTTTCAGCTTTGCCGCGGCAAAAACACTAGGAGGGTTTTACCTATGATTTGTCCCAACTGCGGCCGCGATATTCCTGACGGCTCTGTTTGCCCCTGCACCTTACAGTCCACACCCTTGTCTGACAATCCGGCGCTGAACATTGTCAAAACCATCGGCTCCTCGCCCCTCTTTTTGGTTATGACTATTTTCCTCTCATTGAGCACCTTATTCACCATCCTCTCTTCCGCGGGGCTCAATGACACGATTTATAATTTGTACTACTACGCCTACTCCATGGGCCTGGATTTGTACACCATCGAAAGTGTCATTGATGCCATGCGCTCTACTTCCATTTTCAGCGCGGTTCTTTCCTCTGTACCGGCTATTCTGATTGCAGTTGCCATGTGGCTGCATTTCATCACCTGCCGCAGCCGGCTGAGCGGAAATATTTCTACTGCCGGCCTGACCATCTGTAAGGTTATCGCCTATATTACCATGATTGCGCAATGCCTGATTACCCTTCTGCTCACCGCCTTCTGCGCTATTCTGATGGTCGTTTTCCTTACTCAGGATATTCCCTTTACTGCTTTCTTCAGCTATGATGCAGACGAGGCGGTCATGATTATTATTGTCTGCCTGGGACTTTTCCTTGCTTTCTTCCTGTTCTTCATGATTCTTGCCATTACATACCAGGCCAGCATCATCCGCATGATTAACCGCACTAAGCAGGTCTCTGAAACAGGCATGGCGGATGAGCGGGTCTCTGGCTATCTGGTGGGCATGACCTATCTTTCTGCAATTGCCTCTGTGCTTATGGGCCTTTCCGCCCTGTTTGCCAGTCCTTTGGGGGGCGTTGCCACCCTCTGCCACGGTGTCGCTTTTATCCTTATGGCCATACTGCTGGGCAACTACCGCAAGGGGATGAACGCTGTGCTCTATCCTCCTGTTCAGCCCATGGGCACAATGCCAGGCTATGGCTACAATCCTGTGCCCCAGCCCGGCCAGGTTCCTGCTCCCAATCAGCCCGGTCCTGCTGATGGTTTCCAACAGCCCCAGCAGCCGGACCAGGACCAGCAGCAATAAGTATTTTCTGGCAGATTCACGCAAAATGGGCTTTTCCCCACAGGGAAAAGCCCATTTTTCACAAGATTATGCAAGGTCTTCCTAATCCGCTTGCGTTTTTACCAGAAGAATGTTATAATGTTCTTGGATTGATACGCAAAAATACTGCGCGAAAATTATCAATAAGGCAGGGATGGATATTGTATAGAATATTGAAAAAACGAGAACTGAACCCCACTGTCACCTTAATGGAGATTGAGGCCCCCGCCGTAGCGCGGAAAGCAGAGCCGGGACAGTTCATCATCCTGCGGGTGGACGAGGCCGGGGAGCGGATTCCCCTAACTGTGGCAGATTTTGAGCGGAAAGCTGGTACAGTCACTATTATTTTCCAAATCGTGGGCGCCACCACAGAGAAGCTGAACCATAAGCAAGAGGGAGAGTATATCCAGGATTTTGTGGGTCCCTTAGGCGTGCCCACCCATACAGAGGGAATCAAGAAAGCAGCCGTGGTGGGCGGTGGCGTGGGATGCGCCATTGCCTACCCCATTGCCAAAAAGCTCCATGGGCAGGGCTGTGAGGTACACAGCATTGTGGGATTCCGCAACAAGGATTTGGCTATCTTGGAGCACGAGTTTGCAGCCGCCAGCTCAAAATTATGCAGAATGAGCGACGATGGCTCCTGGGGCAGGAAGGGCCTGGTTACTGACGCTCTGCGCCAGTTGATTGAAAGCGGTGAGCAGTATGACCGGGTGATAGCCATCGGGCCGCTGGTTATGATGAAATTTGTCTGCAAGCTGACCAAGGAGTTTAACATTCCCACCACTGTCAGCATGAACCCCATTATGATAGACGGCACGGGCATGTGCGGCGGCTGCCGCCTGAGCCTGATTCAGGACGGCAAGCGGGTGACCAAGTTCGCCTGTGTTGACGGCCCGGACTTTAACGGTTTTGAGGTGGATTTTGACGAGGCCATGGCCCGGGGCGCTATGTATAAGGAGTTCGAGCGCCATGCCCATGAAGAGACCTGTAATCTGTTTCACAAGGAGGTGACTGGCAATGGCAAATATGTCCCTGAAAAAGAATGAGATGCCCTCCCAGAAACCAGATGTACGCAGCAAAAACTTCCAAGAGGTTGCCCTGGGCTACACAGAGGAGCAGGCTATTGACGAGGCCCAGCGCTGCCTGAACTGCAAAAACCGTCCCTGTGTGGGGGGCTGCCCAGTGAACATCTCCATCCCTGACTTTATCCAGCACATGACCAAAGGGGAGTTTGAGGAGGCCTATCAAATCATTGCCCAGAGCAGCGCCCTGCCTGCGGTCTGCGGCCGGGTCTGCCCTCAGGAAAGCCAATGCGAAAAACACTGTGTCCGGGGTATAAAGGGTGAGCCTGTCGCCATTGGCCGGTTAGAGCGATTTGCAGCTGACTGGCACAATGCCCGCTCCGCCCAGGCCCCTAAAAAGCCTATCCCCAATGGGCATAAAGTAGCTGTGGTGGGCTCTGGCCCCTCGGGCTTAACCTGCGCAGGCGATTTGGCAAGGCTGGGATATGAGGTGACGGTGTTCGAGGCCCTGCATACAGCGGGCGGCGTGCTGGTGTATGGCATCCCGGAGTTCCGCCTGCCTAAGGCTATCGTGCAGAAGGAAATTGACGGCCTCAAGGCCATGGGCGTCAAAATCGAGACCAACATGGTGATTGGCCGGGCACTTTCAGTAGATGAGCTTTTGGAGGACGGCTTTGAGGCAGTGTTCATCGGCTCCGGCGCGGGCCTGCCAAGATTTATGAACATTCCCGGTGAAAACCTCAAGGGAGTTTACTCGGCCAATGAGTTCTTGACCCGGGTGAACCTGATGAAAGCCTATCTCCCCGATTCTGACACACCCATTCAGCACGCCAAGAGGGTTGCTGTTGTGGGCGGCGGCAACGTGGCCATGGACGCCGCCCGGTGCGCCAAGCGCCTGGGGGCTGACCAGGTATACATTGTATACCGCCGTTCTGAGAAGGAGCTGCCTGCCCGTGCCGAGGAAGTGGAGCACGCCAAGGAGGAGGGGATTATCTTCAAGCTGCTGAACAATCCCACTCAGATTCTGGGGGACGAGAGCGGTTCTGTCTGCGGCATGGAGTGCCTGGAGATGGAGCTGGGCGAACCGGACGCCTCTGGCCGCAGAAGGCCGGTGGAGAAGCCTGGCTCAGAATTTGTGCTGGATGTAGACTGCGTAATCATGTCCATCGGCACCAGCCCGAACCCGTTGATTAAGTCCACTACAGCAGGCCTGGAGACCCAGAAGTGGGGCGGCATCATTGTCAACGAGGAGACCGGCCTTACCAGCCGGGAGAATGTATATGCCGGCGGGGACGCGGTCACTGGCGCGGCCACTGTTATTCTGGCCATGGGCGCGGGAAAAACTGCCGCAAAAGCGATTCATGAGAAGCTGAGCGGAGGCTCTCATGATTGAGATAAATCTGGAAATTGCTGGACTGCCGGATAAGGGAAGCGTGTACAAGCGCTCTGCTGCCCGAGGCATTGCCTTTCGGGATGGGAAACTTCTGGTCATCCACACAGACAAGGGGGATTATAAGTTCCCCGGCGGCGGGGTGGAGCCTGGGGAAAGTCTGGAGCAGGCCCTTGGGCGGGAAATGCTGGAAGAAGCCGGCTATGAGCTCACTGAAATCAGCTGCCTATGGGGTGTGGCCCATGAGCGGCGCAGGGGCAGGACCGCTGATATTTTAGAGATGGACTCCTACTATTTTCTGTGTCAGGTGGGGGACACCCAAATCCCGCTGCGGCTGGACGATTATGAGGCCGCGGAGCATTTTGCGCCGGTTTGGCTCGAGCTTGACAAAGCACTTCATGCCAATAAAAACCTGGTAGATGATACACAGCCCTGGCTCCAGCGGGAGATTGCAGTGATGGAGCGGCTCAGAGAGGATTTAGCCAGCCAATAAAAGAAGAGGAGCAGTCACGGCTGCTCCTCTTCTTTTATCTGCAATTTATAACCGCCTCGGCCACCTTAATCCCATCCACCGCGGCAGAGACAATCCCCCCGGCATAGCCCGCACCCTCTCCGCAGGGATAGAGCCCCCGCAGGGCCGGGGACTGGAAATTCTCTGCCCGAAGCACCCGCACTGGGGAGGAACTTCTGGTTTCAGGGGCAGTGAGTAAGGCATCGCCCTGGTCAAAGCCCTTCAGCTGACCTCCCAGCCGGGGCAGCGCCTGGCGCAGGGATTCCGCCACAAACCCCGGGAAGCAGGGGGCTATCTCCCCCATGGCCACCCCGGGCTGATAGGTGGGCAGAACATCTCCAAAGCCAGTGGTAGGACGGCCCTCTAAAAAATCGGAGACCCGCTGGACAGGAGCCAGATAGCTGCCTCCGCCCAGGCGAAAGGCGGCCTGCTCTATGGCTCGCTGGAACTCCACCCCAGCTAAGGGCGAGGCGCTTCCATAATCCTCCGGGCCCACCCCCACCAGCAGGGCGGAGTTGCTGTTTTGGCCATCCCGGGCCCAGGCGCTCATCCCATTGGTCACCACGCCCCCAGGCTCAGAGGCAGCACCTGTTACCGTGCCGCCGGGGCACATGCAGAAGGTGTACACGCCCCGGCCATTGGGCAGGCGGCAGTTCAGCTTATAATCTGCCGCGCCCAGAGCCGGATGCCCCGCAAACCGGCCGTATTGTGCCCAATCAATCAATGAAGCTGGGTGCTCGATGCGCACACCCACAGAAAAGGGCTTGGCCTCCAAAGGAATCCCCTGCCAATCCAGCAGAGTGAAGATGTCCCGGGCGCTGTGACCCACGGCCAGAATCAGCCTGCGGCAGGGAATGCGCTCCTCTCCGGCAGGCGCGGCGGCCCGGATACCAATCAGCTCTCCCACGCTGACTTCCAGGCCAGTTAAGCGGGTGGAGAAGCGCACCTGACCGCCCAGAGCAATAATCTTCTTACGGAGCGCCTGCACCACGCCGGGAAGCCTGTCAGTACCAATATGGGGCTTGGCGTCGGTGAGAATTTCCTGAGGCGCGCCAGCGGCAGCCAGCTCCTCCAGCACCTTGCGAATACGTCCATCCCCAGTACCAGTGGTGAGCTTGCCGTCAGAAAAGGCCCCGGCTCCCCCCTCGCCAAATTGAAGGTTGGACTCCGAATCCAGCCCTCCCCCAGCCCAGAAAGTCTCAATAGAGCGGCGGCGCTCCTCTACCGGCAGGCCCCGCTCTATAATAATGGGCCGCTGGCCGCATTGAGCCAAAATCAGCCCGGCAAAAATCCCCGCAGGTCCAAAGCCCACCACCACTGGGGGGAGTTCCGGGGCCGGGGCGGTGGGGAGCTCGTACTGATAGGGCTTCACTTTCTGGACGGCATTGCCCCGCAGCCGGGCCAGAAGCCTGTCCTCACTGCCGGGAACCGCCCCCTCCACAGAGCAGACAAAATGCACGTCCTCCTTCTTCCTGGCGTCCACGGAGCGCTTTGCCAGCCGCAGGCCTGTCAAATCTTTTGGGGAGAGCCGGAGTTTTTTTGCCGCTGCCCGGAGCAAGTCTTCCTGGGTGAAGTCCAGGGGCAGACGAAGTCCATTCACACGAAGCACGGGAGACACCTCCATTCCATTATGATTTTCCGCCAGCCAAGGCCCCGCCTGCCGTAATGCCGGTGGCCCAGGCCCAGTGGAGGTTGAATCCGCCGCAGTCCCCGTCCAAATCCAACAGCTCTCCGGACAGGTACAGGCCCGGAGTCCGGCGGGACTGGAGGGTAGGAATCTCCACCTGGTTTAACGGGATACCACCAGCAGTACACTGGGCGTTCTCCCAGCCCAACGGGCCCTCCACTGGCAGAGAAAAGCCCTTGAGCAGTTTTACCGCCTGGGCCAGCTCAGAGGAAGACAGGGCGCCTATGCCACGTTCATGGGGCCAGCCCAAGGACTTTGCCAGCTCCTGACCCACCCGCAGGTTCAGCAGGCCATCGAACAGCTCCCAGGCCGGGCGGGCGGGAAAATGTTCCCGGACATCCTCCAAATAGGCTTTCAGCTGGGCTGAGGTCATCTCTTCCGCCAAATCCAGCCGCAGACTGATATGTCCCCCCGGCAGGCCCCGCAGCCGGGCGGAAAGGTTCATCACACAGATGCCGGAGACAGAGCCGTTGCCGAAAATCACCTCACCGCTCTCAGCGGCAAGCTCCCGGCTCCCCTGGCAGAGGGCCGCCCTGGCCCGGCAGCGCAGGCCCTTCAGTGAGCGGGTAATCCGGCCTGGAGTACGCAGCCCCACAAGAGAGGGACTTAGCTTCGTTACTGTGTGGCCTAGGCTCTTCGCCAACTCATAACTAGAGCCAGCGGAGAGCTTAGGCGAAGCCGCCCCTCCTCCCGCCAGCAGGCAGCGCTCCGCCTGAACCTGCCTGCCGTCTTGGGCGGTGAGCTGAAAACCGTCCGCTGCGCGGCGGATTTCCGCAACGGAAAAGCCGCAGAGAATATCAACCCCAAAATGTTGGCAGGCACTGAGAAGAGCCCGCAACACAGCCGCCGCCTGGAGGCTGCAGGGATAGAGCCGTCCCTGTCCGTCTGCCCGGGTGAGCAGCCCCAGCTCTTGGAACCAGTCCCGTATCCGCTGGCCGGGCCAGGCCTCCAAAAGAGGGGCGGCCAGCGAGCTGTCTCCATGATAGTTCTGGATACTGATGTGCAGATTGCTCAGATTGCAACGGCCGTTCCCCGTGGCCAAAAGCCTGCGGCCAGGCTTTTCCGCCGCCTCCAATAGGAGCACCCGGACGCCGGAGCGGGCGGCTGTGATGGCTGCTGCCAGGCCGGAGGCCCCGGCCCCTACAATGGCCGCGCCATATGGGCCCATCAGAGCACCAGGCCCAAAAGCCCGTAGGAGAGAATACACATAATGATGTCCGCAATCAAAGTGCCCAGGGCCACAGAGAGCATGGCGGATTTGAAGTCCATCTTCATCAGCGCCGCGGCCAGGGAGCCGGTCCAGGCCCCAGTGCCGGGCAGAGGAATAGCCACAAATATCATCAGCCCAATGGTCTTATACCGGTTAATCTTATCAAACTTGCTTCGGCCTTTGGCCTCCATCTTATCCACCAGCTTGACGAACCGGGTATTGCGCATCCAATCAAAAATCTTATTGATAAACAGCAGGATAAAGGGCGTGGGCAGAAGCGTGCCCACCAGGCAGATAAAAAAAGCGGGCAGCATCTGCAGATTCAGCAGCTTCGCGGCCAAAATGCCGCCCCGCAGCTCGATAATGGGCATCAGGGAGAGGACGAAGACTGTGAGCTCCGCCGGGATAGTCTGGCTGAAGAACTGGACGAGCATTTCCACAAGGTGTTCCATTTTTTCCATCCTTTATGTGTAGATTTGGCAGAAAGGGAGCCTTTTCCCAGCCCGCTCTTCCTATTATACCCCAGCTTCTGCCCTATTGCAAGTCTTTCGCCAAATCACCAAAACGATAGCCCAGCTCCTCCCACTTGGTGAGGAGCTCGTCTAAAATATCCCCATTGGTTTTGGAGGTACTGTGGAGCAGCACCACGGCACCTGGATGAACCCGGGGCAGGAGCTTGTCATAGGCCTGCTGAGGGGTGGGCTGGTCGTTTTCATACCAGTCCACATAGGCCAGGCTCCAGAAAATGGTGCGGTACCCCAGCTCTTGGGCCATTTTCAGGTTGCTCTCACAGAATTTCCCCTGGGGCGGGCGGTAGAATTTTGGCATCTCCTTACCCACCACCTGGCGGTACAGAGCCTCGTTTTTTTCCAGCTCCGCCTGAAAGCTGGCCTTATCCCCAATAGCGGACATATCCGGGTGGCTGTAGGTATGGTTGCCGACGGTGTGGCCCTCCTCCACCATGCGGCGGACCAAATCCGGCTGGGTCTCGAAATAGTTGCCCACCAAAAAGAAGGTGGCCTTTACCTGGTGCTTTTTCAGGGCGTCCAGAATTTTCTCCGTGCTGCCGTTCTCAAAGCCCGCGTCAAAGGTGAGATACAGGATTTTTTCCTGGGCCGGCATACAGTAGACGCTGTCGAACTGGGCCAGATAGGCCGCGTCCGCATTGGCAATGGGGGGCTGGCCCTCCTGCTGGAAGCTGAGCCCCCAGTTGGTGATTTCACCAGACACTGCTTGGGCATTGGGACGGCGGCTGTGGAGCTCATAGGCGGCGGCCAGGCCCAGGACCAGGGCCAAAAGAACCACCACCAGAACGGACCAATGGCGCTTCATAAAAAGTTTACATTTTGACATGTGCATTCCACCTTTCTGGTGGAAGATATGAAGCTGGCGGGGCGGATATGTACGGCCGGGCCTGATTCGCGGAAATTAGCTGTTGCCAAATCCCTGAAAATGCTGTATGATTTTTGTAAGAAATCTCTTTCGCTTTCGTAAGATTCCCGCGTTATACTATAGGCAGCATAAAGCCTCAGGAGGTATCCCATGGAAACCGACAGCAAAAACATTCTGGTCGTGGATGACGACCGGGAAATCGTCCGGGCCATTGCCCTCACCCTGGAGAGCGAGGGCTACACGGTTTACAAAGCCTACGACGGCCTGGAGGCCCTGGACATGGTGTCCACCCGGAACATCCATCTTATCATCATTGACGTGATGATGCCCCGGTTGGACGGGCTATCCGCCATCATGCGCATCCGGGAGGGCAAGAATTTGCCCATCATCGTCCTCTCCGCCAAAAGTGAGAACAGCGACAAGGTCCTGGGCCTGTCCATGGGCGCGGATGACTATGTCACCAAGCCCTTCAATCCTCAGGAGCTGGCGGCCCGGGTCAAGTCCCAGCTGCGCCGGTACACCAGCCTGGGGGACATCAACTCCCAGAGTGAAAACGTGATTGTCAACGGGCGGCTGCGCTTCCATCTTGACGAGCATGTGCTCTATGCTGATGATGAACCTGTGAAGCTGACCGCCACCGAGACCAAGATTGTGGAGCTTTTAATGCGCAACCCAGGCCGCATTTTCCCTGCTGAGGAAATTTACAGCAAAATATGGAACGAGTCAGCCTACTCAACAGAAAACACAGTGATGGTACACATCCGGCGTATCCGGGAGAAGATTGAAATCAACCCCAGCGAGCCGGAATATCTGAAGGTGGTGTGGGGGATTGGCTACAAATTTGAAAAGCACTAACACCTTTAAGGGACTGGTGTCCTGGATATGCCTGCTGACAGTGCTCTGCGCTGCATGTGTGGCAGTGGTCTTTGCGGTGATGGTGCTGGTGAACCCAGGCATCTTGGAGTATGTCACGGAGAATGTGCATGACTTTGCTGCCACGGTGCCCCAGGCAGTGGAGGAATACAGCCAAGGGGACGTGATTGCCTCTGTGGCCCAGGCGGACGCGCTGATGTATGAATACACGGCAAAACTCCTCAGCGCTGCGGCGATTCTGCTCACGCTGATTATCCTTATCTTCACCTTCCGCCGGGACCGGAAGGCCTTTGAGGAGATGGTAGCCCTGGCACTGGGCAAGATTTGGATGGAAATCAAGCTGGTATTTCTGGGGCTGCTGTTTTTCTTCGGCCTGAGCCTGTTCGGGTGGAACAGCACTGAGCGGTGCTTTCTGTTCTGCATTCTGGGCGTTCTGGTGGTGTATCTGCTGTGCCTGGATGTGGGCAAGAACCACCGGTTTTTCAGCCACAATATTATCCACTCCGTGCTGGAACGGCTCAACAATTATCAGAGCATGACCACCTTCCAGCAGCGGGCCATACGCCGGATATACAGCATTATCCTCATTGTCTGTGTGCTGGGGATTGTGGGCAGCGTGAGCTATTTCATTGCGGTGGGCCTGTTGGGCGACCACCACAAGCTAGCTCTGGGCATCCCCCTTATCACTGGGACTGCCATCATTGGCACCATATGGTGGTACATTCTGGCCCTCAAGCGGGATTTGCGGGACTGGAACCTGCTGATGGATCAGATTACCGAGATGTACGGCGGGGATTTGAACGCGGTGAACCATGTGCCCCCCACCTCTAATCTCTACGACTGCGCCATGCAGCTGAACATGATTCGCACTGGGGTGCAGAAGGCTGTGGAGGAGGGCACCAAGGCGGACCGGACCAAAATCGAGCTGATAACCAATGTGTCCCATGACATCAAGACGCCTCTGACTTCTGTAATCAGCTATGTGGAGCTGCTGAAAAAGGAGCCGGATTTGCCGGAAGCTGCCAAGGACTACGTGGCAATCCTCTCCCAGAAGACCCAGCGGCTCAGCAGCATTGTACAGGATGTATTTGAGGTGAGCAAGGCCGCCACAGGGAATATCAGCCTGAATCTGGACGATTTGGATATTGGACGGCTTTTGCAGCAGACCTTTGCGGAAATGGACGAGACTATCCAGCGCTCTCAGCTCCAATGGCGGGTGGACATTCCAGACGCGCCCATGATGGTTCACGCGGACGGTCAAAGGCTGTACCGGGTATTTCAGAACCTGATTCGCAACTGCGCCCAGTACTCCTTGGAGAACTCTCGGGTTTATGTTACCCTTGCAGCCCAGGCGGGAGTAGTGCAGGTAGTCATACGCAATATCTCCAAAACAGAAATCACCATGAACGGCGAGGATTTGACTGCCCGGTTCGTGCGGGGAGACCAAAACCGCACTACTGAGGGCAGCGGCCTGGGGCTCTCCATTGCCAAGAGCTTTGTGGAAGCCTGCGGCGGGCAGTTCTTTGTCCGCACAGACGGGGATTTATTCATTGCCACAGTGCAGTTCCCACTGGCAGATTTGCAGAAGTCTGAGGGAACCTTCCGGTATGCGGCCGAGACAGCGGGCGCTACTCCCCCTGCGCTGGCAGCAGACAGCAAGGAGTAGGTATCGTTAACGCCAGTTTGAGAATCGGTATATACCGATTCTCAAACATAAAATAAGGCCCGCTGAGCAGGAAAGCTCAGCGGGCTTTTTGGCACAGAATATCAGCGGGGCTTTAAGTCCAGAGCCACTGCCGGGAAGAGCTCCCCCAGAACAGAGAGTATCTCCCTGCGCTTTTCCAGCGCTAAAGGAAGCTGCTCCTCCGGCATCTGGAGCAGGGCCCGGCCCTCTGGCACCCGCACGCGGAAGTCGGTAAAGCCCAGACAGAACAGGAAGTCTTCGGCCTGCTCCACCCGGCTCAGTTCCTCTGGGGTGAGCTCCCGGCCAGCAGGGATACGGGTGGCCAGGCAGGCATAGGCGGGCTTATCCCAAGTGAAGAGCCCTGCCTTTCGGGACAGCTCTCGAACCTGAGTCTTGCTCAGATTGCACTCCCGCAGGGGAGAGCGGACGGAGAGTTCTCCCAGCGCCCGCATACCCGGGCGGTCCCCCGCGTCATCAGAGGCATTGGTGCCGTCAATCAAAACCGGGAAGCCGTTGGCCAATGCCTGTTCCTTCAACGCGCTGAACAGGATCCGCTTACAGTAATAGCACCGGTCAGAGGGATTTTTGCGGACCTGCTCCTGAGCCAGAATATCAAGGGGGATAACGTGGAGCTCTACCCCCAGCTCCTGGCAAAGACGGCGGGCGTCCTGCTGCTCAAACTCTGGCTGGAAAACAGTCTGTATATAATAGGGGCGCACTTGTGCCCCATACCGCAGGGCAGCGCTGAGCAGAAACGCGGAATCGACCCCGCCGGAAAATCCCAGCGCGACCCGTGCGTTATCCTCAAAAAACTGCTGTAATGTCATAGACGTACCTCCTGTTGTTCTCTTCACCACATTATAAGAGAAAACAGACGGTTCGTCAAGACACAGCTATCGAAACACTGGCTGCAGCTGTCTGCCCTCTAGGGCTGCCGCAACAGTTTCTTCCAGAAGGGAGAAGTCCGCCACCAGCGAGAAGGGCTTCTTCACTGGGTCGTCCTGACTCAGGGGGACAAAGTACACGTTTTTGGTATTCATCAGCCGGGCCGCGTTCTGGCCTGAGGCTGCCAGCGCATCATTGCTGGCCAGGCAGAGTATCACTGGCTTTCCCACCCGCAGGGTGGACTTCACCGCCATGGTCACAGGTGTGTCCGTAATTCCCAACGCCAGTTTAGAGAGTGTGTTTCCTGTACAGGGACACACCACCATTGCGTCGGCCAGGCCCTTTGGCCCAATGGGCTCAGCTGTTACAATACTGTGCAGCACCTGCCGCCCGGCAATCTGTCCTGCCCGTGCGATAAAGTCCTCTGCCTTGCCAAAGCGGGTGTCAGTCTCGTATACATTCTGAGACATTACCGGCAGCAGCTTATATTTTCCACTGAGCTTTTCCATCTGCTCCATAGCCTGCGCCAGGGTACAAAAGGAACCGCACATGGCAAATCCCAAGGTTTGCATTTCTACCATCTCCTTCCCTCTTGAATTTTCCGTATAATTCATGGCGTTTACAGCATATGGCAGATGGTGGTCTTAAGCAGCTCCCCTGCCGCCCGAGGGGACAGCTTTCCCGGCAGGGAGGGTGCGTCCATTATGCGCAGGCCCAGCTGCTGTGCTGCCTCTCTGTCAAAGCCGCCGGGTGCAGAGGCCAGCTCCATGAGCAGCGCATCCCGTCCCTGGAGTGCTAGCATTTCCTCTCCCAGCACCTGGGTCGGTACAGTGTTGAATATGATGTCAAAGGCGCGGCCAGTCTCCTGATAACTAAGCGGAATGCACCCCAAAGCCCGGATGGCGGCCCAGTGAGCAGGCTTTCTGGCGGCACAGAATACCTGTGCCCCCATGCCCTGCAGCATCCCGCACAGAGCTTTGCCGATTCGCCCAAATCCGGCCACCAGGCAGCGGGCGCCGCCCAGGGTGCCGGGCCACTCCCCCACAGCCAAGGCCACAGCCCCTTCGGCTGTCAGATACGCGTTGCCAATGGTCAGCTCTTCCTGCGTGTAGTAGTCCTGCCAGGAGGCGGGGGCATCCTTCCAGCGGCTCAGCATTCCGCCGAACACCCGGCGGCCCTCTGTCAGCCGGAGAAAGGCCGCGTCCAGAGGGAGAGGCCGCTCCGCATATGGAGCGTTCAGGAACACGCCGTCCCGGCTGACAGGCAGTGGAAGCACAAAAGTAGTACAGCGCTGGGCCAGCAAGTCTAGTGGGGCCTGAGGCAGGCCAAAGGTATCCGGTGCCTGCTCCATCCCGCCCAAAAGAACAGGATATCCGTCCCCGGCCAAGGCCCGGGCCAGATAGAGCTGGCGTTTGTCTCCGCCCAGGATGGCGAAAGTATTTTCCATGGGGTTCCTCCTCTGAGTGCCAGGCCGCAGGCCCAGCTTCTAAGGCTTGCCCCGCTGTGGCGGCGGGGATAACCCATAATATGGGAATGGTGGAAATTTGGTGAAATGAAAATAGAGCCGCAGAGCGGCTCTATTCCATCTTATCCGATTGTATCCGGCAAATCGTGAAGGTACATATACAGTGCGTCAGTACTGGCCTCCAAAATCTTCATGGTGCTGGCAAGGGGCTGGGCATAAATGACCTTCTCATCCACCTCACCCAACTCCTCCCGCACCGGAAATGCCAGCCGCTCTTTCTCCAAATCGAATTCTGCCTGTACCCCCGGCTTATTGCCCCGAGCGTCCATCCTGACCCAGCGGTTTACGGGGAGCAGATAGGCCGCGTTCAGGGCGTGGACACAGTACCCGCTCTCCGGGGTGTCTCCCAGGGTCAGCAGCTGGTAACATATCCCGGCAGGTATGTCGTTAACCCGCAGCAGTGCGGCCAACAGATTGGCTTTTGCCCAGCAGATTCCCACCCCTTGGCGCAGAACCTGGCTGGCCTTGGCAGTCACCCGCCTGTCTTGGACATCCCAGGCATGTTTTATCTGATCCCGCACAAAGTGATATGCCCGGCGGGCAATCTCTGTTTCGTCCCCGGCTGCCAGTGATTTTCCAACCCGGATGACCCAGGGCTCCTCCAAGTCAATATACTGGCTGCTGCCCAAATATTCCTCAAATTCATCGTGAATCAAGAATCCATCCCGCTTCTCCATAACCGCCCCTATGTCACACTGAACTGGCTGTTATACAGCTCAGCGTAGAAGCCGCCCTTTTCCAACAGCTTCTGATGGCTGCCCTGCTCAACAATGTGCCCGTCCCGCATAACCAAAATGGTGTCCGCATCCCGGATGGTGGACAGCCGGTGGGCCACGATAAAGCTGGTGCGGCCCTGCATCATCTTGGCAAAAGCCCGCTGAATGCGGACCTCGGTGCGGGTGTCAATGGAGGAGGTGGCCTCGTCCAGAATCAGCATGGGCGGCAGGGAGAGCATGACCCGGGCAATACACAGGAGCTGCTTCTGGCCCTGGCTCAGACCCCCCAGCTCCTCGCCCACCAGAGTATCATAGCCATTGGGCAGGCGCTTGATAAAGCTGTGGGCATGGGCCGCCCGAGCGGCAGCCTCTACTTCTTCCGGCGTGGCGTCTGGCTTGCTGTAGGCAATGTTCTCCCGTACAGTGCCGTTTTTCAGCCAGGTATCCTGAAGCACCATGCCATAATTGGCCCGCAGGCTTCTTCTGGTCATCTCCCGAATGTCCATGCCGTCCACTCGAATGGCACCGGCATTCACGTCATAGAACCGCATCAGCAGGTTGATGACTGTCGTCTTGCCGCAGCCGGTAGGTCCCACCAGAGCCACCCGCCGTCCAGGCTCCACGTTCAGGCTGAAATTCTCAATCAGCCTTTGTCCGGGCTGATAGGAGAAGAACACATCCTCTATTTTCACACTGCCCTGGGCCTTTTCCAGCTCTACTGCCTGGGGCTGGTCTGGAGTCTGGGGCTCCTGCTCAATCAGCTCAAAGACCCGGGCTGCGCAGGCCAGGGCGTTCTGCAGCTCTGTCACCACGCCGGAAATCTCGTTAAAGGGTTTGGTGTACTGGTTTGCGTAGCTTAAAAAGCAGGTGAGCTGTCCCACGGAGAGCCCGCCTGTCACCACGGACAGGGCTCCCACAATCCCCACACCAGTATACACCAGGGAGTTGACAAACCGGGTAGAGGGGTTGGTGATGGAGGAGAAGAACACCGCCCGCAGAGAGCACTTCCGCAGCCGCTCATTGATATCGCCAAAACGGGCCATAGCGGCCTCCTCCTGGCCAAAGGCCTGGACCACCTTCTGTCCTGCCACAGTCTCCTCTACAAAGCCGGTCTGCTCCCCCCGAACCTGGGATTGCAGCCGGAACATCTGATAGGTGCTTTTGGCGATAAATGCCGCCACCACCAAAGAGATTGGCGTAACCAGAAGCACCACCAGAGTGATAGTGATATTCACAGAGAGCATAAACCCTAAAGTACCCAGTATGGTGATAACTCCAGTGAATAGCTGGGTAAATCCCATCAGCAGGCCGTCAGCAAACTGG
Source organism: uncultured Eubacteriales bacterium (assembly GCA_910580045.1). GTDB lineage: Bacteria > Bacillota > Clostridia > Oscillospirales > Acutalibacteraceae > Acutalibacter. The sequence continues at coordinate 66,714 of CAJTXF010000006.1, forward strand.
TCCACATCTGCAATCACCCGGCTCACGGTCTCTCCGGCAGGGTGGGCGTCCAGATAGCTCAGAGGTAGAATCTGCAGCCGCCGGAATGCCTCCTGACGGATGTCCCGCACCACCCGGTAAGTGACCCGGTTGTTGATAACGCTCATCACCCACTGGGCCAGGGCGGCCAGGCCGATGACAGCGCCAATACGCAGCAAGATGTCGAAAATACCGGCAAAATCCACGTTCCCTGGGCCCATGATTTTATCCACCGCGTCGCCGGTAAGAATGGGAATATAGAGGGTCGCGGCCACGGACAAGGCCGCCAGAACAATGGAAAGGCCCACCAGAAGCCAATACCTGCGGATATACCGCAGCACCTTTTTTAGTGTACCCTTTTGCGCTTTCTGCTTCATTTGCCTGCGCCCTCCTCTCCCTTTTGGAATTGGGAATCATAAATCTCCCGGTATACCGGGCAGGTTTCCAGCAGCTCCTCGTGGGTGCCCACGCCTACTGCCTGGCCGTCATCCAGGACCACGATCTTATCCGCATGGCGCAAAGAGGCTGTTCGCTGGGACACAATAAACACTGTCGGCTTGTGCTCCAATGCCCCAATGGCCTGGCGCAGACGGGCGTCTGTGGCCAAGTCCAGGGCGCTGGCGCTGTCATCCAAAATCAAAATGTCCGGCCTACGCACCAGGGCCCGGGCAATGGTCAGCCGCTGCCGCTGGCCGCCGGAGAAGTTCCTGCCCCCCTGCTCCACCGGTTCATCCAGACCTTTGGGCTTCTGCTCCACAAAGTCCTTGGCCTGGGCCTGCTCTAAGGCCTGCCACAACTCCTTATCGTCAGCGTCTCTCTTACCCCACAGCAGGTTCTCCCGGATGGTGCCAGTGAACAGCTCTGCCTTTTGGGGCACCACGCCTACCCGGGCCCGGAGCTCCTCCATAGGCCAGTCCCGCACGTCAACGCCGCCTACCAGCACCCGGCCTCCGGACACATCATAGAACCTGGGAATCAGGTTCACAAGAGAGCTTTTGCCGCTGCCCGTGCCGCCGATAATACCAATGGTCTCCCCGGGCCTGGCGGCAAAGCGGATGCCGGACAGGGACTCGGCGCCAGCGCCCCGGTAGGTCAGGGACACATCTTCAAAAGTGACGCCAGCATCTGTGCCAGCCTGCGCGCTCTCTGGGGAGCACAGGCTGGGCTGAATCTCCGGCACAGCGGCCACCCGGTTGGCACAGGCCAGGGCCCGGGTAATGGTGATAATCAGGTTGGCCAGCTTCACCAGCTCCACCAGAATTTGGGACATATAATTCAGCAGGGCTACTACAGCGCCCTGGGTAATCACGCCCGCGTCCACCCGCAGGGCACCGGCCCAGATAAGGGCTACAGCCCCCAGATTGATGATAATATAGGTCACTGGATTCATCAGCGCGGAGACCTTGCCCACAAACTCCTGCAAGTGGGTGAGCCCGGCATTCTCAGCCTCAAAGGCAGCAGTCTCAGCCTGCTCCCGGCCAAAGGCCCGGACCACCCGGACACCGGTCAAGTTTTCTCGGGTCAGACCCAGTACTTTATCCAGCCTGGATTGGACCTGCTTATACCGGGGCATGGTCCAGAGCATGACCCCGAACACCACCACGCACAGCAGGGGAATCACCCCCACAAAAATCAAGGCAGCTTTCCAGTCAATGGTGAATGCCATAAACATAGCCCCGAACACCACAAAGGGGGAGCGCAGCAACAGGCGCAGGGTCAGATTCATACCGTTCTGCACCTGGTTGACGTCGCTGGTCATACGGGTGATAAGGGTGGAGGTGCCCTGGGTGTCCATGTCAACATAGCTCAACCGCTGGATATGCCCATACAGCATGGCCCGCAGCTTGGCCGCAAAGCCCACCGAGGCCTTGGCCGCGAAGTACTGGGCTGTAATAGAGCACACCAGCCCAATCAGCCCCAAGGCCACCAGCACCAGGCACATGCGGATAATATAGCCCTGGTCCCGCTGGGCGATGCCCACGTCTATCACCGAGGCCATCACCAGAGGTACCAACAGCTCAAAGGAGGCTTCCAGCAGCTTGAACAGCGGGCCCAGCACACACTCCCTCCGGTACTCCTTTAGGTAAATCAACAGCTTTTTCATTCTCTCACATCCCTACAAGTAATCAGTTCTCGTATCCCATATCCCGCTGGACAGCCGCCGTTTTTTCCGGAGCCAGCAGGGCTTCCAACTTCACAAGAACAGCAGGATTTTCATTTCACAACCTCCATAATGTAGATTTGGCAGGGGTTGGCCTCGTCCCAGAGGTTGGGGAAACATTCCAGCTCCACAAAGCCCATGGCCTGGTAGAAGCGGTTGGTCAAATCATAGTCCGGGTAACGGCCCATTTCCACGGTTTTCACTGTGAGGAAGCGGCACCCTGCCTCCTTTGCGTAGGCGTATAGGGCCTGGAACAGGGCACGGCCTAAGCCCTTCCGGTGACAGTCTGGGCGCACGCCCATTACGTGAATCTCTCCAGCGTAAGGGCTGGTAGGCTTATAGGCAATAAATCCCTGGGCCCTCTCCCCCTCCATAGCCGCCCAAAGGGGCAGGCCGCGGCAGGCTTGGGCGTATTCTTCCAGGCTTTCCGGATTGCCGAACCAGTCTGGCAGGGATTTCAGCACATCCCCGCATATAGTCTCTCTCTGCCTGCTGTCCTCAATTCGTGTTACCATAGTCCCTCCTAGGGCGTGTTCACATAAGCGTTCGTACGCGTCTTTTGGGCAAATTTTTGCCATCTTCCATGTTGAAAATTCTTGAAGTACGCCAGTACATCTGCGAATTTTCGCCTTGAATCTGACAAAAATTTACTCCAAAATCCGCATGCTCAGCTTATGTGAACATGCCCTGAAACTTTTCTATTGGCATAGCCCTGTGAACAGCTCTGGCCTGCGGTCCTTGCAGTAACCAATGGGTTTCTCACCCCTTACGGGTATCTCCACAGAGAAGCTGCCGCGGGCGTTCCTTGCTTCCAGCAGCGGCACGCCATTTTCGTCAAAGGCAAAGGCCAGGGGAATTTCTCCACAGGCATGGCAGCAACCTACCACTGGAAGCTCGTTCTCAATGGCACGAGCCCGTGCCAGGGTTGTCCACTGCTCATATTGAAGGGGATGATACATGCCCGTCCCGATGATGTTCACCAACAGCACTGGCTCCTCTAAGACCATCACCCGGCAGGCCTCGGGAAAGTGGAGCTCATAGCAGATGGGCACAGCCAGCTTCCCCAACTGGCTGTGCAGGCAGCGGATGCAATCTCCCGGCCGCTTGCCCTTGGCCTTTTCCCCGGCAGTGAGAATGCACTTGGCATACGCATCCACCACCATGCCATTCTCAATAATCAGGGCTTTCTCCCAATCCCCCTCCCGGAATCCGGCGAGGAGGGTGCCGGAGGTGTTCTGGGAGAGGCGGAGGGCCAGCTCCAACTCCTCCTGGGAGCGGAGGAAGCCCTCAGGGAAGACGTACAAATCCGCTGGGGGACCGGATAATACCTCCGGCAGTTCTTTTATAGCGGCGAAGCGCTCCGGGGCGGTCAGACAGGCACGCATAAGCCTTCCTCCTTATCCTTTGGTCAGCCGGGCGAAATTGGCCATCAGCTTCTTGGTCCCCGCCTTATCAAAGGCGATTTCCAGCAGCGTATCATTGGCCATGGGGGTAGCTGTGAGAATCAGCCCGGTGCCAAAGGTCTTATGCTGCACAGTGTCCCCCACCTGATAGGTGCCCGCTGGGGCAGGCTTGTGGGGCGCGGGACGGTAAGCGGGAATTTTCTTCTGGCCTGCCGGACGCTCCCGGCCCGGCGTTGGCACACCCACCCTGGGCACATACTCCCGGGAGCGTCCCCGCTCTATTAAGTTTTCGGGCACCTCTTCAGCAAAGCGGGAGAGACGGTTCCGGCTGGTGGAGCCGAAAATCATCCGCGTCTCTGCGTTGTAGATGTACAGCTCCTCCCGGGCCCGGGTGATAGCCACATAGGCCAGGCGGCGCTCCTCCTCTACTTGGCTGGGGTCATAGAGCACGGCATTGCCGGGGAAGACCCCCTCCTCCCATCCGGGAAGGAAGACCACCGGGAACTCCAACCCCTTGGCAGAGTGCACGGTCATCAGCACCACTGAATCTGACTGGGCATCATAGTTGTCAATATCCGTGAACAGGGAGACCTCCTCCAAAAAGCCGGATAGGCTGGCCACCTCTCCGCTCTCCTGCTCGTAGCGCTGGAGCATGGAGGACAGCTCCTGCACGTTCTCCACCCGGCCCTCAGCCTTCTCCGGGTCATCTGCGCGGAGAAACTCCACATAATTTGTCTGGAGCAGCAGCTCCGCGTAGAGCTCGCTGGGAGACATACCCGCCTCATTCTTCTCTATCAGGCCCTGCATCATAGCCACAAAAGGCTGCAGCTTGTTAGCCGCCCGGGAGATGGCGGGGAAATCTCCCGGGTGGGTAATCACCTCAAACATGCTCTCCCCAGTCTGCTGGCCAATTTGGGCAGCTGTGTCAGCAGACTTGTCCCCTATGCCCCGTTTGGGCGTGTTGATGATTCGGCGCAGGCGTATCTCATCACCTGGATTGTTGATAACGCTCAGATAAGCTATCATATCCCGAATCTCTTTTCTGTCAAAGAAGCGGTGTCCGCCGATAATGCGGTGGGGTACGCCGGACTTGGCAAAGCTGATTTCCAGGGAGCGGGACTGGGAGTTCATCCGGTAGAGGACAGCGTAATCAGAGAATTTCCTGCCTTTGGCCACACCGTCCAAAATAACCTGGGCAATACGGCCTGCCTCGTCCTCTTCGTTTTCAGCAGTGAACAGGCGGATTTTATCCCCTGCCCCGGCAGCGGTCCAGAGGGTCTTGCCCTTGCGCTCCAAATTGTGGGAGATAACTGCATTGGCGGCATCCAGAATGTTTTGGGTGGAGCGGTAATTCTGCTCTAGGCGGACGGTTTTCGCCCCAGGGAAGTCCTGCTCAAAGTTCAGGATATTCTCAATGGTAGCGCCCCGGAACTTATAGATGCTCTGGTCATCGTCGCCCACCACACAGAGATTGCCGGACTTCCCGGCCAGCAGGCGGACAAACTCATACTGGGCGTGGTTGGTGTCCTGGTACTCGTCCACCATAATGTACCGGAAACGCTCCTGGTAATATTCCAGCACATCCGGGCACTTCTGCAGCAGCTTCACCGTGTTCACCAGCAAATCATCAAAGTCCATGGCGTCCGCGTCAGCCAGGCGGCGCTGGTAGACCTGGTAGGCCCGGGCCACCAGTTTCAGGCGGAAGTCCTCCCCCACCTGGGTCGCGTATTCCTTGGGTGTGATAAGGGCATCTTTGGCCCGGGCGATTTCAGCCAGGATGGATTTGTGGGAGAGGGCCCGCTCGCTGATGTCCAGGGTCTCCATCACGTCCTTCATCAGCCGGCGGCTGTCATCGGTATCATAAATGGTAAAGTGACTGCTGTAGCCCAGCCGGTCCCCGTCCCGGCGGAGCATCCGGGCACAGCTGGCATGAAAGGTAGAGGCCCACACGTCCCGGCCGTCCTCCCCCAGCATGGCGCAGAGCCGGTCCTTCAGCTCGCTGGCAGCCTTATTGGTAAAGGTGATGGCCATGATTTTCCAGGGCAGGCAGGCGGAGACAGACAGCCGCGCCCGGACAAGATTGGGCAGCTCTCCCCCCTGGAGGTAGTCCTGGCAGGCCTGGGCGTCCTGCTGGGTCAATTCAGGCTGCAGGAAGGTGCTGAAATAGGCCTTGCCATACCGTACCAGATTGGCAATGCGGTTGACCAGCACAGTGGTTTTGCCGCTTCCGGCACCCGCAAGAATCAGCAGGGGGCCCTCAGTCTGAAAGACGGCCTCCTGCTGGCGCTGGTTCATCCGGGAAAAATCTTTCTCCAGCACCTGACGGCGCAGGGCAAGGAGTGAATCTTTGGGAAAGTCCATGGTGATAACCCTTTCTTTTGGGATAAGTACTTTTTATTTTATCATATTTGGGAAAGAATGGCAATGGGGGCAGTGCAGAAAGCTATAGGGCAGAAATTTGACAAATCCGGAGAGATAGTTTACAATACCAGCAGATATCTCTTTATTTGGAAAGGAGCGCTCACAATGCAGTCACTGCGAAACATTCACGGCATATTCCTTGATTTGGGCGGTACGCTCTTATATCCTCCCTCTGGCAGCTTCAGCTTCTCTGCCCTGGCCAAACAGTATTTTACGCCCGGCAAGCTCAGCAAGCTGCCCGAAGAACGGGTCAGACATGCCATTGAGCAGGCCAGGCAGGCTCTATACGCCCACTTGCCAGTTCTGACCATAGAGGATGAGCATCCCATCTTTCTGGCTTATTATACCGCCCTGTCAGAGGAACTGGGCCTGGGGCTCAGCCCTGCTCAGCTGGCCGCCATTACAGACGACAAGGTCTACAACAAAACAGACAACTCCCGGCTGTTTGACGACACAAAGCAGACTCTGGAAGCCCTCTCAGGAAAATACCGGCTGGGTATTATTTCTGATACTTGGCCGTCTGTTGTACCCCTTTTGGAGCATTTGGATATTCTGAAATATTTTGACTGCGCCACCTACAGCTACGAGCTGGGCACTTTGAAGCCTGACCCTAAAATGTACCAGGACGCACTGACAAAAATGGGACTCCCCGCCCAAGAGACCCTCTTTGTGGATGACAATCCCAAAAACTTAGCGGGCGCGGCCGCGCTGGGCATTCACCCGGTGCTTATCTGTGCCGCGCCCTGGTCCCCCAGCCTGGACAAGACCTTTAGCATAGACGTTCTGCAGACTGGCGGGCAGAACGCGCCTGCCAGGGAGTCCCTGCTGTCTGGGGAGCCGCCGCGCATTGAGAAAATATCAGAGCTGCTGAATCTGCTGGACTAGGAGGAGCTTATGAACGCCATAGAAAAAATCACCAGCTGGGCGGAGGAGGGCAAGCAGCTCTCCCCTCCTGACTGGGAACAGCTGCCCACCATCCCTCTGTATGTGGACCAGGTGCTGCTGTATCTGCGGGACACCCTGCGCTTTTTTGAGCGGGACGAAGATGACGTGCTGCTGACCAACTCCATGATTAACAACTATGTCAAAAATGGGGTGCTGCCTCACCCGGAAAAGAAGAAGTACAACCGGGCCCATCTGGCAGAACTGGTGACCATCTGTATGCTCAAGCAGGTGCTGGCCATTCAGGATATCCGCACCCTGCTGCGGAGCGAAGGGCTGACAGAAGAAATGTATGGGTCTTTTCTGGCAGCCCACACAGGTGCTGTCAGAGAAACCTGCGCGGCCTTGGCAGAGAGCTGCGCAAACGGTGAGGATTTGCGCCGGGCCGCCCTTAGACTGGCCGCGGAAGCCAACGCCAAGCGGGCCGCGGCAGAGCGTATCCTGAAAGAGCTGGGCGAGGAAGAGCAGCGCGGCTCAGCCGCGCCTTGATATCAGAAGGGAAAACAAACGGCTGGGCAGCTCTCTGCCCAGCCGTTTTGTTATCGTATCAGCAGCCAAATAAGCAGAATACACCCCGCCATGGCTGCTATCACTCGAATATGCCGCTTTCTGGTCAGGCTGATATAGGCCGCGAACTCCCGCAGGACTGCGTTCAGGGTAAAATACCATTTGGTCTTCGCACCGAAGCCGATACAGCGCAGGCCCTGCCGTTTTGCCAGCACCAGCGCCCGGAACACATGATAGGCTGTGGTCACCACTGCCACCCGGGGCTTCTTTCCCTCCATCAGTGCCCGGGAAAAGCGCAGGTTTTCCTCTGTGGTCACGGATTGGCGCTCTATCAGCAGTCTGGCTGGGTCTGCGCCCTGGCTGATGGCATAGGCTGCCATGGCGTCCCCCTCGGGCAGAAGCTCGTCCGGGCCCTGTCCGCCAGAAAGAATCAGCTTGGCCCGGGGATTGCGCTCCAGCAGTGCGAGGCCTTTACGGAGCCGTCCGGCCAGCAGGGGCGTGACCTTGTCCCCTGCCAGCCCAGAGCCCAGCACAATAATATAATCCAGATTCCGCTTTTTTCGGAGATGGAGCAGGTTCAGCAGGGCGGAGAGGGCGTACATGGCCATCAGGAAGAGCATATAAACAGCGGAAAGGCTGATAATAATATACAGCGCCGTCCAAAATGAGCTCTTGTCCCACACCCCCACCAAGGGCCAGATAAACAGAAAGCCAAACCACAGCGCCGCAAAGGCCAGGGACAGCAAGTTTGAGGGGCTGGGCCCCTCCCGGCAGATGATGCGTATGCCTTCTATAGCGAAGATGAACAGCAGAAGAATGGGAAAGGCCAGAAGAAACAGCCCCGCCGCAGCTGCCAGTACCAGCAGCAGGAACATTGCCCAGCCATGGGAGGAGAGCCAGGGGGAGCAGTACGCCAGCACACACAGTAAAAAGAGGGCCAGACCCAGCATCATCAGAAAGAAGGAGGCCCCGCTCCACAAACTGCGGGGCTCCCATACCATCACCCCAACAAAGATTCCAAGAAAAACCAAAAAGATTTCAAATGATATTTGCAGCATACGCCACCTCAAACTCTAATAGTCTGCTTTCATGGTATCATATTCAGCTTCTGTTTGCAAGCCAGGCACAAAAGTGAAAGAAAACCCTAAGATACCGGTAATACTCTTGGCTTTCCCAGGGGAGTGTCCGTTCCGAGGAGTTTTGCG
>CAJTXF010000007.1:0-34357 GCA_910580045.1 uncultured Eubacteriales bacterium
GCCGCAGGCAACGCCGGGGACGATGCGGCTCTGCCTGAGGGCGGCGACTCTGCCGGGGGGGAAGGTGTGCTGGACTCTGACGGCAATTCGGAGGGCACGGAATGATGATGCTTGAGCTTCGGAACATCTACAAGACCTATCTGCAGGGCAAGCTGGAAGTCCCGGTGCTGGGGGGCATTTCCCTCTCTGTGGAGGAGGGGGAATATGTGGCCATTATGGGCCCCTCCGGCTCAGGCAAAACCACCCTGATGAATATTATTGGCTGTCTGGATAATCCCACCTCCGGCGAATATTACCTGGGGGACGAGAATATTGCCCAGCTCAGCGAGAAGCGTATGTCCGATGTGCGGCTGCACAGTATTGGCTTTGTGTTCCAGAGCTTCTACCTGCTGTCCAGGCAGTCCGCTTTAGATAATGTGGCCCTGCCTCTCCTCTACGCTGGTGTGCGCAGGCGGGAGCGGCAGGAAATTGCCAGGCGGGCCCTGGAGCGGGTGGGCCTGGGCGACCGCACGGACTTCAAACCTACCCAGCTCTCCGGCGGACAGTGCCAACGGGTGGCAATTGCCCGGGCAATTGTGAACAACCCCAAAATCATTCTGGCAGATGAACCCACCGGCGCTTTGGATACCAAGTCCGGGGCGCAGATTATGGAAATTTTCCAGAGCCTGAACGATGAAGGCGTCACCATAGTCATGATTACCCATGAGCCGGAGATTGCTGCCCATGCCAAGCGGGTGCTCCATATCCGAGACGGCCTGCTGCTGGGCGGGGCCGGCCAGCCTCTGCCCCAAGAGCAGGCTCAAAAGCAGCCTCCTGTGCCCCCGCCTCCTCAGCCGCCCCAGCCCAAGCCTGTGAGCGGCACCCAGGCGCCACCAAAAGCAAAACCGGCGCCTAAGCCTGCGCCTGCACAGGCGGGCTCCGCCTCTGAGGCCAAGAAAGCTGTGCCTTTGGAGCAGAAAGCGCCTCCCCCGCCAACCGGGAAGGTGATTCCCGCTTCACAGATTACAGAGCCAGAGGAGCCCATCAGCGGGGCGTCCATTCTTGCCTCGCTGGAGCGCCAGCTGGACGCGCTGAAGCAGGACTCCGCAAAAGGGGAGGTTTCTAACAATGAATCATAAACGAACCCTGCGCAAGCGGTTGATTATCCTTGGGGTGACTCTTGTTATCTTGGCAGGAGCCGGTGTGGGCACTGGGCTCTATCTTCGTTACCGCAATGACCAGAAAACCGTAAACGTACTGCCTATGTCCAATATCTCCACCACCTACTGGGGTGACCAGACCTCCTGCTCGGGAAACATTGTCTCTGACTATGTGCAGGAGCTTTACCCCGATTCCTCAAAGACCATCAGCGAGGTCTTTGTTCAGGAGGGACAGGAGGTGAAGGTGGGCGACCCGCTGCTCCAATACGACCGCACCAGTTTAGAGCTGGATGTGGAGGCCAAGGAGATTGCCGTAAAACAGGCTGAGGTCAAGGTGGACGAGGCCCTGCGCCAGCTGAAAAAATACCAGAACACCAAGCCCGCCTCCAACAGCGGGCCGACCACTGTGCGGCCCACGAAAAAGCCCACGCCCACTCCCAAGCCTACCGCCAAGCCCACACCCACCCCTACTCCGGGCCCGGATGTGCCGGTTTACAGTGAGCTGACGGAGGATTCCAAGCCTTACAAGGGCTCCGGCACCACAGAGGACCCCTTTGTGTTTTTGTGTAAAGACGGTTTCACCATGAGCCCCGGGTTTATTCGACTGCTGTGGGGCTTGGATGTGGAGCCCACCCCCAGCCCCACTCCTACTCCAGAGCCTGCGGAAACCCCCACCCCTGAGCCGGGCACGCCTACGCCCACTCCGGAGCCAGTGGAAACGCCTACTCCAGAGCCGGGAGACACTACGCCTGAGCCAGATGTTCCCACTCCGGAGCCTACCGCTGAGCCTGAGCCAGAGCCTGATTCAACCCCTGACTCTGAGACAGCCAGCACCCGGCGGGGCGGCGCCATGGGGCTGCTCAGTGTGACCGGCGGCAGGATGGGGCTGCTGAGCCTGTTCACTGCCGAAGAGCCCTCTCCCTCGCCCTCCCCTACCCCCGACCCCTTTGGGGATGATTTTGAGCTGCCCTCCCCCTTTGCGGCGGTTTTTGAGGTGCGGGAGTTCAATAACAGTAAGGGCAAGCTGCTGTCCTCTGTGAAGATGGACGGGACCAAATTGTCCGCTCAATTCCGCATGGATGAAGTTCTCAGCGGTGTTTCTGCGGTGGGCGCCATTGCCGGCGCGGCTGAAACCCGCAATGACCTGAGGACTGCCGCGAAGAATACCCCTTCCCCTGATAACTACAATGACATGGGGTATACCTCCGCAGAGCTGAGCAAGCTCATTAAGGAGAAAAAGAGAGAGATTACCGGCCTGAACCTGGATTTGCGCCAAGCCAAGCTGGAATTGGATAAGTCCAAGCGGGCGCTGGAAAACTCCACTGTGGTCAGCACCATTGACGGCCAGATTCGCTCCCTGATTGATATTGACTCCGCGCTGGCGGAGAACAAGCCTTTCCTGGTGGTGACCGGCGAGCAGCAGTACTATGTTTCCGGCTCCCTGAGCGAAACCCTGCTGGGCAGCGTGAATATTGGCGATGAGGTGTCTGTCACTGCCTATGGCATGAACGGTATGTCCAGCTATATGGCTCAAATTGTCTCTATTTCGGACTATCCGGACGAGAGCAATAACTACTATGGCAATGGGAATCCCAACAGCTCCAACTACCAGTTCTCCTCCGTAATTCTCAACCCAGACGACAATATTCAAACCGGCAGTTATGTGGAAATTGCCATGAATGTGGCCGGAAAAATTGACGAGAACAGTGATGTTCTCTATCTCTACTCCCCCTATCTGCGGGAGGATGATTCCGGCTATTATGTGCTGAAAGCTGACCGGGAAAACCGGCTGATGAAACAGTATATCCAGGTGGGAAAAACCATTTGGGGCGGGGAATATTATGAAATCAAGTCCGGGTTGACCCTGGACGACTTTGTGGCTTTCCCCTATGGCACAGACGCCAAGGAGGGAGTACGGGTGCTGGTGGAGAACACGGAAGAGCCCCCGTTCCCTGAGGAGAGCAGCGATGGCACTGAGAGTTCCGGCCTGGAGAGTATGCCCGAAGGGGACAGCTCCCTTGCTGGCGAGGATGGCGCTTCTACAGAAGATGAGGGTATTGCCGGTCTGCCGGACGGCGCCGTAATAACCGGCCGGGATGAGAACGGCACATACTTTGAAACTGAGGATGGAGGTGGCGTAATCCTTGATTGAGAATATCCGCTTATCATTTCAAGGCATATGGGCCCATAAAATGCGCTCTTTTTTGACCATGCTGGGCATCATCATTGGCATTGCCTCCATCATTTCCATTGTGTCCACTATCAAAGGCACAAATGAACAAATCAAACAGAACCTGATTGGCGCGGGAAACAATGTGACCCGGGTTCAGCTCTACCGTACAGATTATAATTATATCTACAGCATGGATGAAGGGGTGCCTAGCGGTATCTCCCCTATCACCCAGGGCACCTATGAAGAGATTCTGGCCATGGATAATGTGGTCGATGCCGCGCTGTACAACAGCCGCCGGTATACGAACTACTCCTTCTATTATGGCAACACAGAGCTCTCCGGCTGTCCGGTTTACGGCACTGACAACAGCTATTTTACCACCTGTGGGTATTCTCTCCGCCAGGGGCGGCTCTTTGTGCCAAATGATTTCACCCAGCACAGGCATGTTGCTGTGCTGGATGAAAACACTGCCAAGACCCTGTTTCAAGGGGAAGACCCCATTGGAAAGACCATTGAATACAACTCTGTGGCTCTGGTGGTAATAGGCGTTGTAAAGCTGGAAACCCAGTTTGAGCCGGTCATCAACAATATCGAAGAATATTTTACCTACATGGGAAACCGGCAGAGCGGCGCGATTTTTTTGCCCAACGTTATCTGGCCCTCTCTGTTTGCCTATGACGAGCCTGAAGAAGTGGCTGTGCGGGTCAGTTATACGGAGGCCATGTCTACTGTGGGCAAAAACGTGGCGGACTTACTGAACACCTATCACACCAACACTACCATTGTCTATCAGGCAGAGGACACCCTGAAGCAGGCCAAGGAGCTGCAGGATTTGAGCAACGCCACCAACCAGCAGCTGGTGTGGATTGCCAGCATCTCCCTGCTGGTAGGAGGCATTGGCGTTATGAATATTATGCTGGTCTCTGTGACCGAACGCACCCGAGAAATTGGTCTGAAAAAGGCGATTGGGGCCAAAAAGAGCCGGATACTCTGGCAGTTTTTGACTGAGGCTGCCCTGTTGACCAGTCTGGGAGGATTGCTGGGTGTGGGCGTTGGCATTGGCTTGGCTGAGCTGATTTCTCACATTGCCGAGACACCAGTGGCCATCAGTATTCCGGCTATCATTTTCGGTGTGGTCTTCTCCATGGTCATTGGTATTATCTTCGGATTGATGCCTTCGGTAAAGGCTGCCAACCTCAATCCCATTGACGCGTTGCGGCATGAATAAGAGTTAGGTAAACCCTGTAGAACAGCGTGGAAAGGCAATATTGAGATATTTGCAGAGTGGCGCAGCGTGAGCTGCGCTGCTCTGTTTTTGTGTTCATGGCTGCAAAAAACTTCTTTCTAGCGGCTGGCTGTAACTCCTGACAATGGAGCCAGCCAGGGTCAGAAGCGGCTGCTTCTTTTCAAACAGGCCCTTGCCCCTTCCTCTTTTTTGTCCATAGCAAAGCCCCCTTATGCAGGTATACAATCCTATATAAGGGGGCCCATGCTTTTGCCAGGTTACTTCGCAAAAAGAGAGCAGGCTTTTTCTATGTCCATTTCCTCTACGCCACACCCAGCAAAGTGCAGATTCCGTTTACCACAAAGCACAGTCCCAGCCCACATACAGTGGGAATGAGAACCGCTGCCCCAGTCCATTTCCAGCTTTGGCTCTCTCTCTTGATGGTCAGGCAGGTGGTGGAGCAGGGCCAGTGCATAAGGGAAAAAATGAGCACACAGAGGGCTGTGACCCAAGTCCAGCCGTTATCTGTCAGCAGTGCCCGGAGCGCGGTAAGGTCTGCCATTTCTACCAGACTGCCCTTGGACAGGTAGGCCATAATAATAAGGGGAATGACAATTTCATTGGCCGGAAGCCCCAGGATGAATGCCAGCAAAATGACCCCATCCATGCCGAACAGCTGCGCAAATGGATCTAAAAACCCTGCGCAGTGCGCCAGCAGTGATATCCCCTGAATCTGCACATTGGCCATCAGCCAGATAACGAGCCCTGCTGGGGCCGCCACAGAGGCTGCCCGTCCCAGCACAAACAGGGTGCGGTCAAATACGGAGCGGATTAGCACCTGGCCAATTTGGGGCTTCCGGTAAGGCGGCAGCTCCAGTGTGAAGGAGCTGGGCACCCCTTTCAGTACTGTTGATGACAAAAATTTTGACACTGCAAAGGTCATCAGCAGCCCCAGGCCAATTACTCCAACCAGCAGTACCGCAGAGCGGATGGATGCGCTCAACCCACCTGCGGCGCCCGCAAAGAACATGCCAATCAGGGAAATCAGCATGGGCAGCCGTCCGTTACAGGGAACAAAAGAGTTGGTGAGCATGGCAATGAGCCGCTCTCTGGGTGAGTCAATGATGCGGCAGCCCACAACCCCAGCGGCGTTGCACCCAAAGCCCATGCACATAGGCTATATCCATTTGCGGTATTAAATGCGCCACCGAATGACCACCTGTTCTGGCTCTATTGTAATCTGTTGAATGAGGGCTGCAAGGAATGCCCGCTGGATCCCCACCTCCGCACTGTAAAACCCCTGCCAAAAGGCTTCCAGCTCTTGCCCGGGCAGAAGGGGGGCTGGCTCTTGGCGCTCCAGCTGTGCGGCCAGAGTTTCCCGCTCCACAGAGAGTGCCTGGGCCCGTTGGGCCAGGACATCTTTCGGCAGCAGGCCCATTTGAAACAGCTCTGCCAGGCGCCCTTGCTGGGTGGAAATTTCCTCCAACCGTGCGGGTAGATTCCCTGCCTCAGGCTGCTTGGAAGGCTGAGAAGCAAGGAGTGCCGCCACACCGGGCTGCTCCAGGAAAAGCCGAAGCTGCTCCAGCAGGAGACAGTTCAGCTGGGCGATAGGCCAGTCTGGGCCTGGGCAGTCAGGGTCTGCTACATATTTGGGGGAGGTTTTGGCCCGAGAGTAGCAGCGATAGTACCCGTGTCCAGCGGCATACTTTGCACCGCAGGAGCCGCACGTAATCAAGCCTGACAGCAGATATTTGAATCGGAAGGCTGGCCGCGCTCCATTCTTCCCCAGCTCAGCCAGCCGCTCTGCCGCTGCCTGGAAGCTGTCCTCTCCAATAATCGGCTGATGACGGCCTGGATAGCCCTGTCCCTTGAAATGGACATGGCCAGTATATATATCATTTTTCAGGATTGCCCGAACCTTGCTGGGCGTCCAGCTGTGAGAGAATTGGGCGGAGAGCTGGCGGCTCACACTGTTAATGGTACACCCGCTTAAAAACAGCCGGAAAGCCTCCTGCACCTGAAGGGCCTGATAGGGCTCCACCAGCAGCTCTCCCCTCTCATACCGGTAGCCAGTGGGCGGACTGCCGCCTCCATGAAAGTATCCCGCCTTGCTCCTCCCCACCCGGCCCATAGTAAACCGTTCGGTGATTTGGTCCCGCTCCAATTGGGCGAACACAGACAGCATACCAATCATGGCCCGGCCAAAGGGCGTGGAAGTGTCAAAATTTTCGTTTATAGAAATAAAGTCTGTGCCATGGGCCAGGAAGCCGTCCTCAATGAGCAGCAGGGTATCCTTCTGGGAGCGGGACAGCCGGTCCAACTTATAGACCAGGACAGCGTCAATGCCTCCATTCTGCACAATACGCAGCAGCTCCTGCAGTCCAGGGCGCTCCATATTTCCGCCAGAATAGCCGCCGTCTATGTAAATTTTATGCAGCTCCCAGCCCTTTGCCAGGGCATATGCAGCCAGACGCTGTTCCTGCTGTGGGATGGAGTAGTTTTCCAGCTGATTTTCTGTAGAGACCCGGGCATATCCTACAACTTTCAATGGTGAATCCTTCATCGCGCATCCCCCCTATTGCTATGGATACGCGACGTTGTTTCAAAAATAACCAGGAATGGAGGACAATCATTACACAATAGAATAAAACGGGGTGAAATTATGGGGGACAAGGGGAGAAAAGCATTAACCGCTCAGGTGCTGCATATTTTCCAAGACGGTACTGCACAGCCGGAGCCTTCTGGTTATCTGCCAGAACAGGGGCTTCCCAAAGAAGCCAAGCGCATTTTTGGCGAATTGTCCAGGAAAGGCGCTGGTCTTTCAGCAAAACGCCAAAAAATATTGTAAATTTATTGTAAATTATACGAATTGACTTTTTTTCACAGCTGATGTAAAATTGAATTCCTTTCCGTCACTTTTGCGGAAATGGGCGGATTCAACAAAAAAGCAATGGAGAAGGGAGTGTTCTGCGTGATTGAAGTAAAAGATTTGAGGAAGACCTTCCGGATTGCCCGGCGGGAGGCCGGGTTCGGTGAGGCTGTCAAAGCCCTGTTCCACCGGGAGTATGAGTACATTCACGCCCTGGACGGCATCAGCTTTACCATTTCTGACGGGGAAATGGTGGGGTACATAGGGCCCAACGGCGCGGGTAAGTCCAGCACCATTAAAGTGCTCAGCGGTATTTTGACCCCGGACAGTGGTATTTGTCAGGTAGATGGCCGTACCCCCTGGAAAGAGCGCACCCGCCACGTGAAGGAAATCGGCGTGGTGTTCGGCCAGCGCAGCCAGCTTTGGTGGGATGTGCCTGTGAATGATTCCTTTGAGCTTTTGAAGGAGATTTACAGCATTCCTTCCCCAGTATACAGAAAAAACGTGGACGAGCTCACCGAGCTGCTGAACCTACAGCAGCTCTTGCGCACCCCCACCCGGCAGCTCTCTTTGGGCCAGCGAATGCGCTGTGAGATTGCAGCCTCCCTGCTCCACGACCCGAAAATTATTTTCCTGGACGAGCCCACCATTGGCCTGGACGCGGTCTCCAAACTGGCTGTGCGGGATTTCATCAAGCGGCTGAACCAGGAGCGCCATACCACGGTGATTCTGACCACCCACGACATGCAGGACATTGAAGCCCTGGCCAGCCGCATTATTCTAATCGGCAAGGGACAAGTCCTGCTGGACGGGGGCTTGGAGGACATCCGCCAGGGCGGTGAGCATATTGATGAGACTGTGGCAGAGCTGTACAAGAAATTTGACGTGTAGGAGATGGGATGAATGAAAAAATATCTGGCGTTTTTCCGGCTGCGGTTCAGTATGGGCCTGCAGTATCGGGCAGCGGCGCTGGGGGGATTGGTCTGCCAGTTCTTCTGGGGGGCTATGGCGATTTTAGCCTTTAAGGCTTTCTATGACACGGATTCCGCCGCTTTCCCCATGAGCCTGCCTGCCATGTCCAGCTATATCTGGCTGCAGCAGGCGCTGCTGACCTTGCTGAGCATGATGGGAATTGACAACGAGTTTTTTAATGTAATAGAAAACGGCAATGTGGCCTATGAACTCTGCCGCCCGGTAAACGTGTACGGCATGTGGTTCACCCGCTCGGCGGCGACCCGGGTCTCCAATGCCCTGCTCCGGTGCATTCCCGTGCTGATTGTCACTGCCCTGATTCCTGCCCCATACGGCCTCATGGCCCCGCCGGACCTTTTTACTTTTCTTGCGTTCCTGGTGTCATTGACTTTTGCGCTGGCGGTGATTACGGCCATGGGCATGATTGTGTATATGATTACCTTCCACACAATTACGCCCCGGGGCGTGCGGCTGATTGCTGTGAACATCTGCGACTTTTTTTCCGGGGGCATCATCCCCTTGCCGTTCTTTCCAGAGGGGTTCCGGCAGTTTACTGAGCTGCTGCCCTTCTCCGCCACGGCAAATGTACCGCTGCGCATCTACAGCGGAGATTTACAGGGCCCGGAAATGGTAAAGCTGATGCTTTTGCAGGTATTCTGGGCAGCGGCATTGATTTTGGCGGGCAAGCTCATTGAGCGCAAAGAGCTGACCCGCGTGACCATACAAGGAGGCTGAACCATGCTGAAATTATACGGGAAATATTTTGCTATCCACCTTAAAAGCGCCATGCAGTTCAAGGGCTCCTTCTTTACCTCGCTGATTGCCCAGTTCCTTACCTCATTTTCTGTGTTCCTGGGCATCAGCTTTATGTTCCAGCGTTTCCACCGGGTGGCGGACTTTACTTATGAGCAGGTGCTGCTCTGCTATGGCATCATGCTCATGGGATTCAGTATGGCCCAGCTGTTTGCCTCTGGCTTCAAGGTTTTCGACAGCATGATTGCCAACGGCCAATTTGACAGAATCCTCTGCCGCCCCAGGAACGAGATTTTCCAGGTGCTGGCCCACCGCATTGACTTTGTGCGGCTGGGGATGCTGTTCCAGGCCATTGTGATGCTTATCTATGGGCTGTGCGCCTGCCATGTGGACTGGAATTTCCTCCGGGTGCTGACCGTGATTCTGATGATTCTTGGAGGATTTATCCTGTTCTCAGCCCTGTTCTTGCTGGACGGCTCCATTGCCTTTTTTACCCTGCAGGGGCTGGAATTCATGAACGTATTTACCTATGGGGCCATTGAGCACGGCAAGTACCCCATCGCCATTTACGGGAAAGAGATGCTCACTTTCTGTACTTTTGTGGTCCCCTACGCGCTGGTGCAGTATTATCCCCTCACCTACGTTCTGGGCCGTTCTGAGCAGCTGTGGTACATATTTCTGCCCCTGGCGGCCTGCCTGTTCGCGGTGCCTTGCTGGGTACTTTGGCGCATTGGTGTGCACAAGTATAAATCAACAGGTTCTTGATAGGAGGATATTATGATAGAAACTAAAGACTTGATTTTGGATAAAGCCAGGTATGAGGACTGGCAGGCCATGTACCGCAATGTGTGGAGCCGCCCCCAGAGCTTCCAGTATATGGTGCCAGAGCTGAGCCCGAACGAGGCAGAGGCTCAAGAGCGTATGCGCAGGACCATCGGGTTCCAGGCAGAGCGGAAGACGGCCTATACCATCTTTTTGAAATCCACCCGGGAGGCCATTGGCTTTGCTGGTATAGCCCAGCTTGAGGGCAATACCTGGGAGGAGACCGGCATCTGCCTGGGCCCGGACTTTTGGGGGAGAGGCTACGGCACTCAGATACTGAACTGCCTTTTGTGCCATGCCAAGGAGCTGGGCGCGAAAACCTTTGTCTATTCTTCCTGGAAGGAGAACGCCGCCTCCCGGGCTTTGGCGGAGAAGGCCGGGTTCAGGCAGTACGGCCTGGAGCGGCATACCCGCCCACATGATGGAAGGGAATATACGCTGGTGAAATACCGTAAAGAGTTATAAGGAGGGAAAAATGGACTGGCGGTTCACGACAGAAGAGGGCATCTGCCATGTGCGGGTGGCAGGCATCTTGGTACGGGAGGGCAGGCTTCTGGTGCAGAACGACGGCAGCGCCTATGCCATCCCCGGCGGCCATCTGCGCTTTGGAGAGACGACGGAGGAGGCTTTGCTCAGGGAGTTTCAAGAGGAGATGGGGATAGACATTGTCTGCAGGCGCCTGCTGTGGACTGAGGAAAATTTCTGGCAGTGGGGAGCCAAGAAAGCCCATAACTTGGGGTACTACTATTTGGTAGAGCTTTCCGAAGGCTGTACCGCTCCCAAGGCCGGAGCACGGATGAAGGATAACAGCAGTGTCTGCTTTGACTGGCTGCCGACAGACAGCCTGGATGGTGTCACAATCTATCCAGAGTTTTTGAAGACAGAGCTCTGCCGGCTGGGTGGGCCACCGAAACATTTTATCCGCCGGGGATAGTGGAGACAGAATCTGTCCTGCCGCCCAGTTATCCCAGCAAAATCGAATGAGAGACAAAAGCCCCCTTATGCAGCATCAGCAGCCTGCATAAGGGGGTTTTTATGGGCGGGAATTGGGCCAGGACTGCCTTCTTGTGCTCCTTTTTACCGCACATATTTGATGCTCCGCCTCACCTGAATGGCCTCCGGCAGATAGGCGTCCAGTATTCTCCGTGAGAAGCTCACGCCGCTGGCAATCCTTCTGCACATGGTGTACTCTGCCCGCGCAGCGGTTATACGCTCCCAGTGGAGCGATGCTGCTGGCTCTGGGCTTGGGCTGGGTGTGCAGTTGATGGCCCAAAGGGCAGCATCATCCAAAAAGTAAATGTCCGGAAAGCCGGGAAGCTCCGCGTTCATTTTCCAAGCACAGAAAAGCACCAGAAATGACAGGGCCAGCACAACCCAGCGGTGGCCCTTCTGACTCATGTGCGGGCTTTCCCTTTCTTCTTAGACTCCGCCAGCAGGCCCTTAATCTCCTCTTTGGCCAGCTCCCGGTACTTCCCCTGCGGGAGCATCCCCAGACGGACAGGGCCCACTGCAATCCGTTTCAGCCGGGCAACTTCCAGGCCCAGGGCCTCGCACATCTTCCGGATTTCCCGGTTCCGGCCCTCATACAGTACAATCTCCACCACCGCCCGGCCTGCCTGCTGCTCCAGCAGGCGGACCTTGGCAGGCGCGGTCATGCGGCCATCCACCAAAATACCGGTGCTGATTTTCGTCAGCTGCTCTTCATTCACGCCGGGCCGCAGGGTGACCCGGTAGGTTTTCGCCACATGGGTGCTGGGGTGGGCTACCGCGTTGGCAAAAGCACCGTCATTGGTCATCAGCAGCAATCCCTCTGAGTCTTTATCCAATCTTCCAACTGGGTAGACCCGCTCCGGCGTGGTCTCCACCAGCTGAGCCACACATCTGCGCCCCCGCTCGTCCTCCATGGTTGTCACAAAACCTCTCGGCTTGTGCAGCGCCAAGTAAATTTTGGCACCAGACTGCTCTAAACGCTGGCCGTCCAAAGCTATCACATCTTTACCAGGAAGCGCGCTGTCCCCCAGCTTGGCAGGATGTCCGTTTACCGTGACCCGGCCGTCTATAATCATCTGCTCCGCTTTCCGCCGGGAGGCGACCCCTGCCTGGGCCAGTATTTTTTGCAGGCGACTCCGTTCCGCCATGGTGAATTCCCCTTTCTTTCCCTGTAAATTCTTAGGGCTTGTTTGAAAAATCGAAGACGCCAGCTTTCTGCCCAGCTTGGGAAATCAAACGCAGCGCGGCCAATTGGACATATTACAGAGCCAGCGGCAGCCTCAAATAGAGCGCTGGCTTATCTTCCGCCCAAAACATCCCTTGTGCTTTTGGCGAGAGCGCTGATGGTTTAATGAAACCAGCCTGTCAGATTAGACCAGAATTTCTCCCAGCCAGTGGGCTTTGGCGCTGGAACCGCCTCCACGGCCTCGCCCGCAAAAATGGGTACGCTATAGATTTCCTGGCCGTCCAGCAGATACTGCACCTGGCCCAGACGCTCCCCCTCCCCTATAGGTGCATAGGCAAATCGCGGCAGAAGCACCCGGCTTGTCACCCGGCTGGCATCTGCCTGGGAAAGCGTGAGCTTTACACCCTGTCCAGCCCGCAAGCTGACAGAATCCTGCACAGCGCCCACAAGATACAGGTTTTCCGGACATGCTCCGTCCAGAGAGACTGTTTTCACAGTCTCAAAGCCATAGTCCAGCATAGCCATATGGTCATCCCAGTCATCCGGCGCATTCAGGGTGACAGCTATCAGGGTGGTACCCTCCCGCTGGGCCGCGGAGACCAGGCAGCGCCCTGCTTTTTTGGTGAAGCCGGTCTTCACGCCCACGCAGCCATCGTACATCCGCAGCAGCTTGTTATGGTTGGAGTAGCTCACCTTTTGGGCAGGCTCCACAAATTCCACCTGTAGCACAGAACTGCCCGCAATGCGGGCAAATTCCGGGCAGTCCAAAGCCTCCTGGGCCAAAAGAGCCATGTCATAGGCGGTAGAGTAGTGCTCCTCGTCATCCAGGCCGGAGGGCGTGACAAAATGGGTAGAATCCATGCCAATCTCTGCTGCCCGGGCGTTCATCTGCTGGGCAAACTCCTCCTGGCTGCCTGCCAGATAGAGTGCCGCCGCGTTGGCCGCATCGTTGCCGGAAGCCAGAAGCATTCCAGAGACCAGATTGGTCATGGTCAGCCGGTTGCCCGCCTGCAGCCCCATGGAGGAGCCCTCCACCATCACCATCTCCTCTGTAATGTCAATGATAGGGTCCCCGGCACGCTCGGCCTCTTCCAAAGCCAGCAGCGCGGTCATAATTTTGGTGGTGCTGGCCATGGCCAAGGGCTCGCGGGCGTTGTGCTCATAGAGGACTGAGCCGTCGTCAGCAGAGATAAGAATGGCGCTGTAGGCTGAGACTGTGGGCTGCTGCGCCCAGGCCACAGGGGCCGGAGCCAGCAGCACAAAAAACAAAAGGGCAAGAATCAAAGAGCATTTTACTTTCATTGGAATCACCGCCTTCGCCAATGAGTATGCGGACAGGCGGCAGGATATGAGAGCTTGGGCGCTCAGTCCCCCTGGGCAGGGGCAGGTTCAGGCTGGGATGCTGGCTCGTCCCCGTCCTCTTTGGCGCTTTTCTGAAACAGCCGCCCCAGCATATCCGCAATATCCGGAATCTTTTCCAGCGCCCGGTCAACAGGGCTGAAATAGGGCTCAATCTGAATCACCCGCACATTCCCCTGGTAAATGGACAAAAACGCCACTGGGCTTACAGTAATGCCGGCCCCGCTCCCTCCGGCAAACAGCCCTGCAGAGGGCTGGGCCTTGCTGGGCAAATCAGAGCCGCCCGCGGCAAATCCGTAGTTTATCCGGGAGATAGGGATAACCGTTGTGCCGTCCGGCGTGGTAATCGGGTCCCCCACCACTGTGTTTACGTCCACCATTTGTTTGATTTTTTCCATGCTGGAGCCCAGCAGATTGCTTACCTTGTTCTCGCTCATGTTGAACTTCCTTTCTGTTTTGCCGGTTTCTGTTTGGACGTTCTGGGCCCGGTGTGTTTCGGCTTACCCATCAGCTTCTTTAGCTGGAGGAGGCCCCGCACCAGCAGGACCAACACTTCTTTGATGACGAACAGCGGTACAATGGACAGCTCCGCCGTAAAGTCAATCACATTCTCCTCTGCGGCATAGTTCAAATCCACCGTGACGCCCTTATGCCTGCAGGGCGCCAGGCTGAACAGCCCGCCGCAGGCCGCATAGACCCCCGCCGCAATCTGGCCATACCGTACAGCCGCCCCAGCCGGGTCGTTTACCCCGGCCAGGCAGAGATACAAATCAAAATGCCGGAGTTTCAGCTTTTTGAAAATGCCTCCTACGGCCTTTTTGACCAGGCGCAGCAGCTCGCCCAGACCTTGGAGGAAGCCGCTCAAGCCCTTTTCACTGAGAACGGATTTGATTTGCTTTGCCGGGGATTTTTTCTCCTTGGCCGGTTCCTCCTCTTTTTCTTCCTCTTTTTCCTCCCCATCCTCCAAGGGCTGCTCGTCGCCGGGAATAATTGGGAAGCGCAGAAAAAGATACCGGAGCTCCAGGGCAAAGCCCTCTTGGAAACGGATGACAGCCCGCACCGGAACCAAAGTCAAAAGGAGCAGGAACAGCAACAGGCCAAGGAAATAATACAAAATAAGCACTGCTGTCTCTCCCCTTTCTTAAGGAACCACTGATTAAATCACGCCTGGCGGCTTGGCACGCATCTCGCTTGCACTTTTTCCCTCATAGTGCACAGCTTTCGTTTGCCAATCGCCAGATTGGCCGCACTCAATCTTTGCACTCTGACGAAATAATTGACTGCACGATATGCGCACCAGATTTAATCAGTACTTCCTTAAAGCCCGCATTTACAGCGGAAAAATCATCGCCTGGGCGTCACCCAGTATGAATCCAAGTTCTTACTCAAAGGATATTTGCTCTAAATCTCCTTCCCCATCTTCAGCATCCTCACCAGTCTCCTCAGAGGCATCCTCTTCGCCGGGGGGCGGAGGAAGCTGCTCAATAGAGGCCAGCTGAAAACAGCGGAGGAAGTTCTCTGTGGTGCCGTACAGCAGGGGCCTGCCGGGCAGCTCCAGCCTGCCCCGCTCCTCTAAAAGCCCCTTCTGCACCAGGCTGCCCACCACGCCCGAGCAGTCTACGCCCCGGACCTGCTCCACAAAGGCCTTGGTGACCGGCTGGTTATAGGCCACTACTGCCAGCACCTCCATGGCCGCCTGGGACAGGGGCGTATTGCGGCGCAAATCCAGGGCCTGGCGGACAGGCTCAATAAAGGCAGGATTGGTGCAGAATTGGGCGGAGTCACCCAAAATCAGCAGATGGATGCCGCTTTTGGATGTATTATATTTTCTTTGCAGCTTGGTCAGGATTTCCTCTACCACATAAACCCGCACGCCCAGCACCTGGGCAAGCCGCTCCAGTGGAAGGGGCTCTCCGCTGGCAAATAGGATTGCCTCAGCCTGACCGGAAAGATTGGGATTGTCATTCTCCATGAAAAGGGAAGCTCCTTCCTATGCTGTGATTGGGCTCAGGCGGTGTGACGCTCTTTTATCAGCCGCACTTGGCAGCTCTCGTCCTCGCCCTCCACCCGGATGCGCCGGTTTTTTACCAGTTCCAGCACTGCCAGAAACAGCGCCACCCGGGCGGAGCGGTCCCGCTTTTCCCGGAACAGCGCCTGATAGGCCACGGAGCCCCGTTTCCACAGGAAGCGCAGCACGAACACGGTCTGGCTGGCCACAGAGACGATTCGGGCAGAAACCAGTGCAGAAAAGCTCTCTGGCTTGGGGGGCAGCAGGCTCTTCCCCTTCCCCCAGGCCGCCCGCAGAGCTTGTCCCAGCTCCCGGGGGTCATGGATTCGAGCATAGGTATAATCCGGCGGCAGCTCCTCTGCTGGACGGGTGACAGTGTCAAAAGCCGCCTGCTCCCGCAGTTTTTCCGCGGCCAGCCTGCACTGCTGATACTCCAGCAGCAGGCCTGTCAGCTCTGCCCGGGGGTCCTCTTCCTCCTCAAGGCGGGGAAGCAGAGATGCGGTCTTGATATACACCAGCCGGGCAGCCATTTCCAAAAACTCGCTGGCTATGTCCAGATTCGCCTCCCGCATCAAATCAATCTGCTCCATGTACTGCTCCAGAAGCTCCGCAATGGGAATATCATAAATATCAATCTTACTTTTTGCAATCAGCGCTAAGAGCATGTCCAGCGGCCCCTCGAACACCTCTAGCTTATACTGCGGCTTATCCATTTACAGCACACCAAACAGCCGGAAGGGCAGCGACGCCACCCAGGTAACGCCCTTGGCCAACACGCTCTCCACCGCGTAGAGCGGCCCGGAAAACGCCCCGGAGAACATCAGCACAAACAGAACCATGACGAAGATATTCTGATAGCGGTAATAGGCAGCAAGGGCCCTGTCGCTGAGAAAAGCCCCTAAAATCCGGGAGCCGTCCAGGGGAGGGATGGGCAGCAGGTTAAAGGCCGCCAAGGTCACGTTAACGGTTACATAATAGCTGAACACACTGAGGATAAAATCAGTGACCACATTATAGGGGGCGAAGGCCACCATTGTGTAACTGATCAGCGCGCCCACCAGCGCCGCAAGCAAATTGGAAACCGGCCCGGCCAGAGCCACGATGGCCATATCCCGCTTGGGCTTCTTAAAATAACGGGGCTCCACTGGCACAGGCTTTGCCCAGCCAAACCCGAATAAAAACAGCCACACTGTGCCCACTGGGTCCACGCTGGCCAGGGGGTTCAAGGTCAGGCGGCCGTCCAGCTTGGCGGTGGGGTCGCCCAGCTTGCAGGCCACCCAGCCATGGGCAAACTCATGCAGGGGCAGAATGCACAGAATTATAAAAATAATGGCCAGCACCTGGGCGCACACCGCCCAGATGTCAATGGGATAACCTGCTATAATCATCCGTATTACGCTAAAAATCATACTGTAATTCCTTTCTCCTTTTTGCTTTCGCGCCTGCTTTCAAAGACGGCTCTCAAGAATTATAACCTATTTCTTGGAAAAAGACAATTCCTTTCAAAAAAAACTTGCAATTTTACCCTTCATCTGCTATAATTTGTGGTGTTGATTTTCAGAGACATATATTTCCGCCATTTTAAGGAGGTGCAGATACAATGGCAAAGTGTGAATTCTGCGGCAAGGGCGTTGCGTTCGGTTGTAAGGTCTCCCACTCTATGCGGCACTCCAACCGGGCTTGGAAGCCCAACATCCGGCGCGTGAAAGCAATTGTGGACGGGTCCCCCAAGCGTGTATACGCCTGCACCCGCTGCCTGCGTTCCGGCAAAGTGACCCGTGCGGTGTAACTTTTGCTGCGCCACGCCCTATGATTCCAGCAAACCAGAGCTGCCGGCCCGTCTTTCGGGTTTCCGGCGGCTCTATTTGTTTTCCTCCTCCTCTGCCGGGCTTCTGTCCAGATGCACATCCAGCTGCGGGAACGGGATGGGCACACCTGCCTTGTCAAAGGCCAGCTTCACTGCCTCCTGCATGGTGAAGTAGAGGTTCCAGTATTCCTCCTGCTTACACCACAGCTTCATCACCAGGGTGACAGAGCTGTCCTTCAGCTCGCCCACAGCAATCACCGGCTCAGGCACATCCAGGACCCGGACATCCTTCTCCGCCAGCTTTCGCAGGAGCCTCTTGGCCTTCTGCAAATCAGCGGAATAGGACACCCCATAGCTCAAGTCCAGGCGGCGGGTGCCGTTGGTGGTAAAGTTCACGACCACATCTCCTGTGATTTTGGAGTTGGGGACAATCACATCCTTGTTGTCAAAGGTGGCCAGGACAGTGTACAAAATCTCAATCCGCTTGACAGTGCCCTCATAACCCCCAAAGGCCAGGTAGTCTCCCATCTTGAAAGGCTTGGTAAAAATAATCTGCATCCCGCTGACCAGGTTGGACAGGCTTCCCTGCAGGGCAAAGCTGGCAGTCAGCCCTGCCGCGCCCAGGGCAGCTATCAAAGAATTGATGTTGATTTGCAGCTGGGCCACAGCGCTGACAGCTGTAACCATCAGGACCACTGCCTTGACCAGGGAGCCGATGAATCCGGCGACCAGGGGGTCGGCCCGGCCTTTTTTTACCGCGTTTTTGGTTAGCCTGGCAGCGAGTTTGGCAAGCCACCATCCGGCAAGGAAAATAAGGGCCGCAGAGAGCAGATTGCCGCCCAGGCCCAAGAGCCATTGCAGAAGACGGGCAGGAAGGCTGGTATCGGGTTGGGGCATGGAGAACGCTCCTCTCAAAGGCCGGTGTATCCGGCCTGAAACTTTATTTATGATTATACCACCTTTGGAGCGTGAAAAGAAGGAATTCATGGAAAATTTCCGCAAAATTTATTTTCCCCTGTACCCTGCCGCCCTTTTGTGATATAATAACACTATTAGGGCTTGTTTGAAACATTTTCAGGCTGTCTTTTTTGCGCGGAAGCAAGTGCTTCTCCGTGGATAACCGCAAAAGCTGAGAGGTTCGCTTGCGGTTTCCCCTTACAGTCACCCGCGCCTGAAACAAAAAACATCATTTTCGCTGTTCAAACGGCCCCTGCTTGCAGGATAGTCACGAGGAGTGGGAGCGAATGGAAAATTATTTTGACGTCTGCTGGGTCTGCTTTCCCCTGCGGGATGGAGTTGGCTCTGTGCACGGTGAACTGGCCCAGGCCCGTCACCGTTTTTTTACCGGCGCCCGCAAGCCTGTCCGTGTGGACAGCTCGCAGACCCTCAAGGGCTTTGAGGGCCGTATCCGGGGCCGCATCTCCCGCCGGAGCTTTTATTGGAAAAAGTCCGCCAAGGGTGCTTCCGGGGGAGGTGTGACCCTGGAGGAAGCCTTCGGCCAAAAGGACGGCTGGGTTCTGGTCACCCGGGATTTGCTGGGTGTGATTGTCAGCCGTACCTATTTTGACAAAGAACAGCGCTGGATTCGCAGTGAGTACTACGAGCCCTGGGACTCCGGCTCCCCCCGGGTGATTTTTCTCCCTGGGGAAGACCGCGCCATAATAGAGCGCCAGGACTGGGATGGGAAAAAGTTCCGCGCCCAGCCGCTCCACACTGCCCCATACCGCTCCGGCACAGCGGCCCAGAGCCTGGTGGACGCCCAATTCGGGCAGCCCCAGCTGATACTCACCACCACCAAGGGGGAGCTGTGCTGCTGTTCGCAGGCAGAGGCAGAGGAACGGGCCAAGGCCCTGGATAGTGTCACCGGCGGCACCATGGTGCTGATGCCTGCCTGGGAGGTCCGGGACGGAGAACTGCTGGATGACAGCGAAGGGGACGGCTCTGCAATTACCTTTACCAGCCTGGAGGAGTACGCCAAAATTGAGCCGCCCCATCAAGAGGAACCGGCCTTTGCAGAGGAAAGCCTGTCAGAGGAGGCCGCGCTTTCCCCTGAGGAAGAGGAGTTCTCCCCTGTGACAGCAGAGGACGTGGAACCCCTTGAGGAAGCCGCGCCTGAGGGCGCAGAAGAGCCCAGCCTCCCGGAGAGTGCAGAGACAGCCCCAGAGGAGAGTACCGGGGAGCCGGTACCCATGGCCCCCAGGTATGTAGGCAGTATCCGGCAGGGAAAGATAACCGGCCGGGGCCGCACAGAACAACCCGGCGGGATGACCTCTTACGAGGGCGGGTATCTGGATGGCAGGCGCCACGGGTTTGGGACGTACTATTATAAGGACGGCAACCTCTGCTATGCGGGCTTCTGGAAGGATGACTGCCGGGACGGGCTGGGGGTCTCCTTCCGGGATGAGGACCACGCCCTCCATGTGGCTAACTGGAAAGACGGTCAGCCAGAGGGGCTAGTCAGCCTGTTCGACAAAGAGGGCAGCCTGCGGTACAGCGGACGGATTGAGAACGGAAAAAAAGAGGGCGCAGGGGTTATGATTAACGGCCGGGACGGCACGGTCTTTGTGGGCCAATGGGCTGGCGGAGAGGCTACTGGCCTGGGTTCTGCCTTTGATAATGAGGGGCGGCTGCTCTATTACGGCAGCTGGAAGGACGGAAAAAAGCACGGTCACGGGACGGAATTCGACTTTAACGGGGGCGTAGTCTTCGACGGTGAATTCCGGGACGGCAAATACTACAATGGGGTGCTGTACCAAAAATTGGAGGCTGTGGACTTTTCGGAGACCCGGTAGCATGAAAAAAGAGTTTGGGCATTCCCGCCCAATGGGAATGCCCAAACCTTACGCCTGCCCCTGCCAGCTGTTTCAGCGCAGCATTTTCTCCACATCACCAATCAGGCTGCCCACTGTGTGAATTGCCCGGCTGGCGTTCTTCTTCATGTGCGCTGCCTTGCGGTGACTGCCGCTCATGGCCTTTGTGCCGATTGCCGCCACTGCCGCGCCGGTCAAAAGCCCCAGGCCCACGCCCTTTGCCACATTCATTGTCTGCTTTGCCATTGCTTCAAACCTCCCTATCCAAATCAAAATTCTGACTAACTTTAAGAAAGCCGTCAAGCTCATTTTTCCCTCTCCCCTCTCGTTTATGCGAGACCAATTCTTCCACCCGGAGGTCAGCTATGCCGTCTCTCAACATTGTTCTTGTCGAGCCGGAAATCCCCCAGAATACCGGCAATATTGCCCGCACCTGCGCGGTAACAGGCGCTTCCCTGCATCTGGTGGGCCCCATGGGCTTTGCGCCCACAGACAAAAAGCTCCGCCATGCGGGGCTGGATTATTGGCATCTCTTGGATTTGCATCTATACGATAGCTTGGACCAGTTTCTGCAAAAAAACAGTGGAAATTTTTTCTATTTCTCCACAAAGGCTCAGCAGCGGCACTCAGACGCGGTCTACCCGGACGGCAGCTGGCTCTTTTTTGGCAAAGAATCCGCCGGGCTGCCGGAAAGCCTGCTCTTTGCGCACCCAGAGCGCTGCGTGCGCATTCCCATGATGGATGGGACCAGAAGCCTGAACCTGGCCAACTCGGCGGCAATCGGCATATACGAGGTGCTGCGCCAGTGGGATTATCCAATGCTGCAATGCCGGGGCGAGCTGCGGGAGTATGACTGGGCGGCGGCAAAGTCTGCCAACCCTGGCTCAGAATACCTATAAGGAGGCGCGGTATGGCGGAAACCTATTTTGAGGGCGAGACCTTTCGGGGGCTGAACTTCTCGGGGGAGCGGTTCGCGGGGCTGACCTTGGTGGACTGCACCTTCGAGCGCTGCGTGTTCGAGCGCTGTGTGCTGTCCCGCTGCACCCTCACCCAGTGCCGGTTCCTCTCCTGCCGGGTGACAGAGCCAAAGCTGGAATACAGCCAGGCCAAATTTTTAGAGCTCTCGGACTGCGCCCTGACCAACGTAAACTGGGCCCTGCTCCTGCCCAGCGGCGGCTTTGGGGAGCCCTTAGAAAAGCTCTCCGGCTGCCGGATGAAGTACAACTATTTCACCAACATGGACTTGCGGCGATTCGACTTTCAGGGGAGTGAGCTCAGCGCCTGCCTGTTTGGAGACTGCACCCTGACTGAGGCCTGCTTTTTGGGCTGCGGCCTGACGGATACAGAGTTCTTCCGCTGCGGCTTAGAGGGCGCGGACTTCCGGGAGGCGGTGGGCTATAAGGTGGATGTGCTGACCTGCGGGCTGAAAGAGGCCCGTTTCACCCTGCCGGAGGCGGCAAACCTGCTGAGCAGCTTGGGCATCCGGTTGGAATAGCGCCAGCGAATATGAGCGAGGTAGTTTCGTGGCAAAAAGAGACAGGGCTGCGCTTTTGAGGCAGTGGGAACCCGGATTGCCTGCCGCACCGGGACTTTGGCCCTGGAATGGCTGTGGGCGAATGTGAACAATGGGAACGCCCGCTCCAAGCGTCTGCTTCAAAGGCTGGGGTTCCAGCAGGCGGCGCCGTTGCCGGAATCTGACTTCGGCGGCAGGGTGGCAGATGTGACAGTCTTTACCCGGGAGCTTTAACCCAACGGTTTTCGGTAATCTGTCGGGCTATTTTTCCCACAAACATAATTTATTTACAAATCCCCTCTTCCTTTGGATGGGGGGATTGTGTTATACTAAACATTATAACATCCAGTATGGGAGGGGCCGGACTTGCATTTTATCGAATTCCAGGACGTATGCAAATTCTACACCATGGGTGGGCAAAAAATTGCCGCCGCGGACCATATCAGCTTTTATGTAGAGCAGGGGGAGTTCTGCGTGATTGTGGGGCCTTCCGGCGCGGGGAAGACCACGGTCCTCAACATGCTGGGAGGCATGGACGCCTGCGATGAAGGGCGCATTCTGCTGGACGGTGCAGAAATCAGCGGCTATAACGCCCGGCAGCTCACTGCTTACCGCAGGGTGGATGTGGGGTTTGTCTTCCAGTTCTACAATCTGGTGCAGAACCTGACTGCCCTGGAAAATGTGGAGCTGGCCAGTGAAATCTGCCCTCAGCCCCTGGATGCGGCTGAGACTCTGCGGGGCGTGGGTCTTGGGGACCGGCTGCAGAATTTTCCGGCCCAGCTCTCCGGGGGCGAGCAACAGCGGGTGGCTATTGCCCGGGCTCTGGCCAAGAACCCAAAAATCCTGCTGTGCGACGAGCCCACCGGCGCTCTGGACTACAACACCGGCAAGGCTGTGCTGGGCCTTTTGCAGGACACCTGCCGGAAGACCGGCCGCACAGTGCTGGTCATCACCCACAACGGGGCCCTGACCGCTATGGCGGACCGGGTCATCCGCATCAAAAGCGGCAGGGCCATCGCCAACCAGGTGAACCCCTCCCCCACGCCAGTGGAGGAGATTGAATGGTAAGGAGGCGGGCAGAATGAAGAAAAGCTATTGGAAGAGCGTTGCCCGCACAGTACGGCACAGCCTGTCCCGGTTTTTGGCCATCTTCGCCATTGTGGCCTTGGGGGCTGGATTTCTGGCGGGGATTTTGGCCTCTCCCAAAGATATGCGGATTACACTGGACAGCTACTGCGATGAGACGGATATGTTCGATTTGCGGGTTGTCTCCACCCTGGGCCTGACCGGGGAAGACATAGAAGAGCTGCGGAAATTTGAGGGCGTGGAGGCTGTTCTGCCTGCCTATGACACGGATTTGGTGCTGATTTCCAGCGAAGGGGACGCTTACACCACCCGCATCCACAGCCTGGCGGAAAATGGGGCCCCTTCGCTGAATACTCCAATCCTTTTGGACGGACGTATGCCGGAGAAGCCCGGAGAGTGCGTGGTGGTGCTGTCCCGCACCTTCTTTAAGGGCAATGACTGGATTGGCCAAACCTTTACCCCCGAGGAGGAAAACGAACATCTGCCCAAGACCCTCACTGTAGTAGGCACAGTACGCAGCTCTCTTTACATCTCACTGGAGGAAGAGCGCTCCACTGCCGGAACAGGCAGCCTGGATTTGAAGCTCTGCACCCTGCCGGAGACCTTTGAGCAGGATTATTATACTGCCGCCTATCTATCTCTTTCTGGGGCCAAGGAGCTGAACTCCTTCTCCAAGGCATATCAGGACTTGGCAGGCAGCACGGCAGAGCTTCTGGAGCCCTTTGGGGAGGAGCGCTCCCAGATACGGTATCAGGAAATCATGGACGAGGCCAACAGCGAACTAAGCGACGCGAAGCAGGAGTACAGCGAGGCCAAGGCTGATGTGGAAAAGGAGCTGGCTGACGCCAAGCAGGAGTTAGAGGACGGAGAGAAGGAAATCGCGGAGAATGAGCAAAAACTTGCTGACGCTCAGCAGGAGCTGGACAAGGGACAAGCAAACCTGGAGGACGGCCGGGCCACTTTGGCACGGGAAACAGCCCGTGCCCGGCAGCAGATTGCTGACGGGCGGGCCCAGATTGCTGGGTATCAAGCCCAGATTACCAGCGGCAAGGCACAGCTCAGCGCCGCGCAGAGCAAAATCACGGAGGGATATGCCCAGCTCTCTGCCTCTGAGAAGGAGCTGGCAGAGGCAAAGTCTCAGCTGGAGCAGACTCAGGCACAGCTGGACGCCCTGGAGCAGGGCAAGGCAGCGCTGTTCCAGGCAGCGGCCCAGATGGGCCTGCCGGAGACAGACAGCTCGGACCAGGCGGCCCTGGAACTGCTGTCCATACTGGAGCAGATGGCCCCGGAAGCGGCAGGGCAGTTTGCAGCGCTGAAGTCCGGGCTGGAGGCCCTGGCTGCCCAGGGCACTGACTCTGCCCAGGCCAGAGCCGAACTGGAACAGGGCCTGAGCCAATATCAGGCCGGGCTGGCCCAGGCCCAGGCCGCCCGGGCAGAGCTGGACAAGAACCAGACAGAGCTGAACCGGCAGAGCTCCCAGCTCAACAGCCAGCAGGCCGCCCTCAGCGCCCAGCTGACAGAGCTGAACCGCTCAGAAACCACCCTCAACAACACGGCTGCTGAGACAGAGGCCACTTTGGCCCAGGCGGAAAAGGACTTGGAAGAGGGCCGGACAGAATATGAGGATGGGCTGAAAAAGCTGGCAGACGCCAAAGAGGAGCTGGCAGAGGGCTGGCAGGACTATAGAGAAGGTCAGGCTGAGGCGGACAGGGAGCTGGCTGAGGCAGAGGAAAAAATCAGTGACGCTGAACGGGAAATCAGCGACATTGAGGAGGGCGAATGGTATATCTATGACCGGCAGGACAACACTGGGTTTGCCAGCTACTCCTCCAACACAGATAAAATAGCGGCCATTGGGCAAGTGTTTCCTGTATTCTTCTTTCTTGTGGCAGCGCTGGTTGCCCTGACCACCATGACCCGTATGGTGGAAGAGGAGCGCCAGCAAATCGGCACCATGAAAGCCCTGGGCTACTCCTCTCCGCAGATTGCGGTAAAGTACCTGCTCTATGCTGCCGCGGCCAGCCTGCTGGGCTGCATATGCGGTGTGGCACTGGGAATGCAGCTCTTCCCTACTGTTATTATCAATGCCTATAATATTATGTACTTCCTGCCCGGCCTCCTGACCCCCTTTGACTGGACGCTGGCTCTGTTCTCCTCCATTGCGGCCATTTTGTGCACCCTGGCCGCAACCTTTGGCGCCTGCCGGGCGGCCCTGCGGGAGAGCCCTGCCCGGCTGATGCTGCCCAAAGCACCGGAGCCGGGAAAGCGCATTCTTTTAGAGCGTATTACGCCCCTGTGGAAACGGCTGAAATTTACCCAAAAGGTGACTGCCCGAAACCTGATGCGCTATAAAAAACGCTTCTTTATGACTGTTATCGGCATTTCCGGGTGCACTGCCCTGCTGGTAACTGGTTTCGGCATTCGGGATTCTGTCTCGGATATTGTGGACATCCAGTATGGAGAGCTCTCCCATTACCAGCTGATTGTGGGGCTGCTCCATGAAGATGCTTTGGAGGATGCGGAGCTGCTGGACATCCTGGACGACAAGTCCCAGGTAGAGAACTGGCTGGCAGTCCTGCAGGAGAGCGGGCAAGTAGTCCCTGGCGCCAGGGCGCCGGAAGACAGCGTTACCATTTTCGTACCCTCTGAGCCGGAGCGGCTGCCGGAGTTCTTCCAGTTCCGCCATCGCTCGGACAGCCAGGCAGTGGAATACAGCGAGGACGCGGTCATTATCACAGAGAAGCTGGCGGAGCGTCAGCACCTGCGGGTGGGTGATACCATCCGCGTCAAAAATCAGGATGAAACGGAAGCTGTGTTTACCATCACGGACATTTGCGAGAACTATGTTTCCCATTACCTCTATATTTCCGCGGAGGCATACCAGGAAGCCTTTGGCCAGGCTGCAGAGCTGAACTCCCTCCTCTGCGCTCTGCCGGAAGGGGGCCCTGCCGGCGGCGAGGATGGGCTGACCACCCAGCTCCTGAAATGTGAGGACGTGGCTATGACCACCTCCACAGCAGAGCTTTCCGCCAGCTTTTCCAACAGCATCCAGAGCATCAATTACATTGTGGTGGTGCTGATTATCTCCGCCGGGGCGCTGGCCTTTGTGGTGGTATATAACCTGACAAATATCAATGTGACTGAGCGGGAAAAGGAGCTGGCCACAATCAAGGTGCTGGGCTTCTATGACAGCGAGGTGGCTGGGTATGTGTACCGGGAGACAATGGCGCTGACCCTTATCGGCACTGGGGTGGGCCTGCTGTTAGGAATAGCTCTGCACCAGTTTGTCATCCGCACAGCAGAGATTGATATGGTGATGTTTGGCCGGGCAATTTACGCGCCCAGCTATATTATCGCGGCACTGCTCACCTTCCTGTTCAGCGTGCTGGTCAACCTGGTGATGTACCGCAAGCTGAAAAATATCAGCATGGTGGAGAGTATGAAAGCACCGGAATAAAGGAGAAAACATGAAACATCTTATCATTGCCGGAGTGCCCCGGGCAGGAAAGAGCACCCTGGCCCGGCGGGCCGCAAAGGCCCTTGGATGGCAGCATGTAAGCATGGACGCAGTCATTGCCGGGTTTGAGCAGTGCTTTCCCGAAACCGGGGTGGACACCGGGCTCAGCGTCAACGCCGGGAAGCCCTCTCTGGATATTCTGCGAATCATCAGCGGGAAAATGGCCCCTTTCCTCCGGGCCATGACCAGCCCCGAGGAATACGACCATAAGAACGGGCCAATGATCATTGATATGTACCAGATTTTGCCCGAAGACTATGTGAAGTCCTCCCTCTCTGAAAACTGCGACATTCTCTATCTGCTCACCGGGGACGTGAGCCCCGAGGAGCGGTTCGCCATACAGAAAAAGTATGACACACCAGAGGACTACACCTTTGATTTGCCTGACCAGGAGCGCATGGAGGGCTGTGAGGAATTGGTAGCCCAGAGCCGCCTTATCCGGGAGCAGTGCCAGCAATATGGGCTTCGGTACTATGAGACAGCCCGGGAACGGGAGGCAGTGTTTCAGGAAATCATGGCCAGCCTGGAGAGTCGGCACTAAGGACAGTTCCGCTGAATCTATGGAAATTCGCAAACAGTAAATGGGTAAAGCGTTAACGCTTTACCCATTTTTCTCTTGACAAAGCGACACGAGTGTCGTATAATGCGGATAACAAATAACGACATCAATGTCGCAAAGGAGGCTTCCCATGAGCGCAAAAGGAGACAACACCCGGCAGGAGATATTGGAAACAGCCCGCAGATTGTTCGCGGAACGAGGCTATAAGGATGTCACCATGTCCCTGCTGTGTCAGGAAACCGGCCTGAGCCGGGGCGGGCTCTACCGGCATTTTGAGAGCGTGGAGCAAGTGTTCCTGGCCGTGACAGAGGGCTTTTCCCAGGACCAGGGCGCGGAAATCCAGGCGCAGATGGAGAAGGGCCTGCCCGGGCCTGTGATTCTGCGGGGACTGTTGGAGCGGTACCGGCAGGAAATGGCCAGCCGGGAGAGCTCCCTGAGCCTGGCAATCTGCGAATATTACAGCAGCCACCCGGGCATAGAGCGGGCCTATGCCAGCTCCAAGTCGGCCTGGGTGGAGCTTATCCGGTACGGGCAGGAGCGGGGGGAATTTCTGCCTGTGGACAGGGAAGCTCTGTTTGACTTGCTGGTGTTTGCCTATCAGGGAATCCGGCTCTACAGCCGCCTGATGACTTTGGATTCAGCCACCCCTGGGCGCATTATTGGGCAGATACAGGGCCTTTTGCTGGGGCCCTCCGCTGAAATACGGCTGGTACGCCCAGGGCCTGAGCACAAAGACCAGGCCATCGCCTTCCGGGAGGAGTTCTTTGCCTGGGGAGAGAGGGTCATCTCCGGCAGTGAGCGGCTGGACCAAATAGACAGCTATGAGGAGTGGCTTACCGGCGTGACCCGCAGCGCCTGCCCGGAGACGGTCAGCCCGGACTGGGTGCTGACCGACACCTTCTTTGCCCTGGATGGGAGCGGAGCCCTGGTGGGGATGATTGATTTGCGGCACAGCCTCAATGGGTTTCTGGCGGATTTGGGCAACTGCGGCTATAGTGTGCGGCCCAGCTGCCGGGGGCGGGGCTATGGAAGCCGGATGCTCCGGCTGGTGCTGGAACGGGCCAGGGACGTGGGACTCACAGAGCTGCACATCTCCGTGGAGCGGGACAATCTCCCCTCTGTGAAGGTGCTGGAAAAGAACGGCGGCGTGTATGAGCGGAGCTTCTCTCACCAAGGGAAGACAGCGGATATTTACCGCTTTTCCCTGGGTGACGCTTTGTGACACTGCCTTGATAATGCCGGTTCCCTTCGGTATACTATAAGACAACTTTTACTCTTGGAGGGATGATGGAAGAACCGCTCACCAATGCCAACCAGGCCATCAACCTGGGGGTGCCCTGGCTCCTGCCTGATGGCGGTATGATGACTTTGACTGTTTTTGACGGCGCGAGCCAGACCTTGGCCCAGCTTGCCGGGCAAGTTGAAGCTGTCCGCCAAAAAGTGGAGAAAACTGATTTCAACCGGCTGTACATGGCAACAGTCCGGCCGGAGATGCCCTTTGAGCCGGGAGAGGGCCTCTGCCCTGCTTGACATTGAGAGCAGCACAGTCACTGTCTCCAACATCGGCTCTATCTGCCGGAACCCGGGACAATTCAGCCTGCTGGAAATCCTGCCGCCCCAGGTATTCGCCGCGGGCATCTCCGCTGTCCAGGAACGGCTTGGAGTTTACACAAACGAATCCGGGGAAACGCTCATTGGCATACGGAAAGTCCTGCCCATGTGCCTGGTTTTTGACCACCGGGTATTGGACTTCAGACACCTGACGCCCTTCCTCCAAAGGCTTGACCAGCTGTTTGCAGAGCCCGGAGAAATCCGGAATTGGTAAAAAATTTACAAAAGCGGTGGATTTCAGCAAAGTTTTGCTTGAAATGCGCCGCGTTTTGTTATACAATATCTGGTAGTAGTCTGAGTGTTTTTACTACCCATTTCTTTAAGAAGAAGGAGTGCACTGAAAATGAACTATCTCAACAAGAAGACCGTTGAAGACATTGACGTAGCCGGTAAGCGCGTCCTGGTCCGCTGTGACTTTAATGTCCCCATGAAGGACGGCGCCATCACTGACACCAAGCGCATTGTGGGCGCCCTGCCCACCGTGAAGTATCTTGCTGACCACGGCGCAAAGGTCATCCTCTGCTCTCATATGGGCCGGCCCCACAATATCTTTAACGACACCGTGAAGCTGGACAAGAAGGAAAAGAAGAAGATTGACGCCATGCCCGAGGCTGAGCAGGCCGAGGCCACTGCCAAGGCTCTGGAGGCTGCCAAGGGCGATGTGCAGAAGTTCTCCCTGGCTCCCGTGGCTGCCGAGCTGGGCAAGCTGCTGGGCAAAGAGGTCATCATGGCCAAGGACGTTGTCGGCCCCGACGCCAAGGCCAAGGCTGCCGCTCTCAATGACGGAGATGTGATGATTATCGAGAACATCCGCTTCCACGCTGAGGAGACCAAGAACGAGCCTGACTTCGCCAAGGAGCTGGCCTCTATGGCGGATATTTATGTAAATGACGCGTTTGGCACTGCCCACCGGGCCCATGCCTCCACTGAGGGCGTGAGCCACTATCTGCCCGCTGTGTGCGGCTATCTGATTCAGAAGGAAATCACCGTGATGGGCGGGGCCCTCACTGAGCCTAAGCGTCCCTTTGTGGCTATTCTGGGCGGCGCGAAGGTCTCTGACAAGATTGGCGTGATTGACAACCTGCTGGGCAAGGTGGATACCTTGATTATCGGCGGCGGCATGGCCTACACCTTCTTCAAGGCCCAGGGCTACAGCATTGGCACCTCCCTGTGCGAGGAGGACAAGATTGATTTGGCCAAGGCCACTTTGGAGAAGGCCGAGAAGGCTGGCGTGAAGTTCCTGCTGCCTGTGGACACCAAGGTGGGTAAGGAATTCGACCCTGAGACCGAGAGCCAGGTAGTGGATTCCACTGCTATCCCTGACGGCTGGATGGGTCTGGACATTGGCCCCAAGACCATCGAGCTGTTCTCTGACGCCATTAAGGGCGCGGGCACTGTGGTCTGGAACGGGCCCATGGGCGTTTCCGAGTGGGAGAACTTTGCGGCTGGCACCATCGGCGTGGCCAGCGCGGTAGCTGACAGCGGCTCCATCTCCATCATCGGCGGCGGCGACTCCGCGGCGGCTGTGGAGAAGCTGGGCTTTGCTGACAAGATGACCCATATCTCCACTGGAGGCGGCGCTTCTCTGGAGTTCCTGGAGGGCAAGGAGCTGCCCGGCATTGCCTGCCTGAACGAGAAATAATTTTGCTATGCAGGAGGGCGGGGGTTTTCTCCGCCCTTTCTTGTAAAAGGAGGCCAGGGTATGGGAGATAAGGCTTCCTGCCCGTTCCGCCGGCTGGCAATCAGCCAGATAAAAAGGATTCTCAGGGAGCGGGCCCCTTTCCAGAAGGGCAACTGCTCAAAGAGATGATTGAGGGCTTGGAGAATCCTGCCCCGCTGGACTAAGGAGCCACTGATTTATAGTTCTTTCTCCGCCGCAGGCACAGGAAAAACCTGCAAGCACAGAGCTGCATACAGCAGAAATGATTTTATGAGCACTTCTTGAAACTTAAATTGAAATTGGAGGATGGATTTCTATGAACAAAGCACTGCGCAAAGCCGTTATTGCCGGCAACTGGAAGATGAACAAGACCCCTGCTGAGGCCAAGGAGCTTATCGCTGCCATTGCCCCCCTGGTCAAGGACGCGGGCTGTGATGTGGTGGCCTGCACCCCCTTTGTGGATTTGTCCGCTGCCCAAGAGGCTGCTGCCGGAACCAATATCCAGATTGGCGCGGAGAACTGCCACTGGGCCAAGTCCGGGGCGT
The DNA here is from genome assembly GCA_910580045.1 of uncultured Eubacteriales bacterium. GTDB lineage: Bacteria > Bacillota > Clostridia > Oscillospirales > Acutalibacteraceae > Acutalibacter. The sequence continues at coordinate 30,605 of CAJTXF010000007.1, forward strand.
TTACCGGGGAGATTTCCGCTGAGATGCTGGCTTCCATGGGCGTAAAGATTGTTATCATCGGCCACAGCGAGCGCCGCCAGTACTTTGGCGAGACTGACGTGACTGTGCATGACCGGGTGCGCGCCGCTCTGGACGCGGGCCTGACCGTAATCCTCTGCGTGGGCGAGACCCTGGAGCAACGGGAGCAGGGTATTACCAGCGAGCTGGTGGCTTTGCAGACCAAGATTGCTCTGGGCGGCGTGTCCGAGGAGGAACTCAAGCGGATTATCATTGCCTACGAGCCTGTGTGGGCCATTGGCACCGGCAAGACTGCCACTGCCGAGCAGGCCAACGAGGTCTGCAAGCTGATTCGCGAGACCATCAAGGCCCTGTACAACTGCGCTGCCGGAGACGGCATCACCATCCAGTACGGCGGCTCTATGAACGCCGCCAATGCTGCTGAGCTGCTGGCCCAGCCCGACGTGGACGGCGGCCTGATTGGCGGGGCTTCTCTGAAGCCTGCTGACTTTGCCGCTATTGTGGACGCTGCAACCAAGGGTTAACCTTCCATGGAGAACAGGCTGACGAAATACGTCAACACCCTGTGGGTGGTTGCCGCGCTGTTCGCCATTGCCCGCTACCTGTGCGCGGCCATTTTGACCGCGGGCAAAATGCCGGACGCCGCTACCTTCCGCATGGCTCTGGACAGCCTTGGCCCCTTTCTGCCGCTGATGTCCCTGGCCTGCCTGGCGGGAGCCCTGGCGCTTCTGGCTGCTGACCTTATCACGTCAAAACGCAAAAAGTAAAAACGAAAGGAAACTATCCGTTATATGAAAAAGCCTTTAGTTTTGATGATTCTGGACGGCTTTGGCATTGCCCCGGACGAGGGCAACGCCATTGTGGCCGCCAATACCCCCAACCTGGACCGCATCCTCAAGGAGAACCCTGTGACCAAAATCGGGGCCTCTGGCCTGGACGTGGGCCTGCCGGACGGGCAGATGGGCAACTCTGAGGTGGGCCACACCAATATTGGCGCGGGCCGTATTGTGTATCAGGAACTGACCCGCATCACCAAGTCTGCCGAAGAGGGGGACATGGCCAAGAACCCTGCCCTGCTCCATGCCATGCAGTCTGCCAAGGACAACGGCAAGGCCCTGCATTTCATGGGCCTGCTGTCTGACGGCGGGGTCCACAGCCACAATACCCATCTGTATGCTCTGCTGAAAATGGCCAAGAACATGGGCCTTGAGAAGGTGTTTGTCCACTGCTTCCTGGATGGCCGGGACGTGCCCCCCTCCAGCGGCAAGGACTATGTGAAGGAGCTGGTGGAGAAGCTGGACGAGATTGGCGTGGGCAAGGCCGCTACTGTTATGGGCCGGTACTACGCCATGGATAGGGACAACCGCTGGGAGCGGGTGGAGAAGGCCTATGCCGCCATGGTCTATGGAGAGGGGAACCAGGCTGAATGCCCCATCTGCGCGGTGCAGAAGTCCTATGACGAGGGCGTGACCGACGAGTTTGTGCTCCCCACTGTCTGTAAAGGCGCGGAGCCGGTTCAGGCGGGGGATTCTATCATCTTCTACAATTTCCGTCCTGACCGGGCCCGGGAAATCACCCGCACCTTTGTGGATTCGGACTTTGCCGGGTTTGAGCGCAGGAACGGCTTCTTCCCTGTCAACTATGTGTGCATGACCCAGTACGACGCCACCATGCCCAATGTGGATGTGGCCTATAAGCCGGAGAGCCTGGAGAATACCTTCGGCGAGTACCTCTCCAAGAACGATTTGACCCAGCTGCGCATTGCCGAGACCGAGAAGTACGCCCATGTGACCTTCTTCTTCAACGGCGGCGTGGAGAAGCAGTACCCTGGCGAGGACCGTATCCTTGTAAAGTCCCCTGCTGTGGCAACCTACGATTTGCAGCCGGAAATGAGCGCCTATGAGGTCACGGATAAGATGGTGGAGGCCGTCAAGTCCGGGAAGTATGACGCGCTGATTCTCAACTACGCCAACTGCGATATGGTGGGCCATACCGGCGTATTTGAGGCGGCGGTGAAGGCTGTGGAGGCTGTGGACACCTGCATTGGCCGGGTGGAGGTAGCGGTCAAGGAGATGGGCGGCTGCATTCTGCTCACCGCTGACCACGGCAACGCGGACAAGATGGTGGACGACGATGGCACGCCCTTCACGGCTCACACCACCAATCCTGTGCCCTTCTGCGTCATCAACCATCCCTGCGAGCTTCGGGAGGGCGGCCGCCTGGCGGATATCGCCCCCACCATGCTGAAGGTGCTGGGCCTGCCCCAGCCTGCGGAAATGACCGGGAAGAGCATCATAAAATAAGCGCCTAGCGCCTAAGCACACCAAATGTTATCCTATGGGAGGGACTGCAATGGATATAAAGGATACGCTTGGTCTGGTCATCATGGGACTAGTCAGCCTATGCCTGATTGGCCTGGCTATCCCCCTGCTGATGGGAAAAGGCACTTGGCTCATTGCCGGGTACAACACCATGGATTCAGAAGAGAAAAAGCTGTATGACGGCCCGGCCCTGGCCAGGTTTACTGGGAAGATTCTGCTGCCGATTGGCCTTGCCACCCTCCCCTATGGAGTAGGTCTCTTCTGCTTTGGCCTGGAATGGCTGACTTGGCTCTACTTGGCGATTGTGATTGGCCTGAGTGTTTTTGCAGTCATTTACTGCAATACGGGCAATCGGTTCAGAAAGTAGAAGCATAAAAAAACTCCCTCGGTGGACTCCGGGGGAGTTTTTTGCAATGTTCAACCTGTGGCCGTATAGCCTTCCTCCTTGCTGCCTGTGACTTGAACGATATGTTTTGCTCCCAGTTGGGCCTCCATCTCGATTGGCTCCAGGACGGCTATCTCTTTGTCTTCCTTCTCGTCATAGAGATGAAGCTCTAAAGAGAGCTTCCCTTCCTCCTGTCCTTCCAGATCCTCCTGTGAGAAGTATACAAACAGATAGGGGTCGTTGTTCAAGGGAATCTTGTCAAAATTGGCTATGCCACCTTAGCAAAGGTATTCGCCGTCCAAGCTGGCCACATAGTCAATACGGTATATTTCTGGGCTGGAGCAGAGAAACTGGAGGGTAAAAACCTCAGGATTGTTCTGTTGCTGGCCGCAGGTGAGCAGGCCTGCCATTACTGCTAAAACAAGGGATGCAATCTTTGCCATTGTGCTTTGGCCTCCTTTGGATTTGCTGCGTCCATTGTATCAAGGGGGCCTTACCAAAAAGCGGGCAGATTCTTTCCAATTTTCTTAACAAACATACGGGGCCTCCCAACAGAGAGGCCCCGCTGCATTTTACTTTATAACCCGCTTCCGATAGCGGCACACCTTGCCGCCAGTCTTGCTGAGATAGGGCAGGCACTCAAAGCCCCAAGAGAGCATCTCGGGCTCAGGCTCCGTCCAGCGGTCGTCCTCACCGGGGCAGTCCAAAATCCAGCCGCCGGGCTTGGTGACCCGCTCCAGCTCAGCCAGCTCACTATCGTAGTCATCGCCCAGCACATGGCCGGACATGACCACGTCAAAGGTGCTGTCCTCATAGGGCAGGCAGTCACACATTCCGTCCAGCACAGTGACGTTTGAAACATCCTCCCGCCGCAGCTTTTCCCGCATGAACTCCCGCAGCCGGTCCACCGGCTCGCTGGCGTACACGTGCCGGGCCTGCTCCGCTGCCGCGAAGGTCAGCCGCCCAGTGCCAGCGCCCACATCCAGCACCAGCCTGCCGGTGAAATCGCACAGCTCAAACAGCCGTGCC
>CAJTXF010000007.1:34367-66486 GCA_910580045.1 uncultured Eubacteriales bacterium
GTGCCTTGTCCCAGGCGTAAATATAGGGACAGTTTTGCTCCATCAGCTCTGGGTACACATAGACCACTGCCCAGTCGATTTGGTTCAGGACAAAGCATTCCGCAGCGCGGATTTCCTCTGCCGGGGCATTTTGAGGAGCAGAAGTCAGAAGTGCGTCCACATAGGCCGCTGTCTCAGGAGCCTTTTCCTTACAGTACCAGGCCACGGCCGGATGATTGGTCAGGACAATGGCCAGGCTTTTGCTATACTCCTCCCCATACCAGGGGCCGCAGACCTGGCCCACCAGCCGGCGGTCCATGAGAAGGATGCAGTTGATGGAAATATCAGCTGGGTTAATCCAGTGAAACGACATAGAATACCTCCGTTGTTACAGGAGGGTCAGAAATTTGCCCTCCTGGTGATAGGATAAACCGGGCAGTTATTATACTTCATAACACTCATCCTTTCTAAAAACATTGGGACAGGCCCAAACCTGTCCCAATCATTTTATCTGTTTTCAGCCGGAATGTCAAGTCAGAACGAGACCACCAGCTGCATTTTGAACCGCTCCTCACCGAACACAGCATGGGGGATATCCTTGGGCATTACCAGTGTTTCTCCTGGGCCCAGGAGAAATACCTGCCCGCCCACAGTAAACCTTCCTGTGCCTTCCAGCACAGTTGCCATAGCCTCCCCGTCCGCCTTGCAGGCGGAAATTTCCACCCCCTTGTCAAAGGAAAAGAGGGTCATGCTCATTGCTTCGTTCTGCACCAGTGTCTTGCTCACCACCTGGCCGGGTTGATAGTCCACCTGGTCCTTCAGGCTTAAAACAGTCTGCTTTTCAATATTTTTGTACAGGCTCGGCTCTCGCTTTTCCTGCGGTTTCTCTGGGTGCCGCGCCTGGCGCTTTACCTTGGAAAACAGGATGACCTGGCTGCTGTACAGTCCCGTATAGCCCGAAAGCACAAATGCCACTGCGATAGCGATGGCAAACAGCCCGATATCAACGGTGGAGAACATCTCCACTGCCAAAAACACGGTGGCAATAGGACAGTTTACCACACCGCAAAAAACACACACCATGCCAATCGCTGCCGCGAAGCTGGCATCCAGCCCTAAAAGCGGGCCCACCGCGCAGCCGAAGGCAGCCCCGATAAACAGCGTGGGGACAATTTCACCACCCCGGAAGCCAGAGCCCACACAGAGAGCTGTCAACAGCAGTTTAACTAAAAAGGCCCAGGGCTCCGCTGTGCCATCCACGGCCCGCTGAATCATGTGCCCCCCAGCCCCCGCAAAATCTGTAAGGTCCAGCGAGCTTACCAGCACGGCCATAGCCAAGCCGCCCGCCGCTATGCGCAGATAGGCGTTCTTCACCAGCTTTTCCGCCAGCCGGGAGGCTTGGTGCAGGGTGAAGCACAGCAGAATCGCAACCAGCGCGCAAAGCGCCGCCAGCAGGATGACCCGTCCCACCATTTCCGGCTGATGGCCTGGGTGGCCAGTCAAAGCATAGCTCATTGGCTGGATGCCCAAAGCCCTGCTCACCGCCGCAGCTGTGTAGGAGGCCAGCACACAGGGCAAAAATGCCCCATAGTGCAGGCTTCCCACCGTAATAACCTCTAACACAAATATAGCCGCTGTGAGGGGTGTGCCGAACATGGCGGAAAAGCAGGCTGCCATCCCGCACATGGAGACAGTACGCACATCGTCTTCGTCAAAGCGGAGCAGCTCGGCCAGATTATGGCCAATGCTGCCGCCCAGCTGAAGCGCTGCCCCTTCCCTGCCTACAGAAGCGCCAAACAGGTGGGACAGCAGGGTTCCTGCCACAATAAGCGGGGCCAGAAAGGCCGGGATATGCTCATTGGTGGTGACAGACTGGATAATCAGGTTCGTTCCCGCGCCAAAACTGACCCTGCACAGCTGGTAGAGCAGCAAGGTTATCAGGCCTGCCGCAGGCAGAAACCAGATGATAAATCCGTGGTTCATGCGGAAATTGGTGGCCAAATCAATCGCCTCATGGAACCCCGCGCCCAGAAGGCCGCAAATCCCGCCCAAACCGCAGGCTGCTGCTGTCCACTTCAAAGCGGCCAGCATATAACGGCAAAAGGCCCCCATCGCTTCCCGGGCCCTGTCCCGATAGAATCCCTGATTCATTTTCTCTCCCTCTTCCAAGAAATTTTGTTACAGTATACTCCGATTTCAGATATTATGCAAGGGGTAATTCTTTGGATTATGGAGGAACAGCTATACCAGCAGGCAGAAGAAGCGAAAGCCCCTGGCCCACTCCCGCATTCTTCTGTGCACACCTACAATTTCTGTTGACACCTTCTGGGAATTTCAGTATAATAAGAGAGGTAACATACCTGAAACGGAGGTATCTTTGAACATGGACAACCCACAATACAAAATCTACAAAAATCCCAACGGTCCGGCCATCGGCACTGTGAAAGCAAAAATTCTGGAGCAGGACGGCCTCTGCTTTAAGGATTTGGCTGGCACCGGCCAGCTGCTGCCCTATGAGGACTGGCGGCTTCCGGCAGAGGAGCGGGCCAAGGATTTGGCCTCCCGGCTTTCCGTAGAGGAGATTGCCGGGCTGATGCTCTACTCCCCCCATCAGATGGTCCCCGCCCAGCCCCATGGCCCCTTCCCCGGCACCTATGGCGGCAAGCCTATTTCTGAGAGCGGGGCAGAGCACTGGGCCCTGACTGACCAGCAGAAGGACTTTGTGGACAAAGACCACGTCCGCCACGTGCTGGCCACTGGCATGGAAAACGCCGAAGTTGCCGCCAAGTGGAGCAATACCCTGCAGGCCTATGCCGAGAGCCTGCCCTGGGGCATCCCGGTGAACATTTCCAGCGACCCCCGCCACGGCTCACGGCAGGCCGGAGCTGAGTACAAGTCCGGCGCGGGAGATGTCTCCAAGTGGCCGGAGGGCCTTGGCATGGCAGCCACCTTCTCCCCCGAGACCTGCGGCAAATACGGGGACGCTGTGGCAAAGGAGTGCCGGGCCATGGGCATCACAACCGCCCTGTTCCCCCAGGTGGATTTGTCTACCGAGCCCCGTTGGATGCGGCTGGAGGACACCTTCGGCCCCCATCCTCAAATGACCACTGACTTCGGCAGGGCTTATTGTGATGCTCTGCAAACCACAGAGGGTTCTCCTGACGGCTGGGGCAGGGACAGCATGTGCGCCATGGCCAAGCACTGGCCTGGCGGCGGCCCCTGCGAGGGCGGGCGGGATGCCCACTACCCCTTCGGCAAGTTCGCCGTATACCCAGGGGGCAACCTAAGCGAGCATATGAAGCCCTTCCTGGAGGGCGTGTTCCAGCTGGACGGGCCCACCGGCTCTGCTTCGGCCATTATGCCTTATTACACTGTCAGCTGGGGCGTGGATACCAAAGATGGAAAGAACGTGGGCAACTCCTACAGCCGGTATATTATCCACGACCTGCTCCGGAAGAAATATGGCTATGACGGGGTCGTCTGCACGGACTGGGGCATTACCGCTGACCCGGATTCGGAAATCGACTCCTTCTCCAGCCGCTGTTATGGGGTGGAAAAGCTCTCAGAGGCAGAGCGCCACCTTTTGGCCATTGAGAACGGAGTGGACCAGTTCGGCGGGAACTCTGCCATTGCCCCGATTCTGGAAGCCTATCAGATTGGGTGCCAGCGCCACGGCGAAGAGGCCATGCGCAGGCGGATGGAGGAATCCGCCGTGCGGCTGCTGCGGAACATTTTCCGCTGCGGCCTGTTTGAGAACCCCTATCTGGACCCGGAGGAGAGCGTAAAGGTAGCTGGGTGTGAAGAATTCTGCCAGGCAGGGTTTGAGGCCCAGCTCAAGTCTGTGGTCATGGTGAAGAATACCGGCGCCCTGCCCCAGAAGGAGCGGAAAAAGGTGTATATCCCCACCCGGCATATTAGGCCGATGAAAACTTTCTTCCGCAGCGATATGCCTGCCCAGGACATTGACCCTGCTGCTGACGGCCTGGTAGACAAATACTATGACCGGGTCAGCACGCCTGAGGAGGCTGACTTTGCCCTGGTATTTATTGAGAGCCCCCTGTCTGACGGCTACTCTCGGGCGGACCGGGAGGCAGGCGGCAATGGTTATGTGCCTATCTCTCTGCAGTACCGTCCCTATCAGGCGGATGCTGCCCGGGAAGAAAGCATTGCTGGAGGCGATTTCAGAGAGGACTTTATCAGCCGGGGCTATAAGGGCAAGATTGGCACTGCCGCCAATGAGGGTGATTTGGATTTGGTGCTGGACACCAAAAAGGCCATGGGTGATAAGCCTGTTGTGGTCATCCTCCGGATGCACAAGCCCACTGTTCCCGCTGAGTTCGAGCAGAGCGCGGATGCTGTCCTTATTGACTTCGGCGTGCAGAGCCAGGCTCTCTATGAGCTGGTCAGCGGCAAGGCGGAGCCCAGCGGCCTGCTGCCTGTCCAGATGCCTGCCAACATGGAGACTGTGGAGAAGCACTGCGAGGACGTGCCCTTTGACATGGAGCCCTATACAGACAGCCAGGGCCACAGCTATAACTTCGGCTTTGGCATGAACTGGAATGGAGTGATTGACGATGAGCGCACCCGCCGCTACCACGTTTGACCTGCCACCCAGCCTGCACCCCCAGGAGACTGTGCTGGAGGCCTACAGCTGGGAGGGGGCCCAGGCGGTATTGGTGGAGTGGGAAAAAAGCCACTGGTGCGGCAAGCTCCGTTACGCGAACACCAACCGGGAACAGCCGGATACAAACAAGCTGTTTGAAGAATTCTATGCCCTGGCTGAGGCAGACCTCTCCCCCAACGAGCCGGAGGAGAACTGGCACGCTATCCTCTGCTTTAATGCCTTTACTGAGCGCTGGCCAAGCGGCACCTTCATTGGTTTTCTCACCACCAGCAGTGAGCAGCCCCAGGGCTTTGACCAGATATGGGTGGAGGCTGGCCAGTTCCTGCGGGTAGAGCTCAGCGAGGAGAACCAGGGAGGCATCCACTCCCTGCTGGCGGACACTCCTCCCCAGGATTTGAGCCAGACCATGGCCGCTTTAGCCGAAAAGCTGGGATTTCCTCTGCGCACAACCAAGCTGCCTTTTGCGGAGTATTTCCGCTATGGCGAGAATGGCTCACCTTTGGGATGCTGGCTCTATGTGCCCGTCCTCTCACGAAAAAAATAAGTGAGGCAGGGGTAAATTTTTCCTGATTTTATCCGATATATGAAGTAGAAACACAAGATGAAGGAGTGATTTTCCGTGGCATTAGAATTTGACCCCACTGTAAATCGTTATCAGTCTGTCACCAATCCAGTGCAGACCAGCAAAACCAATGCTTCCTCCCCTGCCAAAACAGCTGAGAAGACCGCCGAATCCGGCGCTGTGGAAAGCGGCAGCAAAATCAAGCAGGAGCCTGACAGCGTTGACTTGAGTACTGACGCCAAGAGCATCAACAAGATGAGCGCCGAAGACCGGGCCGCTTTGGTTAAGAGCCTGAAGGCTGACCAGGAGCAGCAGATGAACCGGTTCATCAACATGATGACCCAGACCTTCCAGAAGCAGGGCTTTACCGCCAAGACTGCTGAGAATGACGATTTCTGGAAGATGTTCTCCTCCGGCAACCTGACCGTGGACTGGGAGACCAAGCAGAACGCCATTGAGGCCATTTCTGAGGATGGCTATTGGGGCGTAAAGCAGACCTCTGAGCGCATTTTCCAGATGGCTCAGGCTCTGGCTGGGGATGACCCGGAGAAGATGAAAGAGATGCAGGACGCGGTCGCGAAGGGCTATGCCGCTGCCGGAAAGGCCTGGGGCGGCGATTTGCCTGACATCGCCGGGCAGACCATTGACGCAGTGAACAAGATGTTCGAGGACTATTATGCTGGTCAGAAGACCGAAGAGGTCACTGCCGCAGAAGGTTAAGCTACTTAATTGCAGAGACAAAAAGCAACACGAGTATTCGTGTTGCTTTTTGTCTTGGCTTTTCTTTTGCCCTGCTCCGGCATCAGGATACCCATGATTCTATAGTAAACGCACTTGAAAATCGGTGCGCCGATTTTCAAGCTGGGAGATGAGGCCATGGCCTCATCTCCTGATTCAAAAGAGGTGACCTCAGAGGTATCACCTCTTTTGAACTGCGTTAACTATATAAACCAGTGAATTTACTCTCCCTTCAAAGGAATGGGAACTCAGCCCTTCCTTTTTTGAATTTTTTCCGGAAACAGTTGACCCTGGGTCTGTCATCGTGTATAATTATTATGTCTGTAGAGAATTTCCTCTGAAAGGAATGGGAATAAAATGGTAAAAATCTTGACCGACAGTTCCTGCGACCTCTCCCCCGCCCGCTGCGAGGAACTGGGCGTGGAAATGCTGCCCCTCACAGTCAATTTCGGCGAGGAGAGCTTCCGCGCCAATATTGACATCAGCAATGATGCCTTTTATCAGAAGCTGGCCACTGTCAGCGAGCTGCCCAAAACTGCCCAGATAACCCCGGCGTTCTTTGAGCAGATATTTAAGGAATATAAAGAGAGCGGCGACGATGTGGTATGCCTGTTCATCTCCTCACAGATGAGCGGGACCCTGCAGTCTGCCCGTATTGCCAAAAACCTGGTGGGCGCAGATAATATCCAGCTGCCCGACACCTTAAACGTCACCTTTGCTCTGGGCCTGCTGGTGGAAGAGGCCGCGAAGATGCGGGAGCGGGGGCTCTCTGCCGCTGAGATTGCCAGCGAAGTGGAAGCCCTTATTCCCAGGGTGCGCCTATGGGCCCTGATTGACGATTTGAAATATTTGAAAATGGGCGGGCGGCTCTCTGCCACCAGCGCTCTGGTTGCCAGTATCTTGGGCATCTGCCCCATCATCACCCTGGAAAATGGACTGGTGGAAGTGGTGGGCAAGGCCCGGGGAAAGAAGGCCGCTTTCAAGTTCATGCAGAACATGGTGGAGAAAGAGCCCATTTCCAACGATTTCTCTGTTACGATTGGCCATGCCGCTGTGCCAAAGACCCGGGATGACTTTATGGACTTTATGAGCGCGGAGCTGAAAAAACGCGAGATTCATAAGCTGGACATTGGCAGCATTGTGGGCACCCACACTGGCCCGGGCGCATGCGGGCTGGCCTATATCCGCAAGTGAGAAAGCGGCTGTTCTGCTCCCTGCTGGTACTGGCAGGATTGATTATGGCAATCGGGCTGCTGCTGTGGATTGCTCCTGAATGTCTGATATTAAAGTATACAGGCTGCTATTGTGCTGGGTGCGGGACCCAGCATATGGTTCTGGCTCTGCTGCGGGGCGATTTTTCCGGGGCAGTGAGAGAAAACGTCTTTATGATAATAGCGCTTCCCGTTGCAGTTGTCTATTTTCTGTGGGAAGCTGTGCGGTATGTGCAGGGGAAGCCCGCCCTTTGGCGGCGCAAGGGGTTCTTCGCCGCGCTTGGGATTGTGCTGGCGGCAGCGGCGGTATTTACTGTGCTCCGGAATATTCCTGGCTCCTGGCTGGCGCCAGCCTGGGCAGTGGGCTGACTGTATTTTGGGGCCCAAGAATCATCTATACCCGAAGCCAGGCGTCCTAATCGCGGTCTTCCCACGTCTCCTGCCATTGGTTTAGTTCTAAAACCGCAATATATTTTTTGTTTCAGTCAACGACAATTTATATCGTTTTCTATTTCTCAGTTTACTTCACCAAACCCCAGCTTCTTTCTATAATTCCAAAATGGAAAGTATGCGTTAAACTTCACATATCATATTTCTTATATTTACGGAAAGATTATGAAAATTTCCAAATTTCACTCTTGACCTTTTGATTCAAACATGGTATTATGATTAAAACAAGATATCATAGATGTCTGCGGTATACTGAAAGTTATTTTTATCCTCAACTTCTCAATATAATACTTCCCATTAATTTCCCTGTTCTTAACTTTTTGTTTCATGTATATGAAAAAAATATGCAAAATTACTCTTGACTAACTGGCCAAATAATTCTATAATAGAAATTGCAAAAACAGCATAAGCGATTGGGGACGGTTGAGATTTGCGCTCAAACCAGGTATCTTTTGACCGGCATTAGGACCCCAGCCTTCGTGCCGGAAAGATTCTACTAGAGGCAGGTGCTGATTCGTGGCAGGAGTAGTTTTAAAATTAAATCAAATGTTGGAGGATCTTCCCGTTTCAGAGCGGAAGGTGGCCCGATACGTTTCCCAAAACCTGGACCATATGGTCGGCCTTTCTGTGGAGGAGCTGGCAGGCCGCTCTGGCTCCAGCCAGGCTGCGGTGGTACGGTTCTGCAAGAAATTGGGCTACAGGGGGTATCGGGATTTCTCCATCCAACTGGTCAGTGAGCTGGCCGTGGCCCAGCGCAGCAATGTCCAGCGTGCCGGCTACAGTGACATTCTGGCCGGTGAGAAGGCCGGAAACGTCATCCGCAAGGTCTGTCATCACAACATACAGGCTATTGAGGATACCTTCTCGCTGGTGGAGCCGGAGCAGGTGGAAGAGGCTGCGGACAAGCTGTTCCAATCCCAAAAGATTGATGTGTACGCCATTGCTTCATCCAATCTGGTGGCGCAGGATATTCAGCAGAAGCTGATGCGCATTAACAAAAGCGTGACCGCCTATTCAGACCCCCATTTGCAGCTGTCATCCGCATCGACCTTGACGCCTCGGGATGTGGCCATTGCCCTATCCTGGTCCGGTGAGACCCGAGAGGTGCTGGAGGCTGCAGATTTGGCCAGGAAAAACGGTGCGTACTTAATTGCCATCACAAGGATTGGCCGGGTGGCACTGGCCGACCTGGCAAATGTGCATTTTGGTCTGAGTGCCCCGGAAATGGCAACCCGAAGCGGGGCAATGAGCTCTCGGATTGCCCAGATGACGATGATTGACATTCTGTTCTCGTGCGTGGTAAGCAGGCACTATAACGAGATCATCCCCTATTTGGAGCGGACGCAGCAGGTGGTCCGTGCCCGGGGATGATTTCAGCCAAGATTCGCGTACAAGATGTAATTCCCCCACATAGTGAAGGACCCAACGGCACTGCCGCTGGGTCCTTCACGCATTGTGGCTGCCGGTAGGTGAACTCAGCCGAATACTGTCACTGTCACCACAGCCAGAACCGTTGCCGCTGCATCCCCTGTCAGCGCCGCGGGAACACTCCAGCCGGTTTTCTTGCAGTGGCATGCTCCAAAATACACGGTGATGGCGTAAAAGGTGGTCTCGGTGGAGGCGGCCAGTACAGAAGCTGTCTTCCCGGTTATGCTGTCCGGCCCTACACGCTCCAACAGCTCTGCCAGGTACGCGGTTGCCCCGCTTCCGGAAACCGGCCGCAGCAGGGCCAGGGGAACCAACTCCGGCGAGACCCCGGCCAGCTCTGCCGCAGGCTGGCCCAGCCCGCATACCAAATCCAGCAGGCCAGAGGCACGCACCATATTTACTGCCACGATGAGTCCCACCAAAGTGGGCAGTATGCCGATTGATGTGCTGATACCCTCTTTTGCTCCTGCCAAAAAACTGTCGAACACATCTACCCCTTTGCAGAACCCAAACAGCAGAATCACTCCCACAATCACGGGCATTGCAGCCGCGCCTATCTGTTCCATGGATTCACCCCGCTGCTATATTTCTTTTCCAGGATTTTGCATACCAGTACAGCCACAATCAGCGCCCCGAAAGAGGTGAGCCAAATTTCCGGCAGTATTCCAAAGGGCGCCGTGCTGCCGCATTTTGCCCGGATGGCAGCAAGATTTACCGGCAAAATCTGTAATGACGCTGTATTCATCACCACAAAGAGCACCATCCCCCGGCTGGGCTGCCTCTCCCCTGCCCGGGCTGACATGGCCTTCATGGCGGAGAGCCCCAGCGGGGTAGCCGCGTTTCCCAGGCCCAGCAGGTTTGCGGAGAGGTTCATGCAGATTTTCCCCTTTACCTCTGTGTCCTCCCGATAGTCAGGAAACAGGCGGTCAATCAGGGGCGAAAAGGCCTCTGCCAGCAGCTCGGTCAGGCCGCTGTCCTCCGCAACCCGAAGAAAACCCAGCCAGGCGCACATGCCTCCCAGCAGGGCCAGGCTCAGCTCCACCGCGTTTCCGGCGCCCTCCAACAGGGCTGGGGACAGCTCCCCCAGCCTACCGTTGGCTCCGGCGCATACCACACTCAGCACAATCATCCCAAACCAGATGGCGTTTAACATTTCTACCGCCTGCCTTCTAAAAATTGTTTGACTTTATGATCAAAAGAGATTATCATAGAGTTTGTGGCCCGTTTGCAGCATCTGATACGCCGTCTCCAAAACGGACCAGGTAAATTATGAGGAGGTTATCCTATGTTTGGCGAAAAGATTTTGGATTATTGGGACGATATCGTCCAGGACCTGGGAAAGCTGGTGGCCATTCCATCTGTGGCGGTGCCCTCTGAAGGCCCACACCCCTTTGGAGACCAGTGCGCCCGAATCATGGACGCTGTGGTGGAGTTGGCGCAGGGATATGGCCTGAGCGCAAAGAATGTTGACTATTACGCCGCCCACGCGGAGATTGGCGAGGGCCCTGAAAACGCCATTGTTATGGCGCATTTAGACATTGTCCCTGCAGGAGAGGGCTGGGACACAGACCCCTTCACTCTAGTCCTTACAGAGGACGGCAGAGCCATTGGCCGGGGTGTGTCTGACGACAAGGGGGCTGCCGTGGTGGCCCTGCACTGCCTGCGGGCCCTGAAGGACGCGGGCGTCAAGGGCAACCGGAAGCTGCGGGTGGTATTCGGCTCTGCGGAAGAGATTGGAATGCAGGATATGCCCTACTATTTCTCCAAAGAGCAGCACCCGGATATGGGCTTCACCCCTGACTCTGGATACGGCATCTGCCACTGTGAGAAGGGTATCATCAACCTGAGTATAAAGTCTGCCAGCCATTCTCCTCTTATCAAGAACTTTGCCTCTGGTACTGTATCCAATGCCGTACCCGCCAAGGCGGAGTGTCAAATCGTCTGCACAGAGGGGGAATACCTCCAACTGGCAGAGAACGCCAAGGCCGCGGAGGTTGAAATCACTGTCACCCGCACAGAGGATGGAGCAAAGCTGCTGGCCAAGGGCAAGGCCAGCCATGCCGCCGCGCCTCAGCAGGGCAAAAACGCAGCAGCGTATATGGTCAAGCTCCTGGCGGAGACGTTTGGCTCTGACCGGCTGGGTGAGTTCTTCCAGTTTGTGTATGAGAAAATCGGCCTGACCACAGACGGCAGCCTTTTGGGTGTGAATATCAGCGACGAGCCCAGCGGCCCTCTCACCTTCAACCTGGGGCTTCTCAGCTGCGGCGCCCAGGGCAGCAGCCTGACAGTGGACATCCGTTATCCTGCCACCAAAGACGGTACTTGGGTGTCTGAGACCATTGAAAAAGCTGTTCAGGAGGCTGGCCTGACTTATACCCTTCTCTCTGACGCGAAGCCCCTGTATCTGCCCAAGGAGAGCCAGCTGGTCACGCTGCTCTCCGGCGCGTATCAGGACATTGCCGGGGAGCCCTGCGAAATCTACTCCATGGGCGGCGGCACCTATGCCCGGCAGATGTTCGGCAAGGGTGTGGGCTTTGGCCCCGGATTCCCAGACGATGCGCCAAGCAATGCCCATGATGTGAACGAGCAGATTGATTTGCGCCGTTTCCGCCTGCATGCGCAAATCTGTCTGGAGGCTATGTACAGGATGTTCACAGCCTAATTATATGGCAGAAAGGAGGGCGGTATGCACCCCCTCCCTTTTGTTGGAATATTCCCCTCCACCAAAAACGGCCAGGCACCTGCCTGACCGTTTTTCTCTGCCCTATGGCCTATTTTTTTCAAAAAGGTTCACCACTTCCAGGCCTTTGCTTCTGGCGTAGCTGACTGTATAGTTGGTCCCGCCCCGGCGGCCAGGCTCCAGCCAGGCAACGCAGCAGGCGCTGTGCTCCACCAAGTAGCGATTCCGCACAAACATGCACTCAGGGGTATAGAGCTCCCCAGTCATAATGCAGTCATCCGCCCGGCGAAGAATGGACTGATAGAATGCCTGGTCCTCTTCCCGCCACCTGCTCTCCTGCCCCCAGCAGGGGATAACCACAGCCAAAGCCAAATCTGAGACATAGCTGTCCCGCAGGCGCAGAACCTCTTTGGCTGCCAGGGTATCAAAGCCCAATGCGCCGCCAGTGAGAAATGTTGTGACTCCCCGCTGATAAAGCCGGAGTACCTCCTGCTGGACCTGAAACCGAAGCCAGAGAGTATCCCCGGTTATCTTCCGATGGCCTGTAAAGCAGCAGGTGTGCTCCCGAACCAGTTCTATCATCTCATGCCCTCTCCCTTCCTGATAGATTAACCATATAGTTAACGCAGTTCAGAAGATGTACGGCCTATGAGGTATCACCTCGGAGGTATTACCTCAGAGGTAGTACCTCCTCTGAACCTGGCGCACGGGTGTGCTTGAATATCGGGGATTTACCGATGTTCCAGTGCGTTTACAATAGTTAACACAGTTCAAAAGAGGTATAACCTCTTTTGAACTGGCCGGTGCGGGCACGCCCGTGCCGGCCTGCTGGAACCTCGGGATTCACCGATGTTCCAGTGCGTTTACTATAACACAGGGCGAACAAAAAGTCAAAAGGAGAACGGCCTGGAAAACCCGCCAGGCCGTCCTGTTCTTCCTCTACTGTCCCCGAGGCTCTAACGCCGCTTGAGAAGCACCCAGGTCTCGCCGGGATTCAGGGTGGGAAGCACCGCCGCGATTCGGTGATGCTTGAGTCCAGAGCGCACCAATTCTTTCAGCACAGTCCCCTGGTTTGAGCCGTGAATCACCCGCAGTTCCGTGATTTCCGGTGCGGCATGGTCCAGCCAGTTCAGAAGCAGTTCTTGGGCATCCGCCAGGTACATCCCGTGCAAATCCACTGTCATGGTCCCCTCTCCCGTGCGCCGGAACCGCATGGCTATTCTGCCTGCGGAAGCACGAGCACCTTAATGGAAGCGGCCGCGCTCTGCATCTGAATGGCCTCCGGCAGCTGCGCCAGGGAAAAGCGGTGGGTAATCAGCGGCGTAAAATCCACTTTCCCTGCGTTAATGAGGCTGACGGCTCGGGCATGGGTATCCGGGTTGACAAAGGAGCCTTTTATGGTCAGCTCTTTTTTATATACATCAAAGAGCTTCAGGGGGAACTCTGCCTCTGGCTTAGGCACACTGAACAGCACCACTGTTGCCCCCTTCTTTGCCAAATGGAAAGCACTGCTCACCGCAGGGGTATTGCCCACGCACTCAATGACCACGTCGGCAAAGCCCTCCTGGGCGGCATAGGCGGTTTTATCCAGAGGGTCCAGGGTGATGTCCGCGCCCAGCTGGCCGGCCACTGCCCGGCGGGCCGCATCGGGCTCGCTGAGCAAAAGCGCGGACGCGCCGGAGAGCCGGCAGAGCTGGAGCATAATCAGCCCAATCGCTCCGCCGCCAACCACGGCCACAGTCTGGCCAGGCTTGATTCCGGCCAAATCAATGCCGTGGAGACAGCAGGCCAGCGGCTCAGCCATAGCGCCTGCTTCAAAGGAGACAGCAGAATCCAGCAGGAAGGCCTGCGCCGCGGGAACCAGGCTGTACTGGGCAAAGCCGCCGTCCCGGGTAACCCCAACCGCCTGCATGGAGGGGCACAGCTGCTTTTTGCCATTGCGGCAGTACTCGCATTCTCCACAGTAGATATTGGGGTCAACTGTCACATGGTCACCCACCTGCAGGGTTGTCACCCCCTCACCCAGGCTGACCACCTCGCCGGAATACTCATGGCCCAGGACCACAGGCGGATGGACCTCCGCAGAGCCGGGCTCGCCTTTGGTGATGTGCACATCTGTGCCGCAGACACCGCAGGCTATATTTTTTACCACCACTTCACCCGGCCCGGGAACGGGAATCGGGCCCTCACGGAGCGCAAAAGCTCCATTGCCTAGAAAATAATTGGAAAGCATAACTGTTCCCTCCTTATCCGTTTATATAATTTATATATGAGCAGAAAGGGGGGAGCACCAACCTTGGGCTCCCCCCTTCTACAGGGTTTCATTCTGTCCTTGCTGTCCTTTTCGCCAGGCGCGGGCAGTGTTGGAGCAATCATTTTGGCCTATACAGGCCAATCCTCTCCCCTGCCCTCATCCGGCGTTTGTGCCGATTATTCGTACTCGACCACGTTCACCCAGCCCATCAGGAATTCCTTCTCCTCGGGCTTGCCCTTCACGGACTGGCTGGCAGCCACAATGGGCAGCCACTTCTGCACATACTGCTTGGCAGTGTCAGACTTTTTGCAGAAGATGTCCAGATACTTCTCAGCGCCGTCCATGTCGCCCTGAAGCCAGAACAGCAGATAGGTCCGGGCCGCGTCGGCGCTGGCATTGCCCTGGGTGGCATGGGCCCAGTCCAGCACAGCGTAGCCGCCGTCGGGCTTGATAATCACGTTAGAGGGGTTAAAGTCTCCATGGCACAGCTTGCGGTGCTTGGGCAGGCTGTCCAGACGGGCGTCCAGCTCATAGCGAGTGGTGGCATCCAGGCCGGTCTGGCTGATCTTCCGGCGCATTTTGTCCTGAAGCAGAGTGAGCATGGGGGCGGTGTGCTTGTGGATCTCCAGCTGAATGTCCACTAGACGCTCCAGATACTCCTGCTTCTTCTCCGGATTCTCCTTCATCAGCTGGTCCATGGTCTTGCCCTCAATATAATCGGTGACAATGGCCCACTTGCCCTCTACCATCTCAACGCCCTGCACCCGGGGCATGGGCACGCCCGTCTCTTCCACCCGGGCAATGTTCAGCGCCTCGTTGAGGATGTCCGCCTTGGAGTAGTCCTCGTCAAAAACCTTAATCACCTTGTTATCTTCCCTGTAAAGGGTCTTGGAGGTGCGTGCTGCGATAACTCTTGCATTTTCCAGATTCATAACTTAACTCCTCCTTCTTATTTGCCGTTGTAGCACTTGAGGTAGATTTCCTTGATTTCGCTCATCAGGGGATAGCGGGGGTTGGCGCCTGTGCACTGGTCGTTAAAGGCGTTCTCCACCATCTCATCCAGGGTGGCGTTGAATGCATCTTCCGTGATGCCATAGTCCTTGATGGTCTTCTTGATGCCGATAATGTTCTTGAGCTCTTCCAGCTTCTGAATCAGGCTCTCCAGCAGCTCGTCATCGCTATTGCCGGCAAAACCGCAGGCGCGGGCAATCTCAGCATAACGGGCCTTGGCATGAGGATACTGATACTGGGAGAAGGTGCCCATCTTGGTGGGAACCTCAGCAGCGTTGTAGCGAATCACGTCTGTGAGGATGACCGCATTGGCCACGCCGTGGGGCAGGTGGTGATAAGCGCCCAGCTTGTGAGCCATGGAGTGGTTCAGGCCCAGGAAGGCGTTGGCAAAGGCCATACCGGCGATACAGCTGGCCTCAGCCATCTTCTCACGGGCATAGGGGTCATTGGCGCCGTTCTCATAGGCAGAGGGCAGATATTTGAACACCAGCTTGATGGCTTCCAGAGCCAGGCCGTCGGTGAAAGGAGAGGCCATGATGGACACATAAGCCTCAATGGCATGGGTCATGGCGTCAATACCGGAAGCACTGGTCAGGCCCTTGGGCTGATTCATCATGTTGTCCACGTCTACAATGGCCATGGTGGGCAGCAGTTCATAGTCAGCCAGAGGCCACTTAGTGCCGGTCTTCTCATCGGTGATGATGGCGAAGGGGGTCACCTCAGAGCCGGTGCCGGAGGAGGTGGGGATGGCCACCATCATGGCCTTTTCACCCATCTTGGGGAAGCGGTAGATACGCTTGCGGATATCCATGAAGTCCATGCTCATGGCCTGGAAGTCGGCATCCGGATGCTCGTACAGCACCCACATAATCTTGGCCGCGTCCATGGGAGAGCCGCCGCCCAGGGCGATGATGGCGTCAGGCTGGAAGGAGCGAATCTGCTTCACGCCCTCCATGGCACAGGCCAGGGTCGGGTCCGGAGCCACGTCGGCAAACACAGCGTACTGAATGCCCAGCTCGTCCAGCTTATCGGTCAGGGGCTTGGTATAGCCGTTCTGATACAGGAAGCTGTCAGTGACAATGAAGGCCTTTTTCCTGTTATACTCAGTCTTCAGCTCCTCCAGAGCCACGGGCATGCAGCCCTTCTTGAAGAACACCTTCTCAGGTGTGCGGAACCACAGCATATTCTCTCTCCTCTCGGCAACGGTCTTGATATTGATAAGATGCTTTACGCCCACGTTCTCAGAGACGGAGTTGCCGCCCCAGGAGCCGCAGCCCAGGGTCAGCGAAGGCGGCAGACGGAAGTTGTAAAGGTCGCCGATGCCGCCAAAGGAGGAGGGAGTGTTGACCACAATACGGCAGGTCTTCATGGCTGCCTGATGCTGGGCCAGCCGCTCCTTCTGGGCGGGATGAATATACAGAGAGGCAGTATGGCCATAGCCGCCGTCCTCAATCAGGCGCTCAGCCTTCTGGATGGCGTCCTCAAAGCTGGCAGCTTTATACATGGCCAGCACGGGGGACAGCTTCTCATGGGCAAACTCCTCAGAGATGTCCACGCTCTCCACCTCGCCAATCAGAATCTTGGTGGTCTCGGGCACAGTGACGCCAGCCAGCTGGGCAATCTTAAAGGCAGACTGGCCCACGATTTTGGCGTTCAGAGCGCCGTTGATGATAATGGTCTTGCGGACCTTGTTCAGCTCAGCCTTGCTGAGGATATGGCAGCCGCGCTTGACAAACTCCGCCTTCACCGCGTCATACAGAGGCTCCATGGTGATGACAGACTGCTCAGAGGCGCAAATCATGCCGTTATCAAAGGTTTTGGAGTGGATGATGGAGTTGACGGCCATAACGGGGTCAGCGCTCTCGTCAATAATGGCAGGCACATTGCCCGCGCCCACGCCCAGAGCCGGGGTGCCGGAGGAGTAGGCGGACTTGACCATGCCAGGGCCGCCGGTGGCCAAAATGATGTCAGCCTCAGCCATGACCAGGTTAGTCAGCTCCAGAGAGGGGGCGTCAATCCAGCCGAAGAGGCCCTCAGGCGCGCCGGCCTTAATGGCAGCGTCCAGCACCACCTTGGCCGCGGCAATGGTGCACTTCTTTGCCCGGGGGTGGGGGCTGATGATAATGCCGTTGCGGGACTTCAGAGCCAGCAGGGTCTTGAAGATGGCAGTGGAGGTGGGGTTGGTGGTGGGGATAACAGCGGCAATCACGCCGATAGGCTCAGCAATCTTCCGGATGCCGAAAGCCTTGTCCTCCTCAATCACGCCGCAGGTCTTGGTGTCTTTATAGGTATTGTAAATGTACTCGGCAGCGTAGTGGTTCTTGATAACCTTGTCCTCAACAATGCCCATGCCCGTCTCCTCGACGGCCATCTTTGCCAGCGGAATCCGCTGGAGGTTGGCGGCCATAGCCGCCGCGCGGAAAATCTCGTCCACCTGCTGCTGGGTATAGGTGGCGTACTTCTTCTGCGCTTCGCGCACCCGGGCCAGCATTTTTTCAAAGGTTTCCACGTTTTCCACGATCTCGTAATTTGTCTCCATGAAATTGCCCATCCTTTGCTGTTTATTTGGAGAAGCGCCCAACTATCCCGCGCTTCCCTTCGTACTGAATCTTTCCTTCAGGTGGTTGGACAGCAGTGCCAGCGACACCGCCATATTTTCGTTCTGCACCAAGATGCCCTCCGGCACCTGCAAATGCGCGTTGGCGAAATTCCAAACCGCCAGAATGCCGCTTTTTATCAGCTGGTCGCACACCGCCTGGGCGTGCTCCCCCGGCACCGTAATAATCCCGATGTGCACGCCCACCCTGCGGCAGAGCCCAGGCAGCTTATCCATGGGCAGAACCTTTTTCCCGGCTACCTCTGCCCCGGCAAGAGCAGGGTCATCGTCAAAGGCTGCCAAAATGTTAAGCCCATACTGGGGAAAGCCGCTGTAGCCAAGCAGCGCCTGGCCCAGCCTACCCGCGCCCACCAGGACAGCGTCCTGGGAGTTGTCATAGCCCAAAAATCCCTCCAGCTCGCGAATCAGCTCTATACGCACATAGCCCACCTTGGGCCGCCCCTTTTTGCTGACAGCCGAGAGGTCTTTGCGCACCACCACATCGTTCAGCCCAAGGGCCTCGGCAACCATGGTGGCGGAAACATACTTCGAGCCCTTGAGTTGGGCGGACTTGAGGAAATTCAGATAGGCAGGCAGCCTCTGCAGGGTCTGTTTCGAGACACATCGGTCTGGCACGAAATCACCTCACTTTCGGGTGGGGCTGAACATCCACTCTTACTGCATATAATAATAGCACATTTCGAGGGAAAATGGAAGCACGAATTTTCGCAATCGATAAAAATGTATCGATAACAATCTCGCAGATATTTGTATATTTTCCACCAGAAAATCAGCCCGCGAAAAAAGCCCCGGATACCCGGGGCCTTTGCGGTTCACTTATGCTTTCTTTTCCGGTTCTCTCCCAGGAAGACACATATCAGCGCGGCCGCAATGCAGACGACCAAAGGCATATTCATTTCGGCCACCTTCCCCTCCGCCTGCCCAGGGCAACACTCCAATGGCCCTTTCCCCCGTCCTTGTGCTCCGAGTAAAACCGCCCGGCCAGGAAGCCGACCGCCAATCCGCCAATTGCCATGAAAAAGCCTTTCATTTTGATTTCCTCCATTCTTTACTGCTGCATTCATGATACTCTCAATGATTTACAAACACACGAAGGAAAATCTTACAGCTCTCATACAGCCGGGGAAACAGCGGCCTTCCCCGCGCCCGCAGACTGCCTGGCCCAGCTCATGCACAGGGCCCCGCCAACGGCTGTGGAGATAACGTCCGTCACCGCCCCGGCGAACACGACCCCCGGCAGGCCGAACAAGGCCTCGCCGGCAAAGAGAACCGGGATGTACACAATCCCCTTGCTCAGCAGGGAGGTGAAGGTGGCGTAGCTCACCTTGCCGGTGCCCTGAAGATAGGCGGAGCACAGCTGGTACAGCCCGCCCACCGGCGCGCCCAGCAGGGTCAGCATCATAAACTTGCCGGTTTCCAGCACAGCGGGGTCATCCAGGAACGCCTGGACAAATCCCTCCCGGCCCAGCAGGAAGCCAGCGCCCAGCAAAACACTCAGTATGGTGGAGACTATGCCTGTGGCAGTGACAATACCGCGCAGGCGCTTCCTGTCCCCCATGCCATAGGCATAAGAGATGACCGGCTGCATTCCCATACAAAGCCCCATCACAATCATGCTCACCAGCATACCGGCCTTGCCTGCCACGCCGTTGGCTGCCACGCTGACATTGCCGTACTTCACCAAAAGCTGGTTGCTGAACATGCCCGCAAAGCACATCACCACTGTGGAGGCGGCCATGGGCAGGCCCAACCCCATGACCCGCAGGGATACGCTCCGGCGAAGTGTGAAGTATTTGAAAGAGAAGCTAAAGCAGTCGCTCTTCAGCACATGCAGGACAGTCAGCACAGTGGCGACCACATTGCCCAGCACGGTGGCAGCGGCGGCTCCGGCGATGCCCCAGCCGAACAGGTTGATAAACAGCGGGTCCAGGAGGATATTGACACCTGTGCCAGCCAGACTGATTACCATCACCTTGGCGGAAGAGCCGTCAGCGCGGACAGCATTGCCCAGGGCGCCGGAGAACATCATAAAGGGGGAGCCCAGGGCCACGATACTGAGATACTGCTTGGCAAAGGCTGCGGTTTCCCCGTTGGCCCCCATCAGGGAGAGCAGCGAATCCATAAAGAGGAGCATGGCCGCGGCAATTATCACGCCCACCCCCACAGAGCCCCAGGCCGCGAAAGAGCTGAAATACTTGGCTTTCTCCCTGTCCCCCTGGCCCAGGGCCATGGCAATGGCTGTGCAGGCCCCGGCCCCGAACAGGGTCCCCACGCCGTTGAAAATATTAAAGGCCGGGCCGCACAGGGAGATTGCCGCCACCTGCAGGGTTGCTCCGGTTTGGCCCATAAAGAAGACGTCAGCCATATTGTAGAGCACATTGACAATCATTACAACAATGACCGGGAGTCCCATAGCCGCCAAGAGCTTATAGGGCGAGGCCTGTTTCATCATGGTTTCGTTTTTCATTCTGCTCATTCCTTCCGTTGTTATGGAAAAAGTGGGTTTTTCCTCATAATTTGGGTTTGCCCCTTGCTTTTTCCTTGTGTCTATAGTATAATACCAACAGGTGTTGACATCAACCATCAATGTCGCGTCATGTGTTGGAATAATGAGTATAAGGAGAGAACCGCTTTCATGAATAAGCCAAACAACCGCCGTGCTCAGGAAACAAATGAGACAATTATCCGCGCGGCGTTTGTCCTGCTGGTGGAAGAGAAGAAGCCTATAAGCAAGATTACGGTCCGGGAAATCTGCGAAATGGCAGGCATCAACCGCTCTACCTTCTACACCCACTATCAGGATGTGTATGACCTATTCGAAAAAGTGGAGCGGCATATGGCGGACATGGCCAATGAGATGCTGTTCACCCCCATCGGCTCTGACAGCTGGAATTTCCGCGCGGGAATGGAATCTATGTTCAGCTTCATCCTGCAGTACAGAGAATTTTATTCTCTGTATTTCAGCCAGTACAGCCATATTGGACATATCATTCAGGTGATGTCCCAGCCCTATCACCGGCAGATTGAGCGGCTGAAAAGCCAGGACATGGGCTATGGCATTCCAGACGAGGCCACCTACCAATATGACATCTTTACTGCGGGCATCAGCGCTTTAATCCACCGCTGGCTGAAAAACGGCTGCCGGGAGAGCCCTGCCCAGCTGTTCGAGGTTTTTGAGCGGGCATTCGGGCCGGAATCTCTCCTTCACACTTGGATGGCAGAGTAGTGGAAAAGTTAAAATTTCCAGTCGGAAAAGTTTGGTTTTTCCCGAAACTCTATTGCAACTTGACGTTTTTAGTGTATAATCTAAGCTAGAGCATTAGCTTCTAATGAAAGGAACGTGCTAAATATTATGCTAATTTCCACCAAAGGCCGATATGCTGTACGGGTTTTAATCGACTTGGCGGAGCATGTAGATGACGGCTACATCCCCCTGAAAGTGGTTGCCGCCCGGCAGGAGGTATCTGAAAAATACCTGGAGAGCATTCTGAAGGTTCTGGTTAAACATGGCATCTTGCGGGGCCTGCGGGGCAAGGGCGGCGGATACCGCCTGGGTATTGACCCGCAGGAGTGCACCCTGGACATGGTTCTGCGGCTGACAGAGGAAACTCTGGCGCCGGTATCCTGTCTGGAAGAAATCTACCAGCCCCCTTGCCCCCGTGCGCAGAACTGCAAAACCCTGCCGGTATGGAAAGGGCTTGGCGAAGTAATTGATACCTATCTGAAAGGAATTACTCTGCAGGATTTGGTCAATGGCACCGCCGGAAAGAAGTAAACCAATTCTAATTTGAAAAGCAGCCAGGCAATACGCCTGGCTGCTTTTTTCCTATTCTTCTGCCTGCCTCTCTTGAGGAGGGAAGGTCTGGGGGTAGATGTGGTGCAGGCTTTTGAAAATGTTCTTCTCCACATTCGGGTTGGTTCTGCGCAAGTCCCGCAGCAGCTCTTTGACCTCCTGCCGCTTGGAGCCGCCGCAGGCCGCTGTCTGCTCTGTAAACCGGCAGGCGCACCGCAGAAATTCCAGCTGGTTATACCTAGCCCAGGACAGAATCCCCTCCTCCCCCACCCGGTACATGGGCCGAATCAGCTCCATGCCAGGATAGTTCTTGCTGCTCAGCTTGGGGGGCATACATTGCAGCTGCGCGCCATAGAACATGGCCATCACCGTGGTCTCTATCACATCATTAAAATGGTGCCCCAGGGCGATTTTGCCGCAGCCCAGCTCCCGGGCCTGCTTATAGAGATGGCCCCGGCGCATCCGGGCGCAGAGATAGCAGGCGTTTTTGCCGCCCCAGTCCGCCACGTCAAAGATGTTGGTCTCAAACAGATGGAGGGGCACCCCCAGCAGTTCCGCGTTTGCCAAGAGCTTGGC
Organism: uncultured Eubacteriales bacterium; assembly: GCA_910580045.1. Classification (GTDB taxonomy): domain Bacteria; phylum Bacillota; class Clostridia; order Oscillospirales; family Acutalibacteraceae; genus Acutalibacter. Next base: position 56,291 of record CAJTXF010000007.1, read on the forward strand.
CCGGTTCTGGGGGGAGTAGCCTGGGTCCATGGCCAGAAACTCCAAATCAAAGGGGAAGTCAGAATACCGCTGCAGCAGCTGCATGAGCTTTGCCAGCAGCATGGAGTCCTTGCCCCCAGAGATACACACCGCTATCCTGTCGCCCTCCTCCAGCAAGCGGTAGGTCTTCACCCCTGCGATAAAGGGCGACCAGATTTCCTTCCTGTACTTTTTTGTGATGCTCCGCTCCACGCGGGCAAGCCGCTCAGCGTTTTCCATCAATTCCTGCCAGCTCCTTTACCGCTTCTCCCGCCATAATCAGCCCCACCACCGGCGGCACAAAGCTCACACTGCCCGGCGTCGCCGGGGTGGAGCGGGGCTCTTCCTGGGAGTAGACCACCCGCAGGCGCTCTATCCCCCGTTTTCTCAGCTCCCGGCGCATGACCCGGGCCAGGGGGCAGACCGAGGTCTCATAGATGTCCGCTGTCCGGAAGGCCGTGGGGTCCAATTTGTTGCCCGCGCCCATGGCGCTGATAATGGGCACACCCTCCCGGCAGGCCCGCTCGATAATTGCCAGCTTGCCCGTGACCATGTCGATGCAGTCCAGAATGTAGTCAAACTCTGTAAAATCCAGTTGGTCCGCTGTATCGGGGGTGTAGAAGAAGGGGTGCTCCCCAATCTCCGCCCCCGGATTGATGGCCCGCAGCCTCTCCCCCGCCGCCTGCGCCTTGGACATTCCCAAGGTGTCCGTGGTGGCGAACAGCTGACGGTTTAGGTTCGTAAGGCTGTACACGTCCCCGTCAATCAACTCCACAGCCCCAACCCCGCAACGGACCAGGGCCTCAGCGGCATGGCCCCCCACGCCGCCCAAGCCGAATACAGCAACTCTGGCCTTTTGCAGGCGCTCCAGGGCTTCTTGGCCCAGGAGCATCTCTTCTCTTGCAAACGCAGTTTCCATTTTGGTTATCCTGTTGTGGGCAGATAGTGAGTCAAATCCGCCACAGCCTTGGCCGGAGCAGCGCTCAATTGCAGGCAGCTGCATACCTCTGGGAACTCGGTGCGGCAGTCCTGGCCATGCTCCAGGGCCTGGACAAAGGGTTCGGCCAGCTCTGCCCGCTCTTTGAAGTCAGAAGCGAGCGTATCGCGCGGCCGCAGGGTGTCGCTCATATGATACACAATCACAGGCTTTCCCCTCCTCTACTTATCCTCCGGCCATAGCACCATCGCCAGGCCAGCAGCTCCCAGCAGGATAAATATGGCCGCCCACCAGATATCAAAGAACGCGAATGTAAACCCGCCCAAGCCCATGACCTGGAATCCCAGGGTCAGCAGAATGCTGAACAGGAGCAGGGCGATTCCTTTTATTTTCCGCTCCACTCGCTTCACTTCCCATTATTTTTTGCGCACAAAAGCCTTTTTGGGCATCTTGCAGATGGGACAGGCCCAGTCAGCGGGCAGCTCCTCAAAGCCGAAGTTGGGGTCATGGTACTCATAGCCGCACACCGAGCAAACAAATCGCTCGCCGGAGAGCCGCTCGCCCCCCTGCTGGCTGGACAGGTAGGTAGGGGCTTTTTTGGGGGACACGCCCCCCAGCTTCTCTACGTAATACTGATAGGTCATAGGCTTATAGGGCTCGAATTTGCCGCCGCACTCCCGGCCCCCGGTGATGTCGCTGCCCGCGATAATTTCCGCCAAAAACAGCACCTGTCCTCCTGCCGGGAGCTTTGCCTTGACCTGGCAGAGGAACCAGCAGCAGGTATTCTCTTTGATTACCGGCACGCCCTCCATCAGCACCTTGTGGCGGACATTGTCCAGCTTGCCCCCGTGCCGTCCGGAGGTAAAGCCCAGGGCCCCGATGATTGTGGCCGGGGTCTGCTCGGAGAGGACGGAGATGCTGAACACTCCGCTCTCCTCGATACATTGGCAGCTGTAGTTGTCGTCATTCATGGACAGGGCCACCAGGGGCGCGGCAGAGGGGGAGGTCTTGGTGACCTGCATGACTGTGTTGACAATACAGGCGGACGGGCCGTTTTTGCCCTTCACGCCAATGGCGTACATGCCATAGGAAATGTTGCCTAATACCAAAGGTTTCATAAGCACAGCACCTCGTTTTCTTCGTTGTGGAAAGCGCCCTTGGGGACGCTCAATTATTTATTGATAGAGCGGATACCGCCCGCAGATTTCCTCCACCATGCCCTGGATGGTCTCCTTGTTCCCCTCAAAGCTGTCGTCCATGCACATGCGGATGCACTGGGCCACCTTATCCATGTCAGCCTCGCGGAGGCCCCGGGTGGTGACGGCAGGGGTACCCAGCCGCACGCCGCTGGTGACAAAGGGGCTTCTCTGCTCGCCGGGCACAGTGTTCTTGTTGGCGGTGATATAGACTTCGTCCAGGCGGCGCTCCAGCTCTTTGCCGGTGAGCTCCAGGCCGCTTAAATCTACCAGCATCAGGTGGTTGTCCGTGCCGCCGGAGACCAGCTCCACCCCCCGGCTCAGCAGGCCCTGGGCCAGGGCAGCGGCGTTTTTCACCACCTGCTCCCCATAGGCCTTGAACTCCGGCTGCAGGGCCTCACCAAAGCATACGGCCTTGGCGGCAATAATATGCATCAGCGGCCCGCCCTGGGTGCCGGGGAAGATTGCCTTATCAATGGCCTTGGCATACTCTTCTCGGCAGAGGATAAGCCCGCCCCGGGGGCCGCGCAGGGTCTTGTGGGTGGTGGTGGTCACCACGTCAGAATAGGGGACCGGGTTCTGATGGCAGCCCGCTGCCACCAGCCCCGCGATGTGGGCCATATCCACCATGAGCTTTGCCCCGCAGGCATCGGCAATCTCCCGGAATTTTGCGAAGTCAATGGCCCGGGCATAGGCGCTGGCCCCAGCCACAATCAGCTTGGGCTTCTCCTTCATGGCCAAATCCATCACTTTGTCATAATCGATGCGGCCTGTATCCGGCTCTACCCCATAGACCACAAAGTTGTACAAGGCGCCGGACATATTTACCGGAGAGCCGTGGGTCAGGTGTCCGCCCTCAGAGAGGTTCATGCCCAGCACTGTATCCCCAGGCTGCAGAAGGGCAAAATAGACTGCCAGGTTGGCCTGGGCCCCGGAGTGGGGCTGCACATTGGCGTGCTCAGCCCCAAAGAGCCTGCAGGCCCGGTCCCGGGCAATGTCCTCCACCTCGTCCACGTGGACACAGCCCCCGTAGTACCGGTGGGCCGGGTAGCCCTCGGCGTATTTGTTGGTGAGCACGGTGCCCATGGCAGCCATCACTGCCGGGGAGACAATATTCTCCGAGGCGATAAGCTCCAGGTTCCGGCGCTGGCGGGCCAATTCCCTGTCCATGGCAGCGGCAACGTCCGAATCGCTCTCACCCACGAAGCCTATGGTATTCATCAAATCTTTGTACATGCTGTGCCTCCTGTTGATTATGATTATAGTTTAGGAAAGATTTATGATTTCAGAAACAGCCCTTCCGCCAGATTCACAAACAAGTCCGGCTCTTTCAGGGCATGGGCTTTCCCCTTCCACCAGCCGGTAATCCAGTTTGCCCCGGCTGAAACCTCCCGGCCGTCCCGCAGGATGCAGGTAATTGTCACGTCCGGCCCCAACCGCTCCGAGCTCTCCGAGGGCTGGGTGAAGGGCTGATAGTTCAGCTTGTTCAGCAGCTTTACTGCCAGTTCAATCTGCTCCGGCTCTGTGAGGATTCTGCACTCCTTGGACTGGGAAAATTCTATCCGCACTGACTCTACTTCCTTTGGGCTGGGCACGCCCCACAGAGGGATTCCGTACATGGCAATCCAAAAGGCTCCGGTCACTGCCGCTGCCAGGACTGCCGCCAGGACGAGCCGTCCCAGGGCCAGCCACCGCTTCCGGCTCACGGCTTCTCAGCCCGCTCTCTGGCTATGGCATCCAGCAGCCGGTGGGCGGCCTCCTCCTTGCTGAGCAGGGGAAGCTCTGCCTCGCCCTCCCGGGTGATAAGAGTCAGCACATTGGTCGATACGCCAAAGCCCGCGCCTGCCTGGCCCAGAGAGTTGGCCGCGACCATGTCCAGGTTCTTCTTCGCCAGCTTTTTCCGGCTGTTCTCGATTAGGTTCTCCGTCTCCATGCTGAATCCGCACAGGAATTGGCCCGGCTGCTTATGCTCCCCCAAATAGGCCAAAATGTCCTGGGTGCGCTCTAAGGCGAGGGCCATTCCCTCCCCTGAGGTTTTCTTTATTTTATGATTCACGGTCTCTGCCGGGCGGTAGTCCGCCACCGCGGCTGCCTTGATGATGATATCCTGCCCTCTGGCCCGGCTGGTGACTGCCTGGAACATCTCCTGGGCTGTGGTTACGTCTATGGTCTCCACATAGGGGTACCGTTTCAGCTCCACCGGCCCGCTGACCAGTGTGACGCAAGCCCCCCGCTGGGCAGCAGCTTTTGCAATGGCATAGCCCATGCGGCCCGAGGAATGGTTGGTGAGGAAACGCACTGAATCCCAGGCTTCCTGGGTCGGGCCAGCCGTAACCAGAATATTCAGCCCGGCAAAGTCTTTGTCATGCCGGATGGCCTGGTTCACTGCCTCCAAAAGCTCCTCCGGCTCAGGCATTTTGCCCATGCCCACCGCGCCGCAGGCCAGGCGGCCGCTGGCAGGCTCAATGATATGCCAGCCGTAGCGGCGGAGGGTCTCCAGATTATCCTGGGTAACGGGATTCTGATACATGCGGGTATTCATGGCCGGGGCCGCCAGCTTGGGGCAGTCGCAGGCCAGGATGGTGGTGGAGAGCATATCGTCCGCTATGCCGTGGGCGGCTTTGGCCAGGATATTGGCCGTGGCCGGGGCAATCAGGAGCAAATCCGCCTTGTCAGCCAGGGCTACGTGCTCCACATGGCTCTGGAAGTTCCGGTCAAAGGTATCCACCATGGCCCGGTTGTGGGTAAGGGATTCAAAGGTATGGGGGCCGATGAACTCAGTGGCGTTTTTGGTGAGCACCACCTCCACATCGTAGCCCGCCTGGGTGAGCTTGGAAGCCAGGGCAGCGGACTTATAGCAGGCAATGCCGCCGGTCACGCCCAGAACGACAGTTTTTTTCTTCATGGTGAGAGGTCTCCATTTCGCTGATAAAAGGTTTCTCGCAATTCATACCGTTATATTATACCATATGTCTAGCGGCAATGTAAAGCTCCACCGCAACATTTTGAGACAAGATTTCGCCTTTTCCGCATTTTTCAGCCGAAGCACTTGCAAAAACCCGGCAGAACGTGTATACTGTTACAGAAGTTCAGCAGTGCCTTTTTCAGCCTGTACCTTTTGGGCAGGACTGATACACAGGGGCGCCGCTGGATACACTACATTTTCGCAGCACCGCTTTTGCGGGCTACAGGAGGTATTTTTTATGACAAACACATCGTCCGCTTCTACCCGCCGGACCACCCTGCAGGGCCTGGTCCTCACCGGCCTGTTCACGGCCCTTCTGCTGGTCATGGGCTTTACGCCCCTGGGCCTGATTGATTTGCCAATCATCAAGGCCACCATTCTCCATGTGCCGGTTATTATTGGCTCTGTACTGCTGGGGCCCAAAAAGGGCGCTTTCCTGGGCGGGGTATTCGGGGCCATCAGCCTTTGGAAAAACACCATGGCCCCCAGTCTGCTGAGCTTTGCCTTCTCCCCCTTTGTGCCCCTGCCGGGCCAGGGAAGCGGCAGCCCCTGGGCGCTGGCCATCAGCTTTGTGCCCAGGATTCTGGTGGGCGTTATTCCATATTTTGTTGTGAAGCTGTTTGAGCTTATCCCCAGCAGCGCCAACGCCAAGATTGTCTTGCGCGGCATAAGCTATGGGCTGGCAGGCGTGGTTGGGGCCGCGGTAAACACCGGCCTGGTCATGAGCCTCATTGGCTTGGTGCTGGGCAGCTCTTTTGCGGCGGCTCAGGGCATCTCTGCTGACGCGGTGGCCGCAGGCATCATGGGCATTGTTTTTGCCAACGGCATACCTGAGGCCATTGCAGCGGGCGTGCTCACCCCGGCGCTGTGCCTGCCGTTGGGCGCGGCCCTGTCCCATATCACTGGAAGAAAGGTGTCAGGAAAATGATTCTTACCATTGACATTGGAAACACTCACACAGTACTGGGCTTATGGAAGGGCGAGCAGCTGCTGGACACCCTGCGCATCCATACTGACAGGGACAAAACCGCGGATGAATATCATCTGCTGGTCAAGAACCTGCTGCGGAACCTGCCCGGGACCTACGCGCCCGAGACGGATATTGAGGGAGGCATTCTGTCCAGCGTGGTGCCTGCCCTGAAAAGCGTGATGGCTGAGGCCATGAAGCTCATGACCGGGAAAGACTTTCTGGTGGTGGGCCCGGGATTGAAAACCAGCCTGAATATCCGCATGGATAACCCGGCCCAGCTGGGCGCGGATTTGGTGGTGGACTCGATTGCCGCTCTGGCAAAATATCCCCCGCCGCTGGTGATTTTTGATATGGGCACTGCCACCACCATGTCTGTCATTGACAAAACCGGGGCATACCGGGGCGGGCTGATTATCCCAGGGCTGAAGCTGTCAGTGGACGCTCTGTCTGCCCGGGCGGCCCAGCTGCCCTATATCTATCTGGGGGAGCCTGCCCGTTTTATTGGCAGCAACACAATAGATTGTATGCAGGCCGGAGCTGTCTATGGCGGCGCGGCCATGATAGACGGGCTGATTGCCCGGACAGAGGAGGAGCTGGGCCAGCCGGTGACCGCTGTGGGCACTGGAGGATTGATGGCGCTCATCCATAAATACTGCAAAAGGGATTTGCGCTATGACGAGAACCTGATGCTGGAAGGCCTGCGGCTGCTCTATCAGAAAAACGTGTCCTGACCCCCCTTCCGCAGAAAAAAGCCGGGGCACCGCGCAGGCCCCGGCTGGGTGAAAATTCTGCTTTTACTGGCCCTGCTGCTGTTCCTGCCCAGAGGAAAGACTGCCCAGAACGTTTTTGGTGTAGGCCTCCAAGTCCTCTTGGGTGGGAAGGCACACGCCGGACTGTACAATCTGTGCCTTGAGGACCTGGGGCAGGGAGTCAAAGTAGGCCTGGGCCTGGGGGTCCATGGACTGTTTTTTCATGCAAGCTCGCTCCTTTCGTTGGGTTTGGGGTTAGTTTGTGTGAAAAAGCCAGCGGGTAGTCGGGGAAAGATTTGGATTTTTCCCCGATTTTTCCCACCCAGCTGTCTTGTCATATTGAATGAAATCCCTGCCCCTGCCTGAGCCATATGGCGCAATGTTTGTCCATTCCCTTTCCGGGAATGGACATCCTGCGCCCTGACAAACATATTTTGCAACGCCCTCTCAGCCCGCGCGCACAATTTTTACCAACTGGAGGTACCCATGACCCGAAGAGAAGCCCGCAGCGACGCCTTCTGCCTGATTTTTGAGCAGGCCGTCAGCGGCGAACCAATGGAATCCATTATTCAGTCCGCCAATCTGGCACGTGACCTTACCCCCCACGCCTTCTCTGAGGCCCTGGCCTATGGCACTGAGTCCCACCAGCCTGAGCTGGACCAGCTGATTGCCCGCCATCTCCACGGCTGGTCTATCCGCCGTATCTCTAAGGTCGCACTGGCGCTTCTGCGCATGTCAGCCTATGAGCTCCTCTATGAGGACACCCCGGCCAGCGTCACCATTAACGAGGCGGTGGAGCTGGCAAAAATCTATGGCGGGGAAGGGGATTCGGCTTATATCAACGGCGTTCTCGGCTCTCTTTCCAAAGCCCTGGAGCAGGACGCTGCCGGGAAAGCGGAGGAGTCCTGATGCCTCTCTATCTGGGGATAGATACCAGCAATTACACCACCTCCGCCGCTCTTTTTGACGGCTCCCTTGTCCTGGAGAACCGCAAACTGCCTCTCCCGGTCCCCCAGGGGGAGAAGGGCCTGCGTCAGAGCGACGCGGTGTTCCACCATACCCGCCAGCTGCCGGAGCTGCTGGCCCCCCTGCTCTCTGGGCAGAAGCTCTCCGCCATTGGGGTGTCTGTGAGCCCCCGGGATGCAGAGGGCTCTTATATGCCCTGCTTTTTGGTGGGAAAGGGCCAGGCCCATGTTCTGGGGGCTGCCCTGGGGGTGCCGGTGCGGGAGTACTCCCATCAGCAGGGGCATATTGCGGCGGCGCTGTATTCAGCGGGGCGGCTGGAGCTGCTCCGGGAGACGCTGATTGCCTTTCACGTCTCCGGCGGCACCACGGAAGCTGTGCTAATCACCCCCGGCGGGATGACCGGGCCCCAGATTAAGCTGCTGGCCCAGTCCCTGGATTTGAAGGCAGGGCAGCTGATTGACCGGGTCGGCGTGGCCCTGGGCCTGGATTTCCCCTGCGGTCCCGCCCTGGAGCGGCTTGCCCAAAAAGCGCCCCGGCCCAAGGGTATCCGGCCCAGCGTCCGGGGCGCGGACGTGTCCCTCTCTGGAGTGGAAAACCAGTGCATGGCCAAGCTGCGTCAGGGCGAGGCGCCGGAAACCGTGGCCCGGTTCTGTATTCAGTCTGTGCTGGCAGCGCTGGAGGCTATGTGCCGGGCCCTTTTGAAGGAGTTCGGCCCCCTGCCAATCCTTTTCTCCGGCGGGGTCAGTGGGAATTCCCTGTTGCGGGAGGAGCTGGGCTCCAGTTTTGGCGGCATCTTTGCCGCGCCGGAATTCTCCTCTGACAACGGCGCAGGGCTTGCGGTACTTGCCGGGCTAGAGTCTGTTTGAGCGCCCTGGGATGCTGTCTTTCCGCCCGGCATCCCTCCTGGTTTCCGGCAGATTCCAGGCCAGTCCCTGGCTCCATGAATTTATCATCACGATTGAGGTAAGAATATGAGTTCAACAGTACTATCGGTCTCTCAGGTCAACCTTTTCCTCCGCTCCCTGATTGATGGCGACGGGCGGCTGGCAGACATCCTGGTGGTCGGGGAGCTGTCCAATTTCACTGTGAACAGCCGCTCCGGCCACATGTATTTCTCCTTAAAGGACGCCAAATCCCTGCTGAAAGGGGTGATGTTTGCCTCCGCGGCCCGGCGGCTCCGTTTTCAGCCAGAGGACGGTATGCGGGTAATTGTGCGGGGCCGGGTGAGTGTCTATGAGCCCAACGGCCAATATCAGCTGTACGCTGAGGACATCCAGCCGGACGGAGTGGGGGCCCTGTCCCTGGCTTTTGAGCAGCTGAAGAACCGGCTGGCTGCCGAAGGGCTTTTTGAGCAGAGCCGGAAGCGGCCTCTCCCCCCCTGCCCTGCCCGCATCGGAATCGTGACCTCCCCCACTGGCGCGGCCTTGCAGGATATGCTGCAGATTATCGGGCGGCGGTGGCCCTTGACGGAAATCGTCTTCTGCCCGGCCCAGGTCCAGGGAGAGCAGGCCCCCGCCCAGCTGACTGCCGGGATTCAAGCGCTGAACCGGCAGCGGGCCTGCGATGTCATTATCCTTGGCCGGGGCGGCGGCAGCGCCGAGGAGCTGTGGGCCTTTAACGACGAGGAGCTGGCCCGGGCCGTGGCCAGCTCTGAGATACCTGTGGTGTCAGCAGTGGGCCATGAGACAGACTTTACCATCTGCGACTTTGCCGCTGACTTGAGGGCGCCTACTCCCAGTGCTGCCGCTGAGCTCTGCACCCTGGACCGGGCGGCGGAGATGGAGGATTTGCTGGCATACCGAAGGTGGTTCCGCAGCCGGGGGCTGCAGATGATAGACGGGCTGCGGCAGCAGGTGGACACCCTAATCCAGAGCTCGCCCCTATGCAGGCGGGAGGAGTATGTCCTCCGGCGGCGGGGGGAGCTGGATGGGCTTTGGGCTAGGCTTTGCGGCCTGGCAGAGGGCCAGGCCCAGGCCGGGCGGCGGAATCTGGCGGTGCTGGCCGGGAAGCTGGACGCTTTAAGCCCCCTGAAAGTGCTCTCCAGAGGCTATGGGGTTATCTATCACCAGGGGGCCGCGGTACGGGATTTGGACGTTCTCCCAGAGGGGACAGAAGTCCTGCTCCAGGCGGAGAAGGGGCGGCGCACTGCCAGGCTGGCCGCTCAGGAGGAAAAGGTTTAAGAACCTGTATTCATAGCGGGGATATCGATGGGGCGAGGGATTTTCCCGGCAGAGGGCGGGAAATTTTCGCCGTCAACCTGGCAGTTTTTCAGAAAATTTGCCGTCCTATGGTAGGAAAATCACCGCCCATGCGGTGTTCATCCGCTGTGAATACGGGTTCTAAGGAAGTACTGATTAAATCTGGTGCGCATATCGTGCAGTCAATTATTTCGTCA